>NZ_JANCOU010000001.1:0-467296 GCF_024295665.1 Streptococcus sp. CF8_St5-17
TATTGAAGTTACTTTTTTTATTGTCATATCATCAATTATTTTTCAGCTGTAAGAGCAGCCATTGTGATGTAGTTGTATGGTTTGTTGAAGTGTGGCAAGAAGAATAGGTCAGTCAATGCCAACTTGTCGATTGTTACATGTTCTTGGATAGCAAGTGAGAACATGTGGATAGCCATAGAGATTGCAGAATCACGAGATACCATTTGAGCACCAAGGATTTCACGACTATCTTTATCAAAGACAATCTTAATTGCAACTTCATAGTTGTCATGTTTCATAAATTCTGGTTTTTGAAGATCGTTAAAGCCAGTTTCAGTTGCATTGTAACCTGCAGCTTTTGCTTTTTCAAGTGTCAAACCAGTTGAAACCATGTGAAGACCATAGATTGAGATACCATTTGATCCTTGAACACCGATTCCTTCAAGCTCATGTCCACAAGCATTGTAAGCACCTACAATACCAGTACGAACAGCGTTTGATGCAAGGGCAATGTAGCTAGTGTCTTTACGAGCGTTGTCATAAACAGTCGCACAGTCACCAACAGCGTATACACCTGGGATTGAAGTTTCTTGTTTCTTGTCTACAAGGAAAGCACCGTTACGGAAGAGTTCGATCTTACCATCAGCAAGAGCTGTGTTTGGACGGAAACCAACTGCAAGAACAACCATATCCACATCAAATGTTTCTTTATCAGTGATCAAGCGTTCAACTTTTCCTTCACCTTCGATAGCTTTAACTGTTTGACCAAGTGCCAAACGGATGTTGTGGTCTTCCAAGTTTTTAGCCATCATTTGTGTGAAGTCTTTGTCATAGTATCCGTTCAATACTGTGTCAACGATATCAACAAGGACAACTTCTTTCCCAAGACGTTCGAAAGCTTCGGCAAGCTCAACACCGATGTAACCACCACCGACAACAGCGATGCGCTCAAGGTGTTTGCTCTTATCCGCAAGTTTGTTGATAACTTCTTCAGCATTTTGGTACAATTTAACGAATTGTACGTTTTCAAGAGTTGCTTTGAACTCACGGTTACCTTTAACGATTTCAACACCTTCGATTGGTGGCAAGATTGGAGTTGAACCAGTAGCGAAGATCAATTTATCATAAGATTCTTTGTGTTCTTTACCTTCTACTTCTGCAGTAACAACTTTGTTGTCGTAGTCGATTGAAAGAACTGGTGAGTTCATGTAAACTTTAGCACCTTTTGCTTCCAATTTTTCTTTGTCAGAGTAGAACAAACCTTCAGGTCCGTCAATTTGTTCACCAATCCAAAGTGCCATTCCGCATCCAAGGAATGAAATGTTTGAGTTTTGGTCAAATACAACGATTTCGTTTTCGTTTCCAAAATTATCCAACATAGTGTTGATACATGCAGTTCCAGCGTGGTTAGCACCCACAACTACGATTTTACTCATAAGATAAATCCTACCTTTATTTTTTTATTTACTAATCAAGTATATCATTATCTGGGAACGTTTACAAGATTTTTGACCGAATTGATATTTTTTTGCAATTTTTCTAATCTCATATTATCTTATATAAAATTGTTTTCATCATTTCTCAATTCCTGAATAACTTTCTAAAATCTTATAAGCATATTTCTTGACTTTTTGTAAAAAATAATTTGTGAAAACGTTGACTTTATGATATTCTATTTATATGGAAATGAAATATAAATCTTTAGAATACTATCAATTCAAGATTTAAACTCTTTCCAATCGATTTGAAGGGAGTTGATTTTTTGCCTCTCAGTTCATCATCTGAGCGATTAATGGGAACTACGATTACTATTTCCTTAGTTCATGAACAAGCCGATAATCTTCTCCGTCAAGCTTTTGATTTGCTCAAGGAACTTGAATTCCGTTTCAATGCGAATAGTACTGAATCAGAATTGATGGAAATTAACTATCAAGCAGGAATTGCCCCAGTTAAGGTTCACCCTGATTTATTTGAATTGATTTCTTTAGGTTTAGAACATAGTCTAGCGCCTGGTAGTCATCTCAATATCAGTATCGGTCCTTTGGTTCAAACCTGGCGTATTGGTTTTTCCGACGCAAAGGTTGCTAGTCCTGAAGAGATTGCTTCTGTTTTACCATTGATAGACCCTCATTTTATTAGACTCGATTCAATCAATTCTACGGTTTTCCTAGAAAAAAAGGGAATGAAAATTGACTTAGGGTGTTTAGCAAAGGGGTACAGTGCAGATAAGGTTGCAGCTTTCTTAAAAGAAAATGGCGTCACCTCTGCTCTTATCAATCTTGGAGGAAACATCCTCACAATTGGGAACAACCAATCAAAAGATGGACGTCCGTGGCAAATCGGCATTCAAGATCCAAATAATCCACGCGGTAATCACCTGATGACCTTGTCTATTACTGGAAAATCAGTGGTTACATCTGGGATTTATGAACGGCATCTTGAAATCAACGGCAAGGATTATCATCACATTTTTGATAGTGAGACAGGTTATCCCATTGAAACGGATTTAGCCAGTTTAACCATTGTATCTGACCGTTCAGTCGACGGTGAGATATGGACCACTCGTTTGTTTGGCGAACGTAGCGCCTCTATTATGTGGCAAGTCGAAAATATTGATGGTATCGAAGCCATTCTCATTTATAAAGATGGACATGTCGCTTGTTCATCTGGTATCCAACGGTAATTAATTAATAATGCAAAAGAGAAAGGAAAGCCCATGCTTAAACTTATTGCTATTGTAGGAACAAACTCAAAACGTTCCACAAACCGCCAACTGCTTCAATATATGCAGAAACACTTTGCTGACAAAGCAGAAATCGAATTGGTAGAAATTAAAGATCTGCCTGTATTTAACAAACCAGCTGACAAACAAATCCCAGCTGAAGCTACGGAAATCGCTGCTAAAATCGAAGCTGCTGATGGAGTTATTATCGGTACACCTGAATACGATCACTCAATCCCAGCTGTTCTTATGAGCGCTCTTGCTTGGATTTCATATGGTGTATTCCCACTTTTGAACAAACCTGTTATGATTACAGGTGCTTCATATGGTACACTCGGTTCTTCACGCGCTCAATTGCAACTTCGTCAAATCCTTAATGCTCCTGAAATCAAAGCAAATGTTCTTCCAGATGAATTCTTGCTTTCTCATTCTCTTCAAGCATTTGATCAAAATGGTGACTTGGTAGATCTTGATGTCATCAAGAAATTGGATGCCATCTTTGATGACTTCCGTATCTTTGTTAAAGTTACCGAGAAATTGCGTAACGCACAAGAACTTCTTCGCAAAGATGCTGAAGATTTTGATTGGGAAAATTTGTAAGATAGGAGATCGAAAGAATGAAATTTGTTGGACTTGTTGGATCAAACTACGATCAATCATATAACCGCAAACTATTGGAGTTCATCCGCCGTCAGTTTAAATTTAAATTTGAACTAGAAGTTTTGGAAATCGATGAAGTTCCAATGTTTAACCAAGACGAAAAATGGGAAGAAAGTTTCCAGTTGCGCCTTCTTTACAACAAAATTACTCGAGCTGATGGTGTGATTATTGCTACTCCAGAGCACAACCACACGATTTCTGCTTCACTTAAGTCAGTCCTTGAATGGCTTTCATACGAAGTTCATCCATTTGAAAACAAACCAGTTATGATCGTGGGTGCTTCATATTATGACCAAGGTACTTCACGTGCTCAAGTTCACCTTCGTAAAATTCTTGATGCACCAGGAGTAAATGCCTACACATTACCAGGTAATGAATTCCTTCTTGGAAAAGCCAAAGAAGCTTTTGATGCAAACGGAAATATTATTAACGAAGGAACTGTTAAATTCCTTGAAACTTGCTTAGATAACTTTGTCAAATACGTAGGAGTCGTATCTAATTTGAAAAAACCAAAACCAATTGAACCAGAAGATTTGGATTGTGGAAAACCAATTGCCACAACTATTACAGAAGTTGACCCTGATGATCCAGAATGGGTAGAAAAAGTTGCAGAAATCACAGGAGCTGTATCTGGTGATACATACGTTAAACTTGACCATGGTATCCTTACAGTTAATCAAATCGATATGTTCTTGAAAGCTATGCCTTTTGAATTGACATATGCTGACGATAACAACCAATTCCTATACTACAACAACGCTCATCAAGATCCAGAAACAATGTTTGCGAAACGTGTACCACCTCAATCAGGTAGCCGTATGTCAACAGTTCACGGATCACTTCCACCTGCACGTATGAAGAACGTTGAGTGGGTTATCGGTACACTTCGCAATGGCAACCAAGAATACGTACGTACAATTGTTCCTGGTTCTCCAGCAGGTGTTATCAATACTCACAACTACCAAGCTATGTACTATCCTGATGGATCATATGCTGGTATCAATGAAATTGTCTTTAACTTCCAACCATGGCTTGACTGGTACTTGAAAGAAACTGGTCAACGTTTGGTAGGCGGTAGCGGACCTTTCGCTCCTGCTGCAGGTCATGGTGATGCAGATGCTACTTCTGGCGCTTCTGACTCAGCTGATGGCGGCCACGGCCACGGTGGTGGCGCAGATGCTACTTCTGGTGCTAGTAACTAATAACTAACAAAAAGGAACCATTTTGGGTTCCTTTTTTAAGAGACAACAAAACTCGGATAGCATACACTAACCGAGTTTTGTTTTGTTTTATTTAACTTAGGAATTTGGATCGTCAAGACTTCGACCATGCAAGCCTTTTTCACGTTGTACCTGACGAAGCTTTTCCGGTGTCACGTCGTTTCCTTCCTCATCCACGATTTTAATTCCTTCAACATGGTGACGAACTGCTCGACGATATCCCTCAATGTATTCTTCACGAAGTTGGGCTTGTTCTATTTTTTCTTCCGCAGTCAAACCTTCTGTTTTTTTCTTTTTAGCAAGCTCATTAATACGAGCGATTTTTTCTGGTGTCATATTTGGACCTCCAATTTATTTTGTATTGAGAAGATTGAAAGCAGCCACTGTTTTTGCTTTATTAACAAGTTCAGCAAGGATAGCTAAACGGTTGTTCTTCACATCAACATCTTCTGCCATAACCATGGTATTGTCAAAGAATGCATCAATTACTGGACTAAGAGCAAATAGTTGCGTTAATTTATCACTAGCTGAACCTTGCAATTCTAATCTTTCTACAGCTTGAGCTAGTTCTCTTTCTTGTTCATTTTCAAAGAGACTTGAATCAACTTTGACTGAACCATCTGCCTTTTCGGCTAAGTTAAAGGCACGAGAGAGAGATTCAACTGATGATTTGTAATCTTCAGTATTTGCAGCTTCGGTTAAAGCTTCTGCAGCTTCAATCATATCAGAAACAACAAAATTCGAACTTGCGAGAACAGCTTCTTTGATATCTTTTGCAGTAGAACCCATCATCTTATCAACACGAGCTTTAATGAAGTTAAGCACTTCTTCTTGATTATCATAAGTTAGACTTTCAAATGATAAGGCATAAAGGCTCGCAATCAATTCGTCCATTGGAATCTTCCAACCAAAGTCTTCCAAGATTCGAACAATTCCTTGTGTTGCACGTCGAAGAGCATACGGGTCGTTTGAACCTGATGGAATCAAGCCAACCGAGAAGAAAGATAAGAGAGTATCTAATTTATCAGCTAGTGCAAGGATAGCACCAACTTTAGACTCAGGAAGGGCTCCGTCAGCTGAATCTGGAAGATAGTGCTCACGAATAGCTTGTGCTACTGCCGCATTTTCACCAGCGAGAAGCGCATATTTCTCACCCATGATCCCTTGAAGCTCATCAAATTCACCAACCATACCGGTTAAGAGGTCAAATTTATAAATGGCTGCAGCACGAGCAAGATCAATAGATTCATCAACTGATAGACCAGCTTTTTCAGCTAGCTGGATAGCAATTTGCCCTGTACGAATCATGTGTTCACGAAGAGAACCAATCTTTTCATGGAAGGTAACGTGTGAAAGTTTAGCAACTAAATCTTCAATCTTGAGTTTTTGGTCTTCACGCCAGAAGAATTCTCCATCTTCCAAACGAGCAACCAAAACTTTCTCATTTCCTCGAATGACATTTCCCAAGTGTTCAGCATTTCCGTTACGAACTGAAATGAAGTTTGGTTTTAGATTTCCTTCAAGATCACGGACTACAAAGTAGCGTTGATGAGTTTCCATTGAAGTAACCAAAACTTCTTCTGGAACTTCTAGGTATTTAGGATCAAAATTACCCATAAAAGCGGTTGGATATTCGACCAAGTTTAAGACTTCGTTTAAAAGTCCTTCATCAATCTGTACTTGAACGCCTTGTTCTGCTTCAATTTCCTTGATTTGTTCACGAATCATATTTTCACGTTCAATGCTATCAGCAATGACATAGACTTTGCGTAAGTCTTCTTCGTAACTATCAGCATGACGAATTTCCACTTCATGTCCAAGGAAACGATGTCCACGGCTCACTCTGCCTGAATGGATGTCTAGGAAGTCCATTTCAAGAGCTTCATCATCCAAAAGGACTATCAAAGTATGGACAGGACGAATGTATTCAAAGGTATTATTTGCCCAGTGCATACTTACTGGGAAGCTAAGGCTAGCCAATACTTCTGGAATCCCTGTCAACACTTCCTCAGCAGGTTTTCCAGCTTCATGCTTGGTTACATAGACATATTCTTCACCTTTAATTTCACGGAATTCAATATCATCAACTGTCAAGCCTTTTCCACGGACGAATCCTTGAGCTGCTTTAGAAAAGTTCCCTTCTTCATCCAAGGCGATTTTCTTAGAAGGTCCTTTAAAATCTTCAGTCAAATCTGTTTGTTGGTCTGCTAAACCAAGTACACGAACAGCCAAACGACGTGGAGTTGAGAAAGTTTGAATCCCTTCGTATGAAAGGCGATTTTCATCCAAGAAGGCTGCCATTTTTTCACCTAGTTGTTTTTCACTTGGTGTGACAACGTAGGCTGGTAACTCTTCGAGTCCTAATTCTACTAATAAGTTTTTTGTCATGTTTTTTCTCCGAAAAATATCTTTTTTTCCAGTTTGCCTTATGTGATTGGCACGCAAGCAACCGACTTCGTCGTTTCATTGCTAAAATTGGAGCCTAAGGTCTCCAATTTTGCCTGGTATCGTTAGTTTCTCTAACGATACCTTTATCACTGCGGCAACTGGTTCTGTAGGATTGCTCTATCAACCAATCCTATCTAATACACTCTTTATTCTTCCTCTTCTGCTAGGAGTTGAGCACGTGTGACTTCATCTAGAAGTGGGTAACCGAGTTTCTTGCGTTCTGCGACGAAGGTTTTGGCTACGACACGAGCCAAGTTACGGATGCGGGCAATATAACCAGCACGTTCTGTAACAGAAACAGCACCACGAGCGTCGAGTAGGTTGAAGGTATGTGAACATTTCAAAACGTAATCATAGGCTGGATGGACAAGGCCCAATTCCAAAGCACGTCCTGCTTCTTTTTCAAATTTTTCGAAGTTTTCAAGAAGCATATCTTGGTCAGAAACTTCAAAGCTGTATTTTGAGTGTTCATATTCTGGCTGAAGGAAGATTTCTCCATATTTAACTCCTGGAGCCCACTCAATATCATAAACAGAATCTACTTCTTGAATGTAAGAAGCTAAACGCTCTAAACCATAAGTAACTTCAGCTGTAACAGGACCAGTAGCTAAGCCACCGACTTGTTGGAAATAAGTGAACTGAGTAATCTCCATACCATCAAGCCAAACTTCCCAACCAAGACCAGCTGAACCAGTTGATGGGTTTTCCCAGTTATCTTCAACGAAGCGGATATCGTGTTCCAAAGGATTAATACCCAATTTCTCCAACGACTCAAGGTAGAGCTCTTGGATGTTTGAAGGTGATGGTTTCATAACCACTTGGAATTGATGGTGTTGGTAGAGACGGTTTGGGTTTTCCCCGTAACGACCATCTGCTGGACGACGAGATGGCTCTACATAAGCTGCGTTCCATGGTTCAGGACCAATAGCACGGAGGAAGGTATAAGGACTCATTGTTCCCGCACCTTTTTCGTTATCATAAGCCTGCATCAGCATACAACCCTGGTCATTCCAGTATTGCTGCAAGGTCAAAATAATTTCTTGGAAGGTTAATTTTTTGGACATGTTTTACTCCTTTTTTTTATTCTTGTGACTTTGGATACAAAAAAACCGTGTCTTTGCTCCTAAGTCAAGTGACCTAGGGGCGTCAAAAACGCGGTTCCACCCTAATTTATTACTTCATTATCTTTATTAAAATACCAAAAGCGCCACACTTATCTCTCAATCACCTGACTCTCACTATCTCAGACTCGCTTAGGATTTACCAATAAGATATTCTTTCTTGGGTCTATTATAACAAAATGAAATTCAAAAGTAAATTATTTTCATAAGGAATCTTTTCTAAATCATCTAAACTAGACACACCAATTTAACATCGTTGTCCCTTTTTTGCCCCTTTTTGAACAAAAAGAAAAACCGCTACTCCTAAGAATAGCGGTTTAATCATGTTTTTAAGCTACAAATGTAGTCGCTCTATTATTTAAGAGTAACTGAAGCTCCAGCTTCTTCCAATTTAGCTTTGATTTCTTCAGCTTCTGCAGTTGGAACGCCTTCTTTGATAACACCTGGTGCACCATCAACAAGTTCTTTAGCTTCTTTAAGTCCAAGACCAGTGATTTCACGTACAACTTTGATAACGCCAACTTTTTTGTCACCAGCAGCTGTCAATTCAACGTCAAATGAGTCTTTAGCAGCACCAGCGTCAGCAGCACCAGCTGCAGCAACAGCTACAGGAGCAGCTGCAGTTACACCAAATTCTTCTTCGATAGCTTTTACAAGGTCGTTCAATTCAAGGATTGAAGCTTCTTTAATTTCAGCAATAATGTTTTCAATGTTCAATGCCATTGTTATTTCCTCCAAATAAGTTTAAATTTAATTTTGTTATTTTTTTGTAGCTAGGCTACGCTGCGTAGCTTATGATTAAGCTGCGTCTTCTTTGTTGTCTGCAACCGCTTTGACTGCAAGAGCAACGTTGCGCACTGGCGCTTGAAGTACAGAAAGGAGCATAGAAAGAAGTCCTTCGCGACTTGGAAGAGTTGCAAGAGCAAGAATCTCTTCTTTTGATGCGACAGCGCCTTCGATTGCACCACCTTTGATTTCAAGTGCTTCAGCGTTTTTAGAAAAGTCGTTCAAGATTTTCGCTGGTGCGATAACATCTTCGTTAGAAAATGCTACTGCAGATGGTCCAACAAAAACAGATGCAAGATCTTCAAGTCCAGCTTGTTCAGCTGCACGACGTAAGATTGAGTTTTTAATAACTTTATACTCAACTTCGCTTCCACGAAGCTCACGACGAAGAACTGTATCTTGTTCAACTGTCAAACCACGAGCGTCTACAACGACGATTGATGCAGCAGCTTTCATTTTCTCAGCTACTACGTCAACTAGTTCCGCTTTCTTAGCAATAATTGCTTCACTCATTAGTGTGTTCACCTCCGTAATTATTTTGCTTGGGGAATTTTTCCAAAAGAAAAACGCGCCCAAACCTAGACACGAAAGTACAATACGCTTCTTTTTACATGATACGTTTTGTCCTCGGTAGGATATTTATGAGTCTTGCTCCCCTACTGTCTTAGGCAGTTTTTTCAAACCGTTTATAAGTATATCACAATAATTCTATCAAAGCAAGTATTTTTTAAAAAAATTTAAGTTTTTTCTCAATTCTACTGCCACTTAGAGAAGAATATTTTTTATATTTTCTCAGTAAATTGAAAAGATTGGTACCAAGGTATTATAGATTAAGAGCGCATGAAAGAGCAACATTAACACATGAAATATGAATGGAGTATTTTCCGTGTTTTGAATGTCCTGATTAGATTTTTGACTGTCTAAGAATAGTGTTAATGACAAGAAAAGCAAAATCATTCCATAAATAATACTAATGTGAAAAAGAATCACTCCTATCGCACGAAAATATAGAAAACCGAAAATGGGTATACTAAAAACAATTAGTGCTAGTGATCCAAAAGCAATTTGAATTAAAGAAATCATTAAGAAACTATAGGCGGTAAATGTAGTAAATTTTGATACTCGTAATCCAGTTTTCTTCAGCTTAGATGTATAATAAATGACAAAAATCGGGTAAAGAATATCTACCATCTCAACTCTCCACTTTTAATAAGATTATTTACTATATTTTAACGATTTTTCTCCAGAAATGCAATTTGCTCCTTGACTAGTTTAAAATTTTAGTGTACTATACAACTGTATATACAGAAAAAGGAGTTATTATGAATACAAAAAAGAAAACCCAATTCATGACTGTAACCGCATTGCTAACCGCTATCGCTATTTTGATTCCTATAGTGATGCCATTTAAAATCGTTATTCCTCCCGCTTCCTACACTCTTGGAAGCCACGTGGCCATCTTCATTGCTATGTTTCTCTCTCCATGGATGGCTATTTTTGTCATTATTGCTTCTAGTATTGGATTCTTACTAGCCGGTTATCCGATTGTTATCGTACTTCGAGCTTTTTCTCATATCTTCTTTGGAACCCTGGGAGCTTTCTACCTTCAAAAACATCCTCAAACCTTGGACAACAAGAAATCTTCCTTGATTTTTAACTTTGTACTTGGTTTAGTACATGCTATCGCCGAAGTCTTTGCTTGTATCATCTTCTATGCTAGTACAGGAACAGACCTAAAAAATATGTTCTATGTTCTCTTTGTATTAGTTGGTTTTGGAACTATTGTTCATAGTATGATAGACTATTACTTAGCATTAGCTGTTTATAAAGCACTAAAAAAACGCCATTAAGAAAGAGACTATGACAAAAAATAGAAAAGAAACCCTTTTACAACTCTTAAAAGAAGCTCCAAAACCTCTAAACGGACAAAGCTTAGCAGAACATTTTCATGTAACTCGTCAGATTATTGTTCAGGATATAGCTGTGCTTCGTGCAGATGGTGCTCCTATCCTATCAACCAATCGTGGGTATATCTATAAAGAAAACAAAGCCAATTCTTTTGTTCATAAACTCTTTAAGGTCAAACATAAAGAGGAAGATATGGGGCAAGAATTACTTGCTATCGTTGATAACGGAGGACGGGTTCAAAATATCCTTATTGACCATCCTGTCTACGGGGAAATCGAAACCCTCCTCAAACTAAGTTGTAGACGCGATGTGGAGCACTTTTTAAACCAAGTTAAGACGTCTGATTTTCGCCCCCTATCTGAATTAACAGATGGCGTCCATTATCACCTAGTCGAAGCTGAAAACGAACAAGACCTCCTCTATATCGAGAAGGCCTTGGACCAGCTTGGTTATTTAGTAAAAGATTAGAAGGTTCTCTTTTCCCACCCATCCTCTGTACGGTGACGGTAGAAAAATTCAGACTTGTCTGGAGCTTCCATCATCTCCATCAAAGGTAACATATCATAGGCCAGATCCAAATTTGGAATCTGGTCTTTTTCTATCCAGGACACTTCTCCTTCTTCAGATGATTGTAGAGTACCAGTAAACTCAGTCGCCTTATAACAAAAGACAATATAACGCTCACCTGTATCTAACGGCCAATTTTTAATGCCGACAAGTTGAGGATTTTGAATCGTCAGACCTGTTTCCTCGTATATTTCACGAATAACTGACTCTGTAAAAGCCTCTCCGTCTTCGACATGGCCTCCTGGAAAGGCATAGCCAGACCAATGGTTGCTTTCGGGTGATCGATACTGCATAACAACGCGCTTCTTTTCAAGATCTTCAATCAGACAAATATTTGTTAAAATCGTTAATTGTGCTCGTGACATAGGATTCACTTTCTAATCTTTAATTTTCTATCATGTACTTAACTTTAGATTTCATAATCAAAGGATTAATCCAGTCATGATATTCATGAATTTCATGGAGTAAGAATCCTCTGTTGATTCTGATTTCATTTTTTTCCCTAATCACATAGTAGTCTAAATTGATAGGCATAGATGAATCTGGAACCGTGGATAAAATGAAAAAGATCATAAACCAGATTAAAAGAGCGAAAAAGCCACTGAGAGCCTGAAAAATCAGATGATGCCATTGAAAGATTCTAGTTTTATAGAAGATAGTCCATGGATGAATAAATAAAGTAAGGCAAAGACTAAATAACCAGATGTTCCACACAATAGGTGTAAAAGCAAAACCGAACAAGCCTAAGATAAAATGAATCAGGACAAATACAAGAAACATAAGGTAAAGAATCCTAAATATAGTTAGATGTTTTAGCATGATTAACTCCTTTTCTTTTTAATATATTTGGAAATTAAAATGATCAAAGTAGCCACTAAGAAGAAGGTTATATAAGTAAGAATTGGAAACCAGATGTAGCGGTGATCTAGAGATAAGAGAGAAGGTAAAATCCCTTTACTATTTTTCCCACCAATCCCAATAAAGAGATGAACTATTAAACCGATACTATTAAGATAGATAAATAAATCTGCATATCTTTTTATCGTCATTCTTGTCCTAGTCAAGTCTAGGAACCAATAGTCAAATAATCGATAGACCAGACAAAAAAGATTTATATATATTGGAAAACTATAGTTGATATCTCTGTATGGCGAAGGAATAGGAAGACTTTCAAAAATTAGATTCAAACTTAGTCCTATTGCTAGGATAAGACCGAGGATCAAGAAGAATCCTAAAAATTTATGAGAATCTAGCCAGAGCTGAAAACTTTCTCTCCTTGATAAATTCTTTTTTGTATTTGAATATCTTTTATTCTTTTTCATTTGAGTGGATTTTCCTTATTTTCTTATTTTCTTTTTTTCTTTTCAATATGCTTGGAAATTAAAATAATCAAAGCAGGCACTAAGAAGAAGGTTATATAAGTAACGATTGGAAACCAGATGTAACGGTGATCTAAGGTTAGCAAGGGAGGAATAGACTTTCTATTTCGACCCATTATTCCGAAAAATGAGTGAAACAACAAACCTACTCCATTTAGGTACAAGAATGGATTTGTAAAATCTTGGAGTCTAGTCATTCCATCGAAATTATCTCTAAAAATACCCTGATAAAGTATATTCACTAAGAATACTAGATTCATAAAAAGTGGAAAGACATAATTAAAGTTTTGATAGGGTTTTGGAAGAAGAGTTGTCCCAAGCAACAAATAGATTATCCCAAAAGCTGATAAGAAAAATATACTACTATCTAATAGAAAAGCTATTTTTGAATGCTGTAGCAACCACAATTTTACTTTATCCAGCCAGCTTATTTTTTGATTTGGCTTATAGTGTTTTTTGATGTTTTCTCTATTTTATTATCTTGTTTTATGATAGTTTCTTCAC
This sequence comes from Streptococcus sp. CF8_St5-17, assembly GCF_024295665.1. Classification (NCBI taxonomy): domain Bacteria; kingdom Bacillati; phylum Bacillota; class Bacilli; order Lactobacillales; family Streptococcaceae; genus Streptococcus; species Streptococcus sp. CF8_St5-17. The sequence goes on from NZ_JANCOU010000001.1 coordinate 13,295, forward strand.
TTCTGCTGCGACCTTTTTGAGATGCTTTTCCCGCATACTAGCGGTATTCACATCCCGTCCAACTTCACCTAGTACGCACACGCGCTTAGTTTTAATTCCACAGTGATTCAAGACCGCATTTTTCAAAACAGAGATGCCATAGCTATCTGGAATGTTGATAGGACCCGAAAAGATTTTGTACCACCAAGTGGGTGCCATGGAGGTTGCGTAAATACTGGCTGTTTTCCCTTTTAATAACTTTTTAAACTGCTTGCCTCTAAGGTAATTCCAGATAAAACTCCCCTGATCATTAGCAGAGTAAGCAATCCCTGGAGTAAAGACCCGGTCAATCCAGCCCTTCATAAGGCTCGGCATACTACTCCACCAGATGGGATAAACAAATATGAAATGATCTGCCCACTGTATTAATTCTTGGGAACGAAGGATAAAAGAATCTTCTTCCATACGTTTTCGATAGCCATAACGTAAAACAGGATCAAAGTTCTCTTCATTAAGGTTGATGACTTCAACTTCATGGTGCTTTGAATCAATATTTTCTACAATGGTTTGAAAAATAGCCTGACAGTAACTTTCCTTATCAGGGTGTCCATTGATGACTAGAATTTTCATTCGTCTTCTCCTATCTAATCCAAAGCCTTGACTTCCAACATCATATCACGTATTTGAGCTGCCAACTCGAAATCAAGCACTTCGACGGCTTCTTGCATTTGTTTTTCTAGTTTCTTAACCAATTCTTTGCGTTCTTGTTTGTTAAGGCTATTGATGTCGACTTCTTTATCTTCTTCCTTAGCCACAGCTTTTGTAACAGAAATCAGGTCACGGATTTCCTTCTTTATGGTTTGGGGAACAATACCGTGTTCTTTATTATAAGCCATCTGAATTTTACGACGACGAGCTGTTTCATCAATGGCTTTTTGCATAGACTGAGTCACTGTGTCAGCATACATGATGACATGACCTTCACTATTACGGGCGGCACGACCAATGGTTTGGATCAGACCACGTTCATTACGGAGGAAGCCTTCCTTGTCGGCATCGAGAATGGCAACTAAACTGACTTCAGGTACGTCAATCCCTTCACGAAGGAGGTTAATTCCAACCAAGACATCAAAGACACCCAGACGCAAGTCACGGATAATCTCTGTCCGCTCTAAAGTCTTGATATCCGAGTGCATGTACTTGACTTTGATCCCCATTTCCTTGAAGTAATCCGTCAAATCTTCTGCCATTTTCTTGGTCAAGGTAGTGATAAAGGTACGTTCGTTCTTTTCAACACGGGCATTGATTTCACCAAGCAAATCGTCAATCTGTCCCATCGTTGGGCGCACTTCCACCTCTGGATCCAAAAGACCAGTCGGACGGATAATCTGCTCAATCACGGTGTCCGTTTGTTCCATCTCGTAATCACCCGGTGTCGCAGAAACGTAGACAATCTGATGAATATGACTTTCAAATTCTTCACGACGAAGGGGACGGTTGTCCAAGGCAGACGGTAAACGAAAACCGTAGTTAACCAACATTTCCTTACGCGAACGGTCTCCATTATACATGCCCTTGATTTGTCCCATGGTCATGTGACTTTCATCAATCATAATCAGAAAATCATCAGGGAAGAAGTCAAGAAGGGTGTACGGAGGCTCTCCTTCGCTTCGTCCATCCATGTGACGTGAGTAGTTCTCGACACCATTGGTATAACCCATTTCACGGAGCATCTCAATGTCGTACTCTGTCCGTTGTTTCAAACGTTGCGCTTCGAGGAGCTTACCTTCCTTTTCAAAAACAGCTAATTGCCCCTCCAACTCGGCCTGAATCTTGGCAATAGCTACTTCCATGTGGTCATCATTGGTCACAAAGTGAGTGGCTGGGAAAATCGCCAAGTGATCCACTTCACCAAGAACTTGCCCTGTCAAAGCTTCGACTTCACGAATACGGTCAATCTCATCCCCGAAAAACTCTACACGAAAGGCATGCTCGTCACGAGAGGCTGGGAAAATCTCCACCACATCCCCACGGACTCGGAATCTCCCCCGTTGAAAGTCGATGTCATTGCGCTCAAACTGGATATCTACTAAGTCGTTCAGCAGTTTATCTCGAGAAATCTCAAGACCCGGACGCAAACTTACCACACTATCAGCATATTCCTTTGGAGAACCCAAACCATAGATACAAGAAACTGATGCCACAATGATAACATCATTACGCTCCAACAAAGCTGATGTTGCTGAGTGGCGTAATTTATCAATCTCGTCATTGACCGAGCTATCTTTTTCGATGTAGGTATCGCTAGAGGGCACATAAGCTTCTGGCTGGTAGTAATCATAGTAAGAAACGAAGTACTCAACAGCATTCTCTGGGAAAAATTCCTTGAACTCCCCATAGAGCTGGCCTGCTAGTGTCTTATTGTGGGCAATGACCAAGGTTGGCTTATTAACTTGCGCAATCACTTGACTCATGGTATAGGTTTTCCCTGTTCCAGTCGCCCCCATCAGGATTTGAGCCTTTTCTCCTCCCTCGATGTTATCCACCAACTGCTCGATAGCCTGCGGTTGGTCACCAGAGGGTTGGTATTTAGATACGAGTTTAAATTTATTGTCTGTAATTCTATTTATCATAATAGCCTCATATACATTTTCTATCCTTCTATTTTACCATAAAAAGGGAAGACTTTCCGATTACCAATTTTATACCTTTGTCATTCATATGTTATATCTTCTAACATCGAAATATAAAATATTTGCCGGATTCAATTTTTTCTGCTATAATTTGAAAATACCCTGAAAGGAGACATCACATGAAGAAAAAAATTCTAGCTTGTTTGCTTATTTTATTTCCTATTTTCTCATTAGGACTAGTAAAAGCTGATACTGAGAAAACCAAGTATGTCATTGCCAGTGACTCGTCATTTGCACCATTTGTTTTCCAAGACTCAAGCAATCAATACACTGGTATCGATATGGATCTAATCAAGGCTATCGCTGAAGACCAAGGCTTTGAGGTCGAGATTACCAATCCTGGTTTTGATGCTGCTATTAACGCAGTCCAGTCTGGACAAGCAGACGGTATCATTGCAGGTATGTCAGTGACTGATGCTCGTAAAGAAACTTTTGATTTCTCTGACTCTTACTATACAGCAAACACCATTCTCGGTGTGAAAGAATCAAGTACCATTTCTTCTTATGAAGATTTGAACGGTAAAACTGTAGGTGTGAAAAACGGTACTGCTTCACAAACCTTCCTAACAGAGAATCAAAGCAAATATGGTTATAAGATCAAAACTTTTTCCGATGCTGCCTCTATGTATGATAGTTTAAATGCCGGTTCAATAGATGCCGTTATGGACGACGAACCTGTTATTAAATACTCTATCAGTAAAGGACAAAAACTAAAAACACCAATCGCAGGTACACCAATTGGCGAAACTGCCTTTGCTGTTAAAAAAGGAAGTAATCCAGAATTGCTAGAGAAGTTCAATAAAGGACTTGCAAATCTTAAGGCAAATGGAGAATTCCAAAAGATTCTTAATAAATATTTAGCTAGCGATTCTACTACCACAACTTCAACTGCTGATGAGACAACTATTTGGGGCTTGTTGAAAAATAACTACAAACAACTCCTTAGCGGCCTTGGAATTACTCTTGCCTTAGCCCTTGTTTCATTTGCAATTGCTATTTTCATCGGAATTATCTTTGGTATGTTTAGCGTCAGCCCATATAAATCACTTCGTTTGATTTCGGAGATTTTTGTTGACGTCATCCGTGGTATTCCATTGATGATTCTTGCAGCATTTATTTTCTGGGGCATTCCTAACTTTATCGAGTCCCTTACAGGTCAACAAAGTCCAATCAACGACTTTGTCGCTGGTACAATTGCCCTCTCCCTAAACTCATCAGCTTACATCGCTGAAATTGTTCGTGGTGGTATTAAGGCCGTTCCTGTTGGACAAATGGAAGCTAGCCGAAGTCTTGGTATTTCATACGGAAAAACCATGCGTAAGATTGTCTTGCCTCAAGCAACCAAACTCATGCTTCCAAACTTCGTTAACCAATTTGTTATCGCATTGAAAGATACGACAATCGTATCTGCGATCGGTCTTGTAGAACTCTTCCAAACTGGTAAAATTATCATTGCTCGTAACTACCAAAGTTTCAAAATGTATGCAATTCTCGCAGTCTTTTACCTTTTGATTATCACTCTTCTAACTAGACTAGCAAAACGCTTAGAAAAGAGGATTCAATAATGGCAAAATTAAAAATTGATGTCGATAATTTACATAAACAATATGGAAAAAACAAGGTTCTTAAAGGAATCTCTGTAAAATTCTACGAAGGTGATGTTGTTTGTATCATCGGTCCTTCTGGGTCAGGTAAGTCAACTTTCTTGCGTAGCTTGAATCTCCTCGAAGAGGGGACAAAAGGTCATATCACAGTTAATGGTTATGATTTGACTGACAAAGCAACCAACGTGGACCATGTTCGTGAAAATGTCGGTATGGTTTTCCAGCACTTCAATCTATTTCCACATATGACTGTATTGGAAAATATTACTTTTGCTCCTATCGAGCATAAGTTGTTAACCAAGGCTGAAGCTGAAAAATTAGGGATGGAACTCCTTGAAAAAGTTGGACTTGCTGATAAGGCCAATGCTAATCCTGATAGTCTATCAGGGGGACAAAAACAACGTGTGGCTATCGCTCGAGGTTTAGCAATGAATCCTGATATCATGCTCTTTGACGAGCCAACCTCTGCCCTTGACCCTGAAATGGTTGGCGACGTTCTTAACGTTATGAAGGAATTAGCTGAACAAGGTATGACCATGATCATCGTAACCCATGAAATGGGATTTGCTCGTAAGGTTGCCAATCGTGTTATCTTTACAGCAGACGGTGAATTCTTAGAAGATGGAACCCCTGACCAAATCTTTGATAACCCACAACACCCTCGTCTAAAAGAATTTTTGGACAAGGTTCTCAACGCTTAAAAAAACTGCAAGGAAAACCTTGCAGTTTTTTTCTTACTTGTATTGGAATTTTGGATTTTTTAGAAAATTATGATAAAATAAAGGGTATGAAAATGGGGATTCCTCATGACTAGCTTGACTAGGAAACAAAATAGAAATTAGGTAGCTCGATGTCATCTAAAGTTATTGTTACAATTTTCGGTGCAAGTGGAGATTTGGCTAAACGCAAGCTTTACCCTTCACTCTTTAGACTTTATAAATCAGGTAATCTTTCTGATCATTTTGCTGTTATTGGAACTGCTCGTAGACCTTGGAGTAAAGAGTATTTCGAATCTGTTGTTGTCGAATCTATTCTGGACTTGGCAGATAGCGCAGAAGAGGCTCAAGCATTTGCTAGTCATTTTTACTACCAAAGTCACGATGTTAATGACACTGAGCACTATATCGAATTACGTAAGCTTCAGGCTGAGTTAAATGAAAAGTATCAAACTGAACACAACAAGCTTTTCTTCCTCTCAATGGCACCTCAGTTCTTTGGTACCATCGCCAAACACCTCAAGTCAGAGCAAATCGTTGACGGTAAAGGTTTTGAACGTTTGATTGTTGAAAAACCTTTCGGTACAGACTATGAAACTGCGAGCAAACTAAACGAAGAACTTCTAGCAACTTTTAACGAAGAGCAAATCTATCGTATCGACCATTATCTTGGTAAGGAAATGATTCAAAGCATTTTTGCTATCCGATTTGCCAACATGATTTTTGAAAATGTTTGGAATCGTGAGCACATCGATAATGTTCAAATCACATTTGCAGAGCGTCTAGGTGTTGAAGAACGGGGTGGCTACTATGATGAGTCTGGTGCCCTTCGAGACATGGTTCAAAACCACACACTTCAGCTTCTGTCACTCCTTGCTATGGACAAGCCTGCAAGCTTTACAAAGGATGACATTCGCGCAGAGAAAATCAAAGTCTTCAAGAACCTTTACCACCCTACAGACGAGGAACTTAAAGAGCACTTCATCCGTGGTCAATATCGTTCTGGTAAAGTAGATGGCATGAAATACATTTCTTACCGCAGCGAACCAAATGTTAACCCAGAATCAATGACAGAAACCTTCGCGTCAGGTGCCTTCTTTGTCGATACTGATCGCTTCCGTGATGTACCTTTCTTCTTCCGTACAGGTAAACGCCTCACTGAAAAAGGAACACACGTGAACATTATCTTCAAACAAATGGATTCTATTTTCGGTGAACCACTAGCACCAAATGTGCTTACCATCTATATCCAACCTACTGAAGGATTCTCTCTTAGCCTTAACGGTAAAAAGGTGGGTGAAGAGTTTAGCCTTGCGCCAAATTCTCTTGACTATCGAACGGACGCGACTGCTACAGGTGCTTCACCAGACCCATATGAAAAACTGATCTACGATGTTTTGAACAATAACTCAACAAACTTTAGCCACTGGAATGAAGTAAGCGCATCATGGAAATTGATTGACCGTATTGAGAAACTTTGGGCTGAAAATGGAGCTCCACTTCATGACTACAAGGCTGGTACAATGGGACCTCAGGCTAGCTTTGATCTCCTTGAAAAATACGGAGCTCAATGGACATGGCAACCTGACATCGCCTATCGTAAAGATGGTCGTTTAGAATAATGAAAAACAATCCTGCAAGAATTCTTGCAGGATTTTCTTTTATAGCAAACCTTCTAGAAGGCCCTTCATAAAGTTTTCAGAATTGAACTCACCGATATCATCGATTTTTTCACCAAATCCAATCAATTTAACAGGGATATTGAGCTCTTCACGGATAGCAAGAACGACACCACCTCGGGCAGTTCCATCAATCTTGGTTAAGACAATACCTGTCAAAGGAGTGATTTTTGAAAATTCTTTAGCTTGTACAAGAGCATTTTGACCAGTTGAGGCATCTAGAGCTAGGAAGGTTTCATGAGGTGCTTCAGGCACAACACGCTTGATGATACGACCAATTTTTTCCAACTCTGCCATCAAGTTTTCTTTGTTTTGCAAACGTCCAGCTGTATCAATCATGAGAATATCAATACCTTCTGCTACTGCACGTTCCATTCCATCAAAGACCACACTGGCTGGATCAGCTTTTTCTGGACCCGTTACAACAGGCACACCGACACGACGACCCCATTCTGCTAGCTGAGCTACCGCACCAGCACGGAAGGTATCCGCAGCAACCAGCATAACTTTCTTACCAGCTTGTTTGTAGCGATGTGCCAATTTACCGATTGATGTTGTCTTTCCGACACCATTAACACCTACAAAGAGCATGACAGTCAAACCATCTTGGAAGTTAATACTTTCATTGTATTGCCCATCTTTTTCGTAAAGCTCCACCAATTTTTCGATGATAACACGACGAAGAGCTTCTGGTTTCTTGGCATTTTCAAGTTTAGCCTCATAACGCAATTCTTCCGTTAGATTTGAAGCTACCTGAACACCAACGTCACTCATGATTAAGAGTTCTTCTAGTTCTTCAAAGAATTCTTCATCAACTGAGCGGAAATTAGCAAAGAAGGCATTCAAACGAGCCCCAAATCCCGTACGAGTTTTCTTGAGACTGCGATCATACTTTTCCTGTACAGTCTCTTCAACCAGAGGAGTTTCTTCGATTACTAGATCTTCTTCCACTTCCTCAGTGATTTCCGGCTCTGTTTCGTCTGATTGAAGTTGATTAAAATCCTCTTCTTCTTCATCGCTTGAAGTCATATCTTCAACGTAAGATGATTCCACTTGAGGACTTTCTACCTCTTCAACTTGAATTGCTTCTTCTTGAGAAACTTCAACTTCATCAAGAGGTTCAATGATAGCTTCTTCTACAACCTCTACTGCAGGTGAGTCTTCACTTGTTTCTTCCTGAGGTTCAGCAGGTAAGATAACTTCTTCTGGTTCTGTCACTTCAGCATTTTCAGATTCCGATGCCTCGTTTTGCTCGTTATCATCTGATAAGTCAATGTTTTCTAACGCTTCTTTGACGACATCTTCAATTTTTGGTTCTTCTATTTTCCCAAATAAACGGTCAAATAATCCCATACTTTAATTCTCCTTCAGTACATATTTTTCAATAGCCCAGGCGACGGCTTCCTCATCGTTGGTCATAGGCGTTACCACATTAGCCACAGCCTTAACTTCTGGCACAGCATTTTGCATGGCTACACCAAGACCTGCCCATTCAATCATCGAAAGGTCATTAGCCTCATCTCCACAGGCCATAACCTGACTTTGGTCAATTCCCAGGTGTTCAATTAGTTTAGATAATCCTGTCGCCTTATGAACATTCTTTGGTGACCATTCTAGCAAGAGTTCACGTGATTTAAAAATTTCATATTGGTCGTATAATTCTGGTGAAATCTTTTGAATAGCCGCATCCAAAGGTTCCTGAGGAAAGGCAGTCACACATTTATTGTATGTTACCTGACTAGACAAATCTTCAAAAGTAGTTGGAACAAAAGTTAGAGCTGGGTTAAACTGAGCATATAAACTTTCTTGGTCAGACTGAATCTGGTAAACTGTTCCTTCTGAAATTGCATCTAAGGGGATTCCTAATTTTTCAGTTTCTTCATAAATACGGCTCACATCATCAATTGAAAAGACTGTCTTATCAAGAATCTCACCTGTATTTTTCTGAACCAATCCACCGTTGAAAGTGATAGTATATTCGTCATCATGACCGTCTGTTCCAAGCTCTTTAAGGAAGAAATCCATAGCCTTGAGAGGACGTCCAGTTGTTAGGACTACCTTGACCCCTTGTTCACGCGCAGCCTTTAAAGTTGCCTTGGTACGATCAGTCAATTTCTTGTCTGTCGTCAGCAAGGTTCCATCTAAATCTAGGGCAATTAATTTAATATCTGCCATTATAACCCCTCCATATAAGCGATAACAGATTGGTCCTTATGGTGACCGATAACTGTTTCAGCTAGTTCCAAAATCTCTGGACGGGCATTTTCAGGTGCGACTGGGTGCCCTACAACTTGCATCATGTGAAGATCATTAAGATTATCACCAAAAGCCATCACTTGGTCCATATCTAGATTTAACTTCTTAGCCAATTCGACAATCGCAACTCCCTTATCCACATAATCAAGAACAATATCAATGGATTCAAAACCTGTCGTCATTGCCTTAACACCAGGCACATGTTCATTAACCCAAGCTTCGCCAGCTTCTACTGTCTCTTCTGTAAAGTTAGTTGTGAATTTGAAAATTTCATCGGTGATATCTTCAAGTTTGGCTACTTTTTGAATATTCTCATTGTAATGATGACTAAACATGAGATAGGTTTCATCAACCGTATCTAGAACATAGCATGCTTTTTTACCTGTTAGGAGCATCTTCTTTTCATCAAAATAAGGTGATGTCTTTAGCTTTTCAAAAGTTGATAGGTAAAAATCTCTAGGCATGGTCGCTTCATAGAGGTCTTGTCCATGAAAACGAACCAGACTCCCATTTTCAGCAATGAAAATAATCTCATCTTTGACATCCGAAAAATGCTTTTCAAGCGACAAAAGACCGCGGCCAGAAGCTACAGCAAAGTAAATCCCTTTTTCTTTATAAGAATGGAGAAGCTTTTTTAAACGTTCCATATCAAATTGGCCAGCTTCATCCAGAAAAGTCCCGTCCATATCAGTTGCGACTAGTTTAATCATAAATCCATCTATTCTCCAGTTATAAATCTATCTTCTATTATACCATAGAAAAAGTAAAAAAAGACGTGCTGAATTGACACGTCCTTGTATTCTATAAATCTATCCGTAGGGCCAATTGTTATTATAAATATAAGCCCCTTTCCACACTTTCCTGAATCAAATCTTCCGTCAGTTTCCATAATTCTTCTGATTCACTTTTTATGAACTTTTTCTTTTCTAATACCATGTCTGCAGTGATATTATCAGGGTTATAATTTAATTCTGACACTTCTAAGTGATTTATCAGTGGTACCAATGCATCGATTACTCTTGCATATCTTGCTTCAGCACTCTGTCCTTTTTCAAATTCCAACCACAAATTTTTCATATTCAAATATTTCTCTTCTGGAAGGAGGCTCATTGTTTTTTCTATAGATTCTAACTCTCTATCATGAGAATGAACCTTTTTTTTATCATCAAAAACCCAAGTATCTCCGGCATAAATCTCACCTAAATCATGAATCAATAACATAGAAATAACTTTTTCCATTTTTAACTTTTCAGGATAATAATCTTGAAGAACTATAGCAGCTATAGCACCTTGCCAAGAATGCTCGGCACTATTTTCAAATCTTCCATCAAGGGTTCTATTAAATCTTGTTACTGACTTTAACTTCTCTATTTCTTTAATAAAATCGACTGAATTCTTTAAATTACTCATTGTAGCTCCTATCTTATTTAAAATTTTAGATATAATACCAAAAAATATTAATTTCATCAAATATTTCCCGTATTTGCAAAAAATAAAATAGCGCCTAATCCATATGAGATTAGACGCTTGATTAAACTTGTAATTTATAAAATATTTATCAATCGAGTGATTGAACTTTCCTACCATCAATCAATTCCAAGTCTTTTTATCCATATTTGGCAAAGAGAGCTTAAACTTAATAATACAGAGTCGAATCACAAAACCGACAATTGAGAGAATGATAAAAGCAGTGATTCTTGGAAAGTGAAGGACAAAGGCTAACCAGTAATAAATAATGCCAATTACAAAAGATAGAAGGGCATAGATGTCCTCTTTTAGAACACTTGGGACTTCATTAATCAAGAGATCTCGGATGATACCTCCGCCAGCTCCTGTTAAACAGGCTAAAATCCCTGCAGACATCAAGTTCAATTTACTATCAGCTAAGGCGGTAGCTCCAATCAAGGAAAAGATGATTAAGCCAATCGAATCAAAGATAAGATAAGCTTCTCTCAGCCACTTATAGAATTTTTTTTCTTGACTAGCATTGGCTTGTTTTGATGTCACAAAGGCATACATAATAACAGCTACTAGAATAGAGACATAAATCGGTCCAGGATCTGCGAGAGCGGATGGAAAACGACTGATAATAGAATCTCTTAAAATACCCCCACCTACTGCTGTTACAATTGCCAATAAACTAATTCCAAAAATATCTAAACGTTTACCAAATCCTTTAATGGCACCTGACGCCGCAAAGGCAATAGTCCCAATATAATTACAAATCATTAGGAATAGGTCAAAATCCATGTAAGCTCCTCAATTTATTTTTGTAACCTTTCTGACTTCTTGAAGGTCATTCTACATGCTCTAGCTTGAAATGTTATATTAAAAACAAACTAAGCATCCATATTTTCTAAATCTTTTAGTTTAACAGATACAATCTTAGAAACACCAGATTCTTGCATGGTTACCCCATAAATAGAGTCTGCGGCTGCCATGGTTCCCTTACGGTGGGTAACAACGATAAACTGGCTATCCTTGTCAAATCGGTTAAGATAATCCCCAAAGCGTTTAACGTTAGCTTCATCGAGTGCAGCCTCTACTTCATCCAAAATAACAAATGGAATGGTCTTGACACGAATAATTGAGAAAAGCAAAGCAAGAGCTGACAAGGCCTTCTCTCCACCACTCATGAGGTTGAGGGATTGGATTTTCTTTCCTGGCGGTTGAACAGAGATTTCAACACCTGCTGTCAATAAATCTCCCTCGGTCAAGATTAGGTCCGCTTGACCACCACCAAACATCTGCTTGAAGGTCACTTTGAAGGATTCACGAATAGCTTCAAAGGTTGATTTGAATCGTTCCTTCACTTCATCGTTCATCTCTGTAATGGTTTCAAGAAGAAGATTTTTGGCAGAAAGAATGTCATCACGCTGACTATTTAAGAATTCCAAGCGTTCGTGAACTTCGTCAAACTGTTCAATGGCATCCAAATTGACTGGACCAAGTGAACGAATGGCTTTTTCTAGATCCTTGACCTTTTGTTCAGCGATTGCTAAATCTTCCAACTGATTAGCTTGCTCCAAAGCTTCTGTATAACTAATCTGGTATTCTTCAGTCAGTTGACCCTGAAGATAGCGAAGGCGGTCCGTAATCTTCTCTTTAGTTGCTTCTGCACGTGTTTGCTTACGAATCCATTCTTCATTTTGCTGACGAGCTTGTTCTAAATGACTAGCAATATCATCCAATTGACCTTCAATATCATCCAGCTCAAACTGCTTGCGAATAAGCCCTTGTTGAATTTCTTCCTTCTGACTCTTAGCTTCTGTTTCCTGCTTGGTCAAAAGTTCCGTATCAACCTTTTCAAGATTGTCTACCTTTTCTTGGAGAAGGCGTTCGATTTCATCTTGCTCCATATCAAGGTATTCAAGCTCTTTGTTAATCCGTTCAATATCTGCAACTTCGTAACGTTTTCGCCCTATCATTTCTGTTTTGAGCAGACGTTCTTGAGAAAGTTTATCCTGCAAGCTTTGATAACGTTCTTGAATCGCATTTTTATTGGACTTAATTTCTTCAATCTCAGACTCCAGCTTTTGCTTTTCAGTTGAAATAACTGCAAGACGTTCTTGGCATTTTTCTTTTTCAGCTTGCCAATCTCCACCTCTGAGATTGTTTAATTCTTTTTCCTGAAGTTCTAAAAGTGTTTCGAGTTCTTCGACTTGTTGGCAAGTTTGTTGATAAGCCAGATATAAGCCTTGCTCCTCTATTCGAGCTTGCTCTCCTTGGGACTTAATGATTTCCAAAGTTTGAGCGAGAGCAGTCAAGTTTTCTTGAAGTGATTTCAGATTTTCTTCTTCCTGACCAAGAATCTTCTCTTCCTTAGCAATTTCTTTTTGCAATTGCTCCAATTCAGGCTTGATGAAAATACTGTTATTTTGACGATTGGCACCACCAGCATAAGAACCACCTGTTCGCAATTCTGTACCATCGAGGGTTACCATCCGAACCTGATAGCGTACCTTACGAGCTGCATCACGCGCATGCTCTACCGTATCAAAGATTGCAGTTGTAGCAAGCAAGTTTTTAAATATAGCTTCATGCTTAGCATCAAAAGTAACCAATTCATCTGCCATTCCAAGAAAACCTGGACTTGAGGCAATCACATCTTGGTTCTGACCAGAAATGCTACGAGCCTTGATGGTTGTCAAAGGTAGGAAGGTCGCACGACCAGCTCGGTTTCGTTTAAGGAAGTCGATAGCCTTAGTCGCAGCCTGTTCGTCTTCAACGATGATATGTTGGCTACTTGCTCCGAGGGCAATTTCAAGGGCTGTTTGATAACGAACATCAAAAGTTAAATGTTCACTGACCGCTCCGACAATACCGCCCAGGCGATTTTTTTCTTGTAGAACACTTTTAACACCCGCATAGAAATTACTATGGTTTTTAAGAATGTTTTCCAGACTTTGCGCCTTGGCCTGCTTGTTTTTCAAACTATCTAGGCGGTCAAAAAGTTGATTTTGCTGACTTTGATAAGCCTGCTTTTGTTCTTCTTCCTGTTTAGCATTCGTCTGATAGTCAGCAAGCAAGGTCTGTACTTTTTCTTTTGCTGATTTAAGAGCAGTTTCTTGTTCACTTGCCTTAGATTTGGCAGAAGCTAATTGTTCCTTCAAGGACTCCAATTGTTCTTCTTGCTTTTGAGTCTGTTGGCGACTATTTTCAAGATCATTTTCAATCCGTGTCAATTGGTTAGAGACATCCGCTTCTTCCTGCAAGAAAGCAACAAAGCGCTCACGCAATTGCTCAATCATCTGATCTGGATCATCAGAAAATGCTACTAACTCAGCTTCTAAACGATTGATCTCCTTGGTATTGACTGCAAGATTTTCTTCTAACTGACTGAGATTTGCTTCTTTTTCTTCCTTCTCTTGAATAAGAACATTTCTCTTTTCATCCAAACTAGCTAAACGAGCTTGAGCCTCTTGTTGATTGAGAGCAACCTGCTCTGTCTCCAGTTTAGACAAGGCCAATTTCCGTTCTAAATCACTGATTAGAGCAGTCAAATCCATCAAACTAGTTTGATCTTTAGCCATCTCTGCTTGTAAATCTTGTCTCTGCTTCTTGAGAGATTGATTTTCAAGTTCTAGTGACTCGCGTTTTTGATAATAACTAGTCAACAGTTCTTGAACTTGGTTTAATTCTTCTTCTGTTAAATTCAATTCAGCCTTATTGGCTTGAATTTGTGCAACTAAAACATCTAAGTAGATGCCTTTACGCTGACTGTCCAAGTCTATAAATTTACGAGCTGTTGCTGCTTGCTTTTCTAAGGGCTTGATTTGATTGTCTAACTCATAGATGATATCTTCCAAGCGGTCTAAATTGTCTTGAGTTTGTTGAAGTTTGCTTTCCGTCTCTTTGCGACGAGTTTTATATTTTAAAACTCCGGCAGCTTCTTCAAAGATTGCGCGACGTTCCTCAGGTTTAGAGTTGAAGATTTCTTCAACCTTCCCTTGGGAAATAATAGAGAAGGAGTCGCGACCAAGTCCGGTATCTAAGAAAAGATCATGAATATCACGAAGACGGACTTTTTTCCCATCAATCTTGTATTCACTATCTCCCGTACGATAGATGTGACGCTCCACCTTGATTTCCTGTCCTGAATCCTTGATGAAACCATCCTGGTTATCTAGAGTAACAACTACAGAAGCATAGTTTAATGGTTTTCTACTTTCTGTTCCTGCAAAGATAACATCTGGCATCTTCCCGCCACGAAGACTTTTGACACTGGATTCCCCAAGAGCCCAGCGTAAACTTTCTGTGATGTTAGATTTTCCAGAACCATTGGGTCCTACAACTGCTGTTACTCCTTGGTCAAAGACAACCTTGGTTTTGTCAGCGAAGGACTTAAACCCCTGAATCTCAATTTCTTTTAAATACATGAATCCAGTCCTTCCTCAACTGCATTTTTAGCGGCTTCTTGTTCGGCCAATTTTTTAGATCGTCCTTGACCCCTACCTAAACTTTGACCCTCGACGAGGACTTCAACCTCAAACATCTTATCATGGGCAGGTCCAATCTCTGAAATCACCTGATAACGAATATCGACATCACCATTGACTTGGAGTAATTCTTGGAGGTGAGTCTTGTAGTCTTTAATCATCTCAAAATCACCAGCCTCAACCTTCGGTATCATGACCTGATAGATAAACTCTTTTACCGTAAGTAGATCCTTATCTAAAAGCAGGGCACCCAAAAAGGCTTCGAAAGCATCTCCCAAGATGGTATCTCGATTACGGCCTCCAGATTTTTCCTCTCCCTTTCCTAGCTTGATAAACTGGTCAAACTGGCAGTCACGGGCAAAACCAGCCAAACTCTCTTCACGTACAATCATGGCACGGAGTTTAGATAGGTCACCTTCTGGTTTTTTAGGATATTTTTTGTACAGATATTCTGAAATCAATAATTGCAGAACAGCGTCTCCTAAAAATTCCAAGCGTTCATTGTGTGAAATTTTTAAGAGGCGGTGCTCATTGGCATAACTAGTGTGAGTAAAAGCTGTTTCAAGTAATTGTTTATCTGAAAAAACAAGCCCAAAACGTTGCTCTAACACGGTTTCTAATTCTTTCATAAGAACCTCTTTCTAAAACATTATAATACACTCCATTATACCAAAAAATACAATCATAGTCAGAAAATAACAGTTAAAATCACTTTTTCTGACTTGTGTTTAAAATCAATCCATTACTAGCAGTTCAGGCTATTTTTTGGTATAATAAATCTTATGGAAATTGAAAAAACCAATCGAATGAATGCTCTGTTTGAATTTTATGCAGCCCTTTTGACTGATAAGCAGATGAACTATATCGAGCTTTACTATGCAGACGACTATAGTTTAGCTGAAATTGCAGAAGAGTTCGGTGTCAGTCGTCAGGCTGTTTATGATAATATCAAACGTACAGAAAAGATTCTGGAAGATTATGAGATGAAGCTTCATATGTACTCTGATTACATTGTCCGCAGTCAGATTTTTGATCAGATCATTGAGCGCTATCCAGAAGATGCTTTTCTACAAGAGCAAGTTGAGATTTTAACAAGTATTGACAATCGGGAGTAATCATGGGCAGTCTAGTTAATTATCAAGGAATACCTTGCAAACTATTAGCCGCAGAGGAACCATTTCCTACTCGACTACAGATTATCTCGCCCAATGATATCTCCAAAGCTATGCAAATAGGTTTTAGCTGTTGGGGATATCCAAATGAAATCATGAAAGAAGTCACACCTGAAGAACTAGAGTGTTTGCAACATTTCGGACGATTTCCACTGAATTGAATAAATAGGAGAAAAATATGGCATTTGAAAATTTAACAGAACGTTTACAGAACGTCTTTAAAAATCTACGTAAAAAAGGAAAAATCACAGAGAGTGATATCCAAGAAGCAACCAAGGAAATTCGTCTGGCTCTTTTAGAAGCCGACGTTGCTCTTCCAGTTGTCAAGGATTTTATCAAAAAAGTTCGTGAACGTGCGATTGGGCACGAAGTCATTGATACCCTCAATCCAGCTCAACAAATCATCAAGATTGTTAATGAAGAGTTGACGGAAGTTCTTGGTTCTGATACAGCTGAGATTATCAAGTCTCCTAAGATTCCTACAATCATCATGATGGTTGGTTTGCAGGGGGCTGGTAAAACAACCTTCGCTGGAAAACTTGCTAACAAACTCAAAAAAGAAGAGGATGCTCGTCCTCTGATGATTGCGGCCGACATCTATCGTCCTGCAGCTATTGACCAGCTTAAAACACTAGGACAACAAATTGATGTTCCTGTCTTTGCTCTTGGAACTGAAGTTCCTGCAGTGGAGATTGTTCGCCAAGGTTTGGAGCAAGCTAAAGCCAACCATAACGACTATGTTTTGATTGATACGGCCGGTCGTTTGCAAATTGACGAACTTCTCATGAACGAGCTCCGTGATGTTAAAGCTCTTGCTCAACCAAATGAAATCCTTCTCGTCATCGATGCCATGATTGGTCAAGAAGCTGCAAACGTTGCGCGTGAATTTAACGCCCAATTAGAAGTTACCGGTGTCATCCTTACCAAGATTGATGGTGATACTCGTGGTGGTGCTGCCCTTTCTGTTCGTCACATTACTGGAAAACCAATCAAATTCACTGGTACTGGTGAAAAGATTACCGACATTGAAACCTTCCACCCTGACCGTATGGCAAGCCGTATTCTCGGTATGGGAGATATGCTGACTCTGATTGAGAAAGCTTCCCAAGAATACGATGAGCAAAAAGCCCTTGAAATGGCTGAAAAAATGCGTGAAAATACCTTTGATTTCAACGATTTCATTGATCAGTTGGATCAGGTACAAAATATGGGACCAATGGAAGATTTGCTCAAGATGATTCCTGGTATGGCCAACAATCCAGCTGTCCAAAACATGAAGGTGGATGAAAAACAAATAGCTCGCAAACGTGCTATCGTGTCTTCTATGACTCCTGAAGAACGTGAAAATCCAGATTTGCTCACTCCAAGCCGTCGTCGTCGTATTGCAGCTGGTTCTGGTAATACCTTTATCGATGTCAACAAGTTCATCAAAGACTTTAACCAAGCTAAACAACTCATGCAAGGTGTCATGTCTGGTGACATGAACAAGATGATGAAGCAAATGGGCATCAACCCTAACAACCTTCCTAAAAACATGCCTGGTGGCATGGATATGTCCGCCCTTGAAGGTATGATGGGACAAGGTGGCATGCCGGATATGTCTGCTCTCGGAGGAGCTGGAATGCCCGATATGAGCCAGATGTTTGGTGGAGGTCTCAAGGGTAAAATCGGTGAATTTGCCATGAAACAATCCATGAAACGCATGGCCAACAAAATGAAAAAAGCTAAGAAAAAACGCAAATAAAAAAGAGAGTGGGACAGAAATCGGTAATTCGTTAGAATTCGATTTCGTCGTCCCACCTCCGCACAGTTGAGTAGGGCTGTAAAAGCTGATGAAATCAGCGTAGTAGAGCCCACTCAACCACTGCGTCTTGATCGACAATCCAAAGATAATTGAGAGGCTGGGACAAAAGTCCTAGCCTCTTTTTTAGTTATTTCTAAGTTTCTCCAAGGTTTGCTTGAATATTTCTGGAATATCAGCAGTAAATTCCATAGTTTCACCGGTTCTTGGATGAGTAAATCCTAGCGTTTTGGCATGGAGAAATTGTCCATGTCCCTTTAGGGTTTTACGAAGTCCATAAACCTTATCCCCAGCTACAGGATGGCCGATATAAGCCATGTGCACACGGATTTGATGAGTTCGTCCTGTTTCCAATTGCAACTCTAATAAAGAATAGTCACCAAAGCGTTCTAAGACTTGGAAACGTGTCACTGCTGGTTTTCCTTTAGCAGTCACAGCTTGTTTCTTGCGGTCTTTTTCGCTACGACCAATCGGCGCCTCAATAACACCTCGGTCATTTGGAAGATTTCCATGAACGATGGCCCAATACTTACGAAGAGATTTCTTGTCCTTCAATTCTTGAGCAAGTGCGATGTGCGCTTCATCATTTTTGGCAATCATCAAAAGCCCAGATGTGTCCTTATCGATACGATGGACAATCCCTGGACGTATCACACCATTGATTCCTGATAAGTCTTTGATATGATACATGAGAGCATTCACCAAGGTACCACTGGTATGACCAGCACTTGGATGAACAACCATGCCTTGAGGTTTGTTGACTACTGCTACATCCTCATCTTGATAAATGATTTCTAAAGGAATATCTTCAGCTACATACTCTAAAACCTCTGGTTCGGGAACTTGATAGGTGATGACATCCCCCTCTTGGACCGTATACTTGGCTTTCTTAACCTGGCCGTTGACCAGGACTTGACCAGACTTGATTTGTTCATTGGCGAGACTACGAGACAATTCTGTCAAATCTGACAAAGCCTTATCTAGGCGTATCCCGCCGGTTTCAATTTTAATTTCCATTCATTTCCTCTTTTAGCATTGCAATTAATAACACAACTACTCCTACTGTCAGATAACTATCAGCCACATTGAAAATCGCAAAATTGATAAAGTCTAAGTGAAACATATCCACGACAAATCCTTGGCTAATGCGATCAATGAAGTTTCCCAGACCACCTGCAATAATCAGAACCAATCCAATGACTGTCCAGAGGGAATCCTCTATATGCTTATGCAAATACCAAATAGCTCCCACCATAACTACTAGTGTTATAACTGCAAAAAACCACTGTTGATCTTGAAGCATAGAAAAAGCTGCCCCCCTATTTTGCAGATAGGTTAAACTCACCAGATTAGGAATCCATGATTTGATTTCACCAAGAGCAATATTCTGAACGACATAAGCCTTTACCAATTGATCTAATACAATCAAGGCTGCTATAATCCCTGCTACTAATACTCTTTTTTTCATGCTTTCCTCTTCTGATCAAAATACTCTTGCATAACTTCTACAAATAAGGTTCCCGCTGGGCTCAAGTCTACTTCCTCACGTTTCACATAAACCATGCGATTATTGAGATTATCATTTAATGGAATAACCGTAATTCCGTTGACACTATCGCTATCTAAGAATCCAGAACCAGTCGCATAAGCATTTGTTCTTTCAAGAATTCCATTTAAAGTAGCGCGGTCTGTTACGTTAAACATCTGAGAGCTGGCACTTGTATCCACAAAGTTTTCTGAGTAATAGAGATATTCATCCTTTTCTTGCGTGAATCGAACTGTTGGCAAATCAACTAAATCTTCCATGACCAACTCTTTTTTCTTAGCTAAAGGATGTCCTTCACGCAGATAGATATGCGTCTGGAAAGGAATCAACTCAATCACTTCAAGGCCTAACTTTTCAACCCGTTGCATGATACCCTTTTGGTTTTGATTGTTGAGGTAAATAATCCCAATCTCACTATGACCTTGGGCTACTTCATCCAAAATCTGAACAGTTGTAGATTCAAAAATACGGAAATTTTTATAGTCTGGGTACCTTTGAGAAAAAGTTGTGATAGTCGGTGGCAAGAAATCATAGTGCTGGCTGGCTATTGAAAACTCATCCTTTTCCTCTTCAGGATTGGCATACTGGTTCTGGAAAACATCAAATCCTTTGACCAACTCTTGGGCCTTTTCATAAAATTCCATTCCACGACGAGTAAGAAAGGTACCCGAACTAGTTCTGCGGAAAATCTTGAATCCTAGCTCTTTCTCCAGATCTCTTACAGAAATAGATAGACTGGGTTGGCTAACGTACATTTTCTCAGCCGCTTCACGAAAAGTACCACTATTTGCAATAGCAACAACGTAGCGTAATTGTTGAATATTCATGATTTCTCCTTCGTTTTCTATCTTATCATTATACCATAAATAAAGCCTATCCAACAAAGGAAAATCATGAGACTGATTCTTCTAATCAAAGCAAACAAAAAACACCTTTCATGTTAGATAAATTTCTAACCAAAAGGTGTTGTTAGTAAGTTTATTTAGCTGCTGCGTAAAGCTCGTCTACTTTGTTCCAGTTAATCACTGAGAAGAAAGCTTTGATGTAGTCAGGACGAACGTTGCGGTATTTCACGTAGTAGGCATGTTCCCAAACGTCCAAGCCCAAGATTGGTTTTTTACCTTCTGAGATTGGTGTGTCTTGGTTTGCTGTTGAAGTCACTTCAAGTTTACCTTCTTTGTTAACAACCAACCATGCCCATCCAGAACCGAAACGAGTAGTTGCTGCCGCAGTAAATGCTGCTTGGAATTCTTCAAATGAACCGAAAGTTTCATCGATGGCTGCTGCAAGTTCTGCTGAAGGAGCTGTCTTTTCAGGAGTCATCAATTCCCAGAAAAGAGCGTGGTTCAAGTGTCCACCACCGTTGTTGATAAGCGCTTGACGGATATCAGCTGGGATAGATTCAACATCTGCAAGCAATGCTTCGAGGTCTTCACCAATTTCAGGGTGTTTTTCAAGAGCTGCGTTTGCGTTGTTTACGTATGTTTGGTGGTGTTTGTCATGGTGCAAGTGCATTGTTTCAGCATCAATGTATGGTTCCAATGCATCGTAAGCGTATGGAAGATCTGGTAAGATAATAGCCATCTGTAATACCTCTTTTTCTTTTTATATAAAAATGATAACGCAAACAACCTATTTTTTCAAGTTTTTTGCTCAATTTGACTGGCTTGCAATTTGCAACAAAGCATTCTCAAACAGGTAGCCTTTTTCGTAAACCCCTGTCTTAATTTGGTAATCTGCTTGGATAAGATAACGAATGGAATCCTGTAAGAAATTCAAGGACAATCCTCGCGTGTCACGAAGGGCAAATCTGATTTGGTAAGGATTAGGATTGCGACCAAGATAGTGACCTAAACTGCTGACCATCTTAGCCTCTGTCTGACCAGACTCTTGTAAAATTTTCACTTGTGTATAGAGTCTGAACTGCCCCAGCATAATGGCAATCAGTTTAATCTCATCTTCTCCCTGCAAGGTCAAATCTTTGACTAAATCACGTGCCTGATCAATCTTCTTAGTCAATATTAACTGGGTCAAATCAAAGATATTATCCTGCAAAGTCTTTGGTATGGCTTCAACAATGTCTTCTTCTGTAATGTCACCATTATCCTTGTAGGCCTGTAAGAAGAGTAGATTTTTCTGAATTTCACTAAATTGAAAACCTGATTTAATAAGCAACTGTTCGAAAGATTTTCCAGCAAAATTCAGTCCTAATTCCTGAGCCCACTCTTGAAAATAAGCTCGTATTTCTTGCTCTTTTGGCTCGATGGCTTCAAAAACTGTCGCATCCCTCTTGAGCAATTTGACCAAACGTCTCTTACTATCCAACTTCCCTTCAGCAAAAATGACTAGTTTACTAGAAGGTAAAGGATTTTCCAGATAGTCTTCAAAAGACTTAAGCTCATCATCAGTTAGATAGCGTTTTTTAGCTGTCGTTATATCGACAAAATGATCTAAAATAACAATTTTTTCATCCGCAAAGAAAGGAAGACTGACCAGCTCTAGTTCCAAGCTTTTGTAGTCTACTTCTTTCATGTCAAAATAAGCAAAATTCAAATCTGCAGGATCGTAGCCGATTTGCTTTAGAACCTGAGTTTTCATGATGTCGTACTGTCCTTGATCGACCCCTGTAAACAGGGTCAAACTCGGAAGGTTTGCTAAGGACAGTTTTCGGCTTTCTTCTATGGCTAGCATTTATTCTCCTTTCTTTTTAATTTAGCTTCTGTTTAATCCATATAATTCAATTTTCCACGGAAATCCTCTAGGCTTTGGTATCCTTTTTCCGTCATAATTTCTTTGAGTTCCTTTGTAATACGTTCAAAAGCACCTACACCTTCTTTATGAAGAGTAGTTCCTACTTGTACCATGCTGGCACCACATAGGATATGTTCAAAGGCATCACGCCCTGTGAGCACTCCACCAGTTCCGATGATTTGAATTTGAGGATTTAAGCGTTGATAAAAGGCATGGACATTGGCAAGTGCAGTTGGTTTAATGTATTCTCCACCAATTCCACCAAAACCATTCTTAGGACGAATTACGACAGACTCGTCTTTAATATAAAGACCATTTCCGATAGAGTTAACACAGTTGACGAACTTGAGTGGGTATTTGTTAAAAATCGCTGCTGCTTGATCAAAATGTACAATATCAAAATAAGGTGGTAGCTTAATTCCTAGAGGTTTTGTAAAATACTCAAAGACTTCTGACAAGATACGGTCTGTTGTTTCAAAATCATAGGCAATCTGAGGTTTTCCTGGAACATTGGGACATGAGAGATTGAGTTCAGTTAGACCACGAAAATCACTTTCTTGCACCTTCTTCAAAATGGTATGAGTTTCCTCTGGAGACATTCCAACTAAAGACAGAAAGAAAGTACGGTTTGGTTCTTTTTCTTGTAACTCTAATAGATACTTCAAATAATAATCTAAACCATTATTAGGCAGCCCCATCGAGTTAATAGAACCTAGTGGAACATCTTGATAACGTGGTTCAGGATTTCCCTGACGAAATTCCAAGGTTGCTGTTTTTGTGACAAAAGTTCCTGCTGCTGAGTTTTTAACACCTTCCAATTCCTCAATGGTCATACAAGTAACTCCTGCTGCATTCATCAAGCAATTATCAAATTCAAAACCAGCAATCTGTGTTTTAGTTGATACCATGATTCTATTCCTCCAGATGATTCCTTTATATCTCCACTATTATACCATACTTTGATAGGACTCTTTTAATAAAACTGACCTCATAAAAATGTTGGCTTTTTTAGCTGAAAAATAGAGCTGTTGCTAAATTGAAAGAATTTTTAGAAAATTTGTGTTTTTTCCTTTACAGTAAAAAATTTTTCTGCTATAATGTCTCATGTAATAAAATATGACAACAAAAAGGAGAACGATATGACATCTGCTAAAGAATATATCCAAAGCGTGTTTGAAACTGTAAAAGCTCGTAACGGGCATGAGGCTGAATTTCTCCAGGCGGTTGAAGAATTCTTCAGCACTTTGGAGCCTGTCTTTGAAAAACACCCTGAGTATATTGAAGAAAATATCTTGGCACGTATCACTGAACCTGAGCGCGTAATTTCTTTCCGTGTTCCTTGGGTTGACCGTGATGGAAAAGTTCAAGTTAACCGTGGTTACCGTGTTCAATTCAACTCAGCTGTTGGACCATATAAAGGCGGACTTCGTTTCCACCCAACTGTAAATCAAGGGATCTTGAAATTCCTCGGATTCGAACAAATCTTTAAAAACGTTTTGACTGGACTTCCAATCGGTGGAGGTAAAGGTGGATCAGACTTTGATCCTAAAGGCAAAACTGATGCTGAAGTGATGCGCTTCTGCCAAAGCTTCATGACTGAATTGCAAAAATACATCGGACCATCTCTTGACGTGCCTGCTGGTGATATCGGTGTCGGTGGACGTGAAATTGGTTACCTTTACGGACAATACAAACGCCTCAACCAATTTGATGCTGGTGTCTTGACTGGTAAACCTCTTGGATTTGGTGGTAGCTTGATTCGTCCAGAAGCAACTGGTTATGGATTGGTTTACTACACTGAAGAAATGCTTAAAGCAAACGGCAACAGCTTTGCAGGTAAGAAAGTTGTTATTTCAGGTTCTGGTAACGTAGCTCAATACGCTCTTCAAAAAGCAACTGAACTTGGTGCAACTGTTATCTCTGTATCTGACTCAAATGGTTATGTGATTGATGAAAACGGAATCGATTTTGACCTTCTTACAGATGTTAAAAACAACCGTCGTGCTCGTTTGACTGAATACGCTGCAGAAAAACCAACTGCTACTTACCATGAAGGTTCTGTATGGACTTACTCAGGCAACTACGACATCGCCCTTCCATGTGCGACTCAAAATGAAATTGACGGTGATGCTGCAAAACGTTTGGTAGCTCAAGGTGTGAAAGTTGTCTCTGAAGGAGCAAACATGCCAAGTAACTTGGAAGCTATCCATGTTTACAAAGAAAATGGTGTCCTTTACGGACCTGCAAAAGCTGCCAATGCTGGTGGTGTTGCTGTATCTGCCCTTGAAATGAGCCAAAACAGTCTTCGCCTTTCATGGACACGTGAAGAAGTTGACGGACGTCTCAAAGACATCATGACAAACATCTTTAACACTGCTAAAACAACTGCAGAAACATACGGTCTTGGTACTGACTACCTTGCAGGTGCAAATATTGCAGCCTTTGAAAACGTAGCAAATGCTATGATTGCCCAAGGTATTGTTTAAAAATAAAGATTATTATCAAAAAAGCAACAACTTATTAAGTTGTTGCTTTTTATCATATTCAAATAAAGTATATCAAACTCTTATTAAGAAACGATAAATGTTTCACCACAGTTTTCACAAGTTAAGTTAGTTCCAATTACTCCATCTGTTGATGTATGACAATTAGGACAGTAGGCCCGTTTTGCTGACAATCTATAAGATAATTGATCTTGTAATACTTTTCCCTTTGTTTCTATAACATCTTCTTCAAGTTCTTCAAATTCAAGAACTGTCATCAAACTTTTATTATATTGTTTCATCCTTGGTTGTATTAAAAATAAAATAAATGATATGACAATAAATAAGAAAAATAATATGAATAAAATTGTAACTATCAAAAGCCACATAAAGTAGAAATCGTGAAGTAATCCTTCTTTTTTTCCTAATAACCATCTTATTTCCTTATCTATGGACTGATAAAATTTCAATCCCGAAACAATACAAATGAAAGATACTAGCGGATAAACAAATTTTGATATCATTAAACGATAGCGTCTCATTTATACTTCCTTTCTAGATAACCATGCACCACAATAATCACATGATTTACCCTGACCTAAGTCAAGCAAATTCTCCCCACTGCATGATGGACAAATAACAGGATAGGTGTTTTTATGAATCTTATGCTTTTCAAATAAGGTGAATAATGCTTGTATCTGTTTTTGTGTCTTAATTTCCTCTTCTCTCTTTGATTCTCGGTAAGTTAGGATCAATATCACAATCAAATTAAGCAAATACCAAGGAATTAAAAGAAATAAAAATCGGATAGACCATTCCCTGGATTTTACTAGTTCAAAAAGTGATGAAAAAGTAATTAAAACAAGCATTTGAAGTAGATTCTTTTGTTTCAACTTTTTCAAGGAAAAGGAATCTTTAATTGTTTTTCGGAATAAGAATAAAATAATTAAGGCAATAACGACATAAGAAATATTTTGGAATGCTAAAAACACTAAACTTATAACAATAGGAATCCCGATAACCTTCCCCAAGAGTATAAAATCAAGATTTTTTAAAATAACATTAGTTGGTTCATCTTCGAGAGCAAAGATAGCTAGTGATAGAACTACAAAACAGAGTATTACTATATTTGAAATTAACCAATGAAAGACTTCTTTCCAATTATTCTTAATATACTGTTTCACCTATCTTCTCCTCTAGTTGCTATATATTCTCTATAAAGAGCTTTCCCATTATATATCTCATCCAAAGCTTTGACTTTAATTTTTATATTTTCTAAAACACCAAAGCTATAAAATGCAAAGGAAGACAAAAAGAAACCTGATAAAGAAAAAATAATAGGTGTCACTATTGAGAAAATCGGCTTACCATATCCTAGAAATAGAGTTGCAATCAATAGTGAAATAAAAAATGTTGCACTTGTTAATCCCATAAAAAGTATACTTAATAAACGAAATACTTGATACATTCACAATATCCTCCTATAATAAATTTCCTAACTGTTTAACTGTCTAGTTTTTCTAATTTTCCTTCTACATTGATACAATTCCATTAATTTAATGTTCACACAAAGAATACATATGTATCAGTATAAAAAATGGGAACTCTGACACAAACAGAACTCCCAAAATAAGCTAATGATTGGGATTAGAAACATGATAGAATCAAAATATTATAAAGATTTTTAAGACATATGTATATTTCATCCCACATTTTATTTTAAAATTTAAACTTTATCTAGGTTGACCGCAATTAGAACAAAACTTAGCTTCTTCAGAAAATTCAGCCCCACACTGACTACAGAACTTAGCTAAAGCATCCTCTTTACTTGAATCGAATTGATTCTGTTCGGAACTATTATTAGCTTGGTTAAGCCCTTCGATATTTCCTACAAGGTTGTTAAGTTTAGCTCCTATTCCAAGACCCATAGCGACTTCCATTCCTACACCCATTAATTTTCCATTAGAATTTTCATTTTTCGCTGCTTCTTCTAGAATATCAAATTTTCGCTCCTCCTGATAGTTATATCCTTCGATATCTCGACTTGTAGTCTTAATTTTAGCATCTACAATTTGTTTATGGAATTTGAAAATATCTTTATATCCCTGACATCCTTGATTAACTTTTAGAGATTCAATATTAAATTCTTCAATACGAATACCATACTTATCGAACTGATTCTCTAAAATCTTAGATAGTTCAAGACCAATTTCATTGCTGTGCATTTCAATATCAATAACAGCAATCTGATTACTATAGACAACTTTTGAAATAGCTGAACTAATTAGTCCAATGGTAGCTTGCCTAAAGCGTTTTTGAAAAATATCTACTGTAATAAGATCAGGCTGACTTGGCATAAATTCCAATAAAAAAGCTTCCAAGTTTACAATTCGAGGAACAAAATTTCCATGTAATTTCAATTCGACAGGAATATCAGTCTCTGGATCTCGTACTAAAATAGCTGAAGGAGTTCCCCAACCAATGGGTTGTAAATCATACAAATTTACGAACCATAGATTTGATGAATTCTGTAAAACACCACCACTGACAAAGGTTTTAAATTCATCCAATAACTGTGTGTCAGAGATTTCAATCTTATGCTTTCCTGCATTAAATCTAGCTAATTCTTTCCCATTTGAAAATAATATTGCACATTGTCCAGGGTTAACAATTAATGTTGAACCAGATTTAATATCCGTTTTAGGATGTCTCCAAGCAAGTATATTTCTGGTATTTTCTCCTTCGTACCGAATAACATCAAACATTTTTAAAGCCATGGTTTCTCCTTTTTATAGTTTCCAAAAATTATAATCAATCAAATCTTATTTTCTTACTTATACTTATATTTATATTATATAATCTCGTTATTAAAAAGGCAACTCAAATTATTAAAGGTTATATCAAGCAAATTGTGACTTAATATGAGCTTTATATGTAAAAATCCCTATCCAAACGGATAGGGATTTTTTGATTACAATTTACCTGCTACGGCATCCAACAATTCTTGGATTTTTGCTTGGTTGCTTCCTCCTGCCATGGCCATGTCTGGTTTACCACCACCACGTCCATCAACGATAGGAGCCAATTCTTTGACCAAGTTACCTGCGTGGATGTCTTTTGTCTTGCTGGCTACAAGAAGGTTGACCTTGTCACCGATGGCTGCGACAAGAACAAGCACATCAGAGTAGTCTTTTTGCTTCCAGTTATCTGCAAAGGTACGAAGAGCACCTGCATCTGATACAGAAACTTGACTAGCAATGTAACGGTGGCCGTTTGCTTCTTGAACATTCTTGAAGACATCGCCGGCTGCAGCTGCTGCCGCTTTTTCCTTCAATTCTGCATTTTCTTTTTGCAATTGACGGAGTTGTTCTTGAAGTCCTTCAACCTTGTGAGGTACTTCTTTGAGTTGAGGAGCTTTCAAGGTTGCTGCGACTGCTTTCAGTGCATCTTCTTGTTCACGATAAGCTTCAAAGGCTTCCTTACCAGTCACTGCCAAGATACGACGAGTTCCTGAGCCGATCCCTTCTTCCTTGACAATCTTGAAGAGACCGATCTCAGAAGTATTGCCAACGTGGGTACCACCACAAAGTTCAACTGAGTAGTCACCAATCGTTACAACACGGACTTCTTTACCGTATTTCTCACCAAAGAGGGCCATAGCTCCCATTTCTTTGGCTGTGTCGATATCAGTCTCAACAGTCTTGACTGCAATAGCTTCCCAGATCTTCTCATTGACTTGTTGCTCAATAGCACGCAATTCTTTTGGAGTCACGGCTTGGAAGTGGGTGAAGTCAAAGCGAAGAAATTCTACTTCATTAAGTGAACCTGCTTGAGTAGCGTGATGTCCAAGGATATTGTGAAGGGCCGCATGGAGCAAGTGAGTGGCTGTGTGGTTCTTCATGACACGGTGACGACGATTGCTATCGATGGCCAAAGTGTATTCTTGGTTCAAAGCAAGCGGTGCAAGAATTTCAACAGTATGAAGAGCTTGTCCATTTGGTGCTTTTTGAACATCCGTTACAGTCGCTACAAGATTTCCTGCAGCATCCAAGATTTGACCATGGTCCGCAACTTGTCCACCCATTTCAGCGTAGAATGGAGTTTCTGCAAATATCAGTGATGCAGTTCCTTCTGCTACAGCTTCTACTTCTGCATTATCTGCTACGATAGCCACCAATTTAGAAGGCAATTGGCTAGCATTGTAGTTGAAGACACTCTCTACAGTGATGTTTTGAAGGGTTTCATTTTGCATACCCATAGATCCGCCTTTAACAGCTGACGCACGCGCACGCTCTTGTTGTTCCTTCATGGCTGCTTCAAAACCTTCACGGTCTACAGTCATTCCTGCTTCTTCAGCGATTTCTTCTGTCAACTCTACTGGGAATCCGTATGTATCATAGAGTTTGAAGACATCTTGACCAGCGATAACCGTTTGACCTTTTTCTTTCAAGTCTGCTACGATAGTTTCTGCAAAGTGTTGACCTGAGTGAAGAGTACGCGCAAATGACTCTTCTTCGCTCTTGACGATTTTTTCGATAAAATCACGTTTTTCAAGCACTTCTGGGTAGTAGCTTTCCATGATTTTTCCAACAGTTGGAACCAGTTTGTAAAGGAAAGGCTCGTTTATGCCCAATTTTTGACCATGCATAGACGCACGACGGAGGAGACGACGAAGAACGTAACCGCGTCCTTCATTACCAGGAAGAGCTCCATCCCCAATCGCAAATGAAAGTGAACGGATATGGTCGGCAATAACCTTGAAGCTCATGTTATCGCCATCTTGGTCGTAAACCTTACCAGATAATTTCTCAACTTCACGAATGATTGGCATGAAGAGGTCTGTTTCAAAGTTGGTCTTAGCACCTTGGATAACAGCTACCAAACGCTCCAATCCAGCGCCCGTATCAATGTTTTTGTGTGGCAATTCCTTGTACTCGCTACGAGGTACAGCTGGATCAGCGTTAAATTGTGACAATACAATGTTCCAGATTTCGATATAACGGTCATTTTCGATATCTTCTGCAAGAAGACGAAGACCAATGTTTTCAGGGTCAAAGGCTTCTCCACGGTCGAAGAAGATTTCTGTATCAGGTCCAGAAGGTCCCGCACCGATTTCCCAGAAGTTGTCTTCAATTGGGATCAAATGACTTGGATCTACTCCCACTTCAATCCAGCGGTTGTATGAATCCTTGTCATCTGGATAGTATGTCATGTAAAGTTTGTCTTTAGGGAAGTCAAACCACTCAGGACTTGTCAAAAGCTCATATGCCCATGTAATTGCTTCGTCACGGAAGTAATCCCCGATTGAGAAGTTCCCCAACATTTCAAACATGGTATGGTGACGGGCAGTCTTCCCTACGTTTTCGATATCGTTGGTACGGATGGCTTTTTGAGCATTGGTAATACGTGGATTTTCAGGTTTGATAGTTCCATCGAAGTATTTTTTAAGAGTGGCAACCCCTGAGTTGATCCACAAAAGGGTTGGGTCGTTTACTGGAACCAAGCTAACGGATGGTTCTACTGAGTGGCCTTTTGTAGCCCAGAAATCAAGCCACATTTGGCGGACTTGTGCACTAGATAATTGTTTCATAGATATCTCCTTATTGTATCATTGTTTGATTGACTTTCTAGCATCTCTACGTAGTCGATAGCGACACAGAGAGAAACAACTAGATCAGCATAAGAATCTTCATAAACGGTAAGATTGTATGTAGAGGTCAGACGAATGAATTCTTTCGAGATTTCTGCAATCACTTGATCTCGGTCATCCAAAAGTTTGAAATCCCAATCCCAAATATCTCCTTCAATGCGAAGACCCAGGTTGTCAAATTCATACTTATCTCTAAAGAAAGTAAATTTCTTGCGGATGTAAAAGCTATCTCCGTTACTCAGTTGAATTTCAAAACGGGGCAAGAAGGTCATGACTTCTTTTCGAATCTCACTGACCTTTTGGTTATCTGCATCATAGATAGTAAATGTTTTGGGAATATTAAAAAAAGAACCTTCTACCTGATAGGCGATTTCTCCCCTATCATCCTTGATATCAAAACGTTCACCACCTATGCGGAATTTTTGTTTGACATGAAATGTTCTCATAAACACCTCCAAAAATAAAAGACAAATCCATATCACGAAGGGCGAAAAACCGCGGTACCACCTTCATTCAATGAACTTGTCATTCTCTTATTCTTATGCAATTGTGTGATTGAGTAGCATGATTTTCTATCTTAGATGGCTCGCAGCACCGCCAATTCTCTGAACTAAGATGGAGAGAAAATCAATTCTCAACTCTAGTATTATATCGTTTTTAGAGAAGTTCGTCAAGGTTTATCCTCTTAAAGATACTGCATCAAATAATAAATTCTGAAACTTAGATACTAATCGTCTCTCCTACAGAAAGAGTTTTATAATTAGCATCTATTACTTCTTTTTTTGTCGTCTGGTAATGACTATAATCCTCAATATGAATTGGATAAATATTTTTTGGTTGAAGTGTAGATTCTAATTGCTGTAACATCTTTAAATTCATTGTGAATGGACCACCAAATGAATCTGATTTAACAGCTCCAAGGTTTGCAAAAATAGCATCAATTTTTCGGGAAACAAAATCTGTTACCCTTGGATATAAAATCGTGTCACCTGTAAAGTAGATTATTTTAGTTTGCAAAGGAGCTGTGATTGTTATTTGATATCCATTAACCTTACCAACTATTTTTTGCATTATATAATTACTCGCATGATAAGCTGGTACAGCTTTTATAGCAATTTGATATTCATCAACTGAAAACAACTGCTCTTCTCCCCAATTTAAAACTATATTATTTAAGCATGATAATCCTTCTGTGATTTTTCTGTTAGGAGTAATTACAGTTTTATCCCTTAGGTATCCCTTTCCTACATCATCTAAATGATCTTTATGACCATGAGTTATTAACCATAAATCAACTTTGTTAAAAAGAGTCATATCATGATAAACATCGGTCTTTTTCTCAGATAGAAAACCTTTGAACTGGACCAAAGTACCTTTAGGAGATAAATCAGGGTCAATTCCTATATGAAATTTGTCATCTACGGAAATGACTCCACATGCAACTCCACAATAAGTAAACGAAATAGACATAATACTCCTACAAATACTTCCCAAATCACTTTTTCTATGAAAAGATAGATTCCTTATGATTAGAAAAATTATAACACGATTCACAAATTATTACTACTTAACACTTGTAACAATAATAAAACCTAGCTATAGAAACTTTACTAGTTACACATAGCTAGGTTTTGTTTTACTTTAATTGAAATTATTTACGACAGTTGGAAAGCTCCTACTTCCGATACATCTTAAATTGTAGGAAGAGGTCGCTGTAGATTCCTGTCCATTTATGGTCAAACTTCTCATAAACTTCTAGGTGTTTCATAGTATCTGCATCTGGATAGAAGGACTTATCCTCTTTTGTCTCCTCTGGGAGCATTTCCTTAGCAGCATTGTTTGGTGTTGAATAACCGACATACTCTGCATTCTTGAGAGCATTTTCAGGCTTCAGCATAAAGTTGATAAATGCATAAGCTGCTTCCTGGTTCTTAACTGTCTTAGGTATCACCATATTGTCAAACCAGAGGTTACTTGCTTCTGTCGGTACGACGTATTTGAGGTTAGGATTCTTTTCCAACATCTGGCTAGCTTCCCCTGAGAAAGTCACACCGATAGCAGCATTATTCTGAATCATGTAACCCTTCATCTCATCGGCTACAATAGCCTTGATATTAGGAGTCAACTCATACAGTTTATCAACCGTTTGTGACAGTTGCTCTGGACTTTTTGAGTTAAGGCTATAGCCTAGTGAGTTAAGACCTAAACCAAGAACCTCACGCGCCCCATCAAAGAGCATGATCGAATCCTTGTATTCTGGTTTCCAGAGGTCATCCCAATGTTCAGGCGCTTCTTCCACCATGGTTTCATTGTAGACAATTCCCAAAGTTCCCCAGAAATATGGGATTGAGTACTGGTTGTTTGGGTCAAAAGACTGGTTGAGAAACTCTGGACCGATATTCTCAATTCCCTCAATCTTACTATAATCCAGTGGAACTAGAAGATCTTCATCCTTCATCTTGTTAATCATGTACTCACTTGGGATAGCAATATCATAGGTTGTTCCACCCTGCTTGATTTTCGTGTACATGGCTTCGTTAGAGTCAAAGGTTTCGTACTGAACTTGGATTCCCGTTTCTTCCGTAAATTTCTCCAGAAGTTCAGGATCGATATAGTCTCCCCAGTTGTAGATAACCAATTTTTGACTATCACGGCTATTGATTTTACTATCAAGATGGTAAGAAATTCCCCACAAGACGAGGATAATCGCTAAAATTCCTGCTAAAAATGAATAGAGTCGTTTCATGCTTTCTCCTCCTTCTCACGTGAAATGAAGTAATATCCAACTACTAGGATAATACTAAAGAGAAAGACCAAGGCTGAAAGAGCATTGATTTCAAGCGAAATTCCCTTACGAGCCCGAGAGTAGATCTCAACTGAGAGGGTTGAAAAACCATTCCCCGTTACAAAGAAAGTCACGGCAAAGTCATCTAGGGAATAGGTGAAAGCCATAAAGTAACCTGCGATGATAGACGGCGTTAAGTAAGGAAGCATGATTTCTTTAAACATCTGGAACTGACTAGCCCCAAGGTCATAGGCTGCATGAATCATATCTCCATTCATCTCTTTCAATCGTGGCAAGACCATGAGCACTACGATTGGAATCGAGAATGCTACATGACTGGAAAGTACCGTCAGAAAGCCAAGTGAAAACTTGAGTTGGGTAAAGAGAATCAAGAAACTGGCACCAATCATAACGTCAGGAGCAACCATCAAAATGTTATTAAGTGATAGAAAGGCTTCTTGGTATTTTTTGCGTGATTGGTAAATATAGATAGCACCGAAAGTCCCAATAACAGTCGCAATCAAGGCTGATAGAAAGGCTAGTAAAAAGGTTTGAACCAAGATAAGCATGAGCCTTCCATCACCAAACATGGTTTCAAAGTGAGTCCAGCTAAAACCTGTAAAGCTGTTCATATCATCCCCGGCATTGAAGGCATAGCCAATCAGGTAAAAGATTGGCAAATAAAGGACGATAAAGACAAAGGCTAGGTAAATATTCGATAATTTTTTCATCGTTCTCTCCTTTCCTTAGTCACCCACATGGTGATAAACATGGTCAGGATAAGAACAACACCGATAGTTGACCCCATACCATAGTTGTCATTGGTCAAGAAGTTCTGCTCGATGGCAGTCCCCAAAGTAATCACTCGGTTCCCCCCAATCAAACGTGTCAACATGAAGAGACTCAAACTTGGGATAAAGACAGATTGAACTCCGCTTCGCACCCCGTTCATAGACAGAGGGAAGATGACATGACGGAAGGTTTCCCACTTGGTTGCACCAAGGTCATAGCTGGCATTGATGAGATTGTTATCCATATCATCCAAAACATTGAAGATGGGCAAAATCATAAATGGAAGCTCGATATAGCTTGCGACAAAGATAAATGAGAAATCTGTAAATAGCAACTGCTGAGAACCAATTCCGATGAATTCTAGAAATTGATTAATAGAGCCATTTTGACCAAAAATTCCGATAAAGGCATATGCCTTAAGGAGAAGGTTGATCCAGGTTGGCAAGATGATTAGCATGAGCCAGAGTTGACGGTGTTTGAGACGAGTCAAAAAGAGGGCTGTTGGATAACTGATAAGAAGCGTCACCAGAGTCACAATCCCAGCATAAAGAACAGAGTTAAAACTCATTTTGAGATAGGTCAAGTTTTGTGACGCAAAATAGGATTTATAGTTTTCTAAACTAAACTGGCCTTCGATGTTGAAAAATGATTGTCCAAAAATCAAGACCAAGGGTGCCAATACAAAGAGTGCAATCCAAAGCATGTAGGGCACTACAAAGAGTTTAGAGGTTGTTTTCTTCATCTCTTTCCTCCTCGATAGCGTTTATCAAACCTGCTTCATGCTCTTCGATTTCTACGTACTCTTCGATACGAGCATCGAACTCTTCTTCTGTTTCATTGAGACGCATGATGTGGATGTCTTCTGGTTCAAAGTCCAGACCGATTTCCTCACCAACGATGGCCTTACGAGTCGAGTGAATCATCCATTCGTTACCGAGTTCATCATAGGCGATAATCTCATAGTGAACCCCACGGAAGAGTTGCGTATCGACTTTAACTTGAAGTTTTCCTTCTTCTGGAAGAGTAATGCGCAAGTCCTCTGGACGAATGACGACTTCGACAGGCTCGTTTGGCTTCATCCCACCATCGACCGCTTCAAATCGTTTGCCATTGAACTCGACCAAATAGTCCTCAATCATGGTCCCTGGCAAGATATTTGATTCACCGATGAAGGTGGCTACAAAGTGGTTGATAGGCTCGTCGTAGATGTCAACTGGTGTCCCAGACTGAACAATCTCACCGTCATTCATGACAAAAATCCAGTCACTCATGGCCAAGGCTTCTTCCTGATCGTGAGTAACAAAGACAAAGGTGATGCCCAAGCGTTGTTGCAGTTCACGTAGTTCGTACTGCATGTCTGTCCGCAACTTCAAGTCAAGTGCTGACAAAGGCTCATCCAAGAGCACCACACGAGGCTGGTTGATAATCGCACGCGCAATAGCTACACGCTGACGTTGTCCTCCAGATAATCTACGGATAGAACGTTTTTCATATCCTTCAAGCTGTACCATCTTGAGAACTTCTAAGACACGTTTTTCGATTTCTTTTTTATCGACCTTGCGTAATCGCAATGGAAAGGCAACATTTTCAAAGACATTCATATGCGGGAACAAGGCGTAAGATTGGAAGACCGTGTGAACATCGCGCTTATTGGTCGGGATGTCATTGATACGAACACCGTCTAGCAAAATATCACCCGTCGTTGCATCCAACAAACCGGCGATAATATTTAGAATGGTTGATTTTCCTGAACCAGAAGCTCCTAGCAGTGTATAAAATTTTCCTTCTTCCAACTCAAAGTTAATATCCTTGAGAACCTTAGTGTCACTATCTTCAAAAACTTTAGAAACGTTTCTGAATTCGATAATTGGCTTTTTCAATTCCTCTAAATTCCTTTTTCTTCGTAAATTAACAGATTGGGACCTTGTTAAATGCTAGCAATAACTGTAAGGAATTGACCCAAACCATATCTAGCGATAAAATCCCAATCTTTGTATAATGTGTAATAATAATGTTATTCGTGCTCACCCAAGATACGAACTTCTCGCTCTAAGGTAACACCTGAATGTTCTCTAACTTTGTCAATGACAGACTCAATTAAGTCTTCATAATCTCGAGCAGTCCCATCAGCCACGTTTATCATAAAGCCTGCATGTTTTTCTGAGACTTCGACACCACCGATACGGTAGCCCTTCAAACCAGCTTCTGAAATCAATTGCCCTGCAAAATGCCCGACTGGACGTTTAAAGACAGAACCACATGATGGATATTCCAAAGGTTGTTTGAGTTCTCGAAGGTGGGTCAAACGTTCCATTTCTTGATTAATAGTCTCATAATTCCCTGGAGATAGTGCAAATTTAGCTGATAAGACTACTGCTCCAGAATCTTGAATAGCTGAATGACGATAACCAAAGGCTAAATCCTTAGCTGATAAAGTCACGATTTCCCCATCCTTGGTCAATACTTTGCAAGACTGCAAAATATGAGCAATCTCACCTCCATAAGCACCAGCGTTCATAAAGACAGCTCCACCAACGCTTCCTGGAATTCCACAGGCAAACTCAAAACCAGTCAAGCTATGGCGTAGAGCAATACGAGTGGTCTCAATCAAGTTAGCACCTGCTTCTGCTTCAATGGTGTAACCATCGACCGAAACATTGTTGAGCTTGTCACACATAATGACAAAGCCACGAATTCCGCCTTCTCGGACAATAATATTACTGGCATTTCCAAGAACCATCCATGGGATATTTTCTTGATTAGCGAACTTAACCACACGGGCCATCTCATAATGATTGCGAGGAAAAGCTAAGTAATCTGCCTTCCCTCCGACTTTGGTATAGGTATAAGTTTTTAATGGCTCATCGAATCGAATATCAATTCCTTCTAATGTTTCTTTTAATTTATCTAGTACTGTCATATCTCTCATCCTTTTATAAAATCCATTCTATTATACCATTTTTAGCGATTTTTTTCGACGATTTGAAAAGCTTTTTTATTCACACAAGTAAAAAAGAGGTCAGACCTCTTTTGCATGATTATTCTTTATACAAGATGGTTTTTGTAAAGTATACAAATAGAACAACTTCCATTGCTAACAATCCTTCAACAAGAAGCGGATTTGAAATCCAACCAACCTGAGATAGACTCGGAGCCAGATCAAAGAAGGCATGTAAACCATAAGCAGTTACTAGATAAATCCAATTCTTTTGACGAACTGCTTGATAGACCCAGAAAGAGAGACCGATTTGCATAATAAGAGCAAGCACACGCTCAACACCTAGTAAATAAACCTGCCAAGCAGATAGAGATTGAACTGTTTCGAGAGTAGTTTTCGGAAGGAGATTTGCCAAATCTGGATTTGAAGACTCTAATAACGAAAAGAGAATCAAAAGACTAATCAAGCTTCCCATTCCGAGGTAGAGCAATTCTAAGCCACCATGACCAAGTCCATAGGCGAGGGCATCCGAATCTTCCAAAGCTCTCTTCTTCTCTAACCATTTAAAGAAGACAAGTCGAGCCGTTTCTTCAAAGAGAGCTGCCATAGCAATTCCATAAAGGACATATAAAAAAGGGTGCTCCTGCATAAGCGAAATGGTTCCATCTTTTTGTGGATGAAGCACCAAAAGGTGAACAATTTTCTCCAGTACTTGAGATGATACAAAAAATGCAACTGCCCCAAGTCCTAAAACTGAAAGGTTAATCTTGTACTTCTTTTTTGAGAACCAAATGGCAGCTATGAGAATTACAAATAAAGCTATCATTGTGATTATTACATGAATTTTCATACTTTTCTCCTTTTATTCAGCCTGATCGATATCTTTTTTCATCTCATCAACATTGAACTTAGCAAAGAGGTACTGACGATCCTGGACAGGGAAACGTTGATCCAACTGATCGACAGCTCCAACCTCTACGATTCCTTCCTTGATGACAAAGTCCATAACGTGACCACCAAAGGTTAGGTCATCTGAGATAAAGTGCAAATGATAACCTGCGACACTGACACCATGGAAAATTTCAGGTGTCCAGAATCCAACGATAGTCCCAGAGACATTTTCGCAACTATATTCAGGCTGATGAGTCGCAACCTCAGCAAACTTTGTTTCAGTTGTTGATTTTGGAATCATGCGAACATGCATGTGTTTAAAGTCACCATGAATTTTGATAGAGCGGAAGAGGTTTTCTCCATCATAATAGGACTCGATACGTTTTTCTAGTTCCTGATCAGTCATTTCAAAACGCTGGCGAAAAATGACTTCTGCCTGATGGGGTACAACTGCTGCATAGGGAATCAGCGCGTCTGGTGAAACTTCAACGATTTCAGGCTTCTCACCTGAACCCTTAGCTTGATAGGCTTTACCATCTAAGACAATTAACTCCCCATCAATAGAGTCCAAGGTTCCTAGCCCTAAATCTCCATGTTCCAATAACTCACCAACTGTCATGGTCCCGCCGTAAAGTCCTGCCATCAAGGCTCCCAAAGTATTATATTGGAATAATTTAACTGGTTCTTGCACCTTTATCATCTCACTCTTCTTTGAAAATTTTACTTACTAAGTATATCACATTTCTGATTAGAATTGAATGCTGGAAAGCCTTTTAACATTGCCAAACGTCTAAAAAAAAGGTACAATGTAACAAAATCAAGAGAGGTCTGGAATGAAGCAAGAAAGTAAGTACGAACAAGTTGTTCACTATCTAAAAGAAGAGATTGAATCAGGAAAACTTCAAACAGGAAGTCGTCTACCTTCTATCCGAAAACTCAGTCAAGACTTCCACTGCAGTAAAGATACTGTGCAGCGTGCACTTTTGGAACTCCGATACGAGAAATACATATACTCCAAACCTCAAAGTGGCTATTATGTTTTAGAACAACAAGCTAGCCACGAAGACCTCGTTATCTCGGTCAATGACGAACATGCTGCTGCCTATGATGATTTTCGTCTTTGTGTCAATGAAAGCTTGATTGGTCGAGAAAATTATCTCTACAACTACTATGAACACCAAGAGGGTTTAGAAGAATTACGAAAGTCTGTTCAGAAACTACTGTTTGACCAAGCTATCTATAGTAAACCCGATCAATTAGTCATGACAACTGGAACCCAACAAGCACTGTTTATTCTTTCTCAAATTGACTTTCCAAGTAAGGGCCAAGAAATACTGGTCGAACAACCAACCTATCACCGAATGAACCAACTTCTGCTGGCTCAAAATATTCCCTATCAAACCATTGAACGTCGCGTGGATGGCATTGACCTGAAAGAACTTGAGAAACATTTTAAAAGTGGTAACATTAAGTTTTTCTACACCATTCCTCGATTCCACTATCCGCTGGGTCATTCATATTCTGAAGAGGAGAAACGTGCTATCCTTGATCTAGCAGCCAAATATCAAATTTATATTGTTGAAGATGATTATCTGGGAGATCTAGATCCTAAAATGGGACAAACCTTTCATTATTTGGACCAAAATGATTTGGTCATCTACATCAAGTCTTTTTCAACAAGTATTTTCCCCGCACTTCGAATCACTGCTCTCATACTTCCAAATGTTATGAAAGAAGCTTTTGTCTCTTATAAAAACATTCTGGACTATGATAACAACCTCATTATGCAAAAGGCTTTATCTCTCTATATTGATAGTCAACTCTTTGAAAAAAATAGAGTAGCAAGATTGGCACTGCAAGAGAAAAGTCAAGACTTCATTCATAAGCTATTAAAATCTTATCCCCTTTCCCTACCAAACTATCCTCTCCATGATGGACTTTTGCTTGATCTCAGGAACTATCCTAAGATTGCAAGCCTCAAACATAGCTCTTTAAATCTAGACTTTTTCGAATCGTCCTACATTGAGACTTGCCCTTATCAATTTGCTAAGGTTCCTTTAGAAAATCTTGAAACAACTTTAAATTACTTAAAAACAGAGAGTGGGACAGAAATCGGTAATTCGTTATAATTCGATTTCGTCGTCCCACCTCCGCACAGTTGAGTAAGGCTGTAAAAGCTGATGAAATCAGCGTAGTAGAGCCCACTCAACCACTGCGTCTTGCTTGATAATCCAATGACAATTGAGAGGCTAGGACTTTTGTCCCAGCCTCTGTTATTTTTTATTGCTCTACTTCTGTTAGCTTGGCAGCTTTTTCAAGATATGTTTGATAAGTACCGTCATCTTTCAGTTTTTGAATAACCTTATCAACTACTTCCTTCAAATCTGAATTGCCTTTCTTGATAGCAACTGCATTTTCTTCGCCTTCTTTCATAGTTAAGCTTACTGTTGCGACAACCAAGTCAGCATTTTTTGTTGCATAGCTGAGGGCTACTGGCTCGTCCATATGAACAGCATCAACCTTACCTGATTGAAGTTCATTAACAGCTTCACCCATATTTGTCAATGAAGTCAACTGCGCTTTAGGAAGTTGCTCTTTGACCATAGATTCAGGGACAGTTCCTTTTTGAGCTGCAATATTTGCACTTACTAGAGAATCCAAATCTTTGTATTTTTCAAGATCAGTTTTTCTGATTAGGAAGCTAATTTTGTTTTCATAGTAAGGAATTGAGAAATCAAAGACTTCTTTTCTTTCTTCAGTTGCACTGATTCCCGCAATGGCCAAATCTGCTTTCCCTGTTTGAAGGCTGGTCAAGACATTATCAAAACTCATGCTTGAAACTTCCAATTTCACTCCAAGTTCATCAGCGATAGCTTGTGCCATATCAATATCAGCTCCTACGACTTGGTTCTTGCCATTCACAAGTGCTTGAAACTCAAATGGAGCATAGTCTGGACTAGTTGCGACCACCAATTTTCCTTTTTGTTTGATAGCCTCTACTGCAGACTGTGAGCTTGAGCTAGACGATTGGCAAGCTACTAAAAAGAAACTTGCAAGAAAACTACATAAAACAAATATCCATTTTTTAAATTTCATAAATAAACAGCCTCTCTATTAATTTTGTATAATTATAACTTATTTAAAAATAATTGTCAACATTTTCTTGCGTTTTCCATAAAATATATTTATAAAAAATACAAATTCAATGATTGGTTTATCTATCTATTGGGAAACAATTTTCAAAAAAATCATTAATCATATCTTGATGTTGCTGGTTTACAATTGTGATATTTTGCATATCTCTGTGATCAAACAACCCTAATTCTAAGGTTTCGTCGCTCGTAAAAACATTTGTAGAGATTGAAGTTTCAGATGTAACTAAATACAACATTGTAATAACTTGTGCCTCATCACCATTTGGATAACTATCTGAATATTTTGTATAAACATTTAAGAGTTTTTTCACTGTTACTTTCACTCCAGTTTCTTCATAAAACTCTCGCACTAATGCTTCTACAGCCGATTCACCTAATTCAATAGCACCACCTGGTAAACCCCAAGTTCCTTTGTCTGCTCGTTTTTGTAATAATATTTTCCCTGTTTGACTTAAAATTCCACAAGTAAAATTTAAAATAATTTTATCTTTTCCAACTTTTTTTCTTATACTCTGTATATAGTTCATTATTCACCCCTGACAAAGAAAACTATCGATACAATGAAAGCTTACTATATTAAAAAGTAAGCTTTCACAATAATTATTATCTTCTAAATATTTTACAATTCAACAATCTTACCCGTTTCAAAGTAAACAACCCATTCACAGATATTCTTTGCATAGTCACCGATGCGCTCCAAGTAAGAAATAACTTGGAAATAATCACGACCTGTGACAATAGCATCCGGATTCTTTCTGATTTCTTCAGTTGCCAAATCACGAATATTTTCGAAGTAATGGTTGATTTTTTCATCCATGGTTGCAACTTCGTAGGCCTTATCAACTGATCCGTTAAGGTAAAGTTCAAGAGTTGTTTCCACAAAATCTTTAACATCGCGTCCCATGTTTTTGATTTCTTCCTCAACTGCTGGGATACGTTGTTCACCCTTCATACGAATAGTAGCTTCAGCAATGGATACTGCGTGGTCCCCCATACGTTCCAAGTCTGAAACAGCCTTTAGAACAGTTAGAACTGTACGCAAGTCTTGTGAAACAGGCTGTTGAAGTGCAATAATTTCAAATGATTTCTTTTCAAGTTTTACTTCATATTCATTTACTTCTGCGTCTTCCTCGATAACTTCTTTTGCCAAGTCACGGTCATGTGTCACAAAAGCTCGTACTGTACGATTGATTTGGGAAAGAACTTCTTGTCCCAT
This sequence comes from Streptococcus sp. CF8_St5-17, assembly GCF_024295665.1. NCBI lineage: Bacteria > Bacillati > Bacillota > Bacilli > Lactobacillales > Streptococcaceae > Streptococcus > Streptococcus sp. CF8_St5-17. The sequence continues at coordinate 55,341 of NZ_JANCOU010000001.1, forward strand.
CGCGTAAAATTGGTTGTGCAATTTCTCTAAATCTTCTTCAAATTGAGATCGTAACATCTTTTTCTCCTTATCCAAATTTACCTGAAATGTAGTCCTCAGTTTCTTTATTTTGAGGATAGAGGAACATTTCCTTGGTATCGTTAAATTCTATCAAATCTCCATTAAGGAAAAAGCCTGTTTTATCAGAGATTCGAGATGCTTGCTGCATGGAACGAGTAACCAAAAGCATGGTGTACTTGTCTTTTAGACCATACAAGGTTTCCTCAATCTTACCCGCAGAAATAGGGTCCAAGGCTGAAGTTGGTTCATCCAAAAGGATAATTTTAGGACTAGTCGCCAATACGCGCGCTACACAAACACGTTGCTGTTGACCACCTGAAAGACCAATAGCAGAGTCATGCAAGCGATCCTTGACCTCATCCCAGATTGAAGCACGCTGTAAAGCTTTCTCCACTGCTTCATCCAAGACCTGCTTGTCCTTTTCTCCATTTATACGGAGACCATAGACGACATTTTCATAGATAGACATAGGGAAAGGATTAGGTTGTTGAAATACCATTCCAATTTCCTTACGCAATTCAACTGTATCGGTACGAGGACTATAGATATTGTGACCATTATAGACCACTGAACCAGTTGTCGTCACTTCAGGATTAAGGTCACCCATTCGGTTAATAGCCTTGAGCAGGGTTGACTTCCCTGAGCCTGATGGTCCGATAAGGGCTGTAATTTCCTTGGGTTGAAATGATAAGGAAACACTATTCAAGGCCTTCTTTTTATTGTAATAGACTGACAGGTCTGAAACCTGCAAAATCGGTTCTGTCATACTGTTCCCTTTCTAACCAAAGTGTCCTGTTACATAGTCATTGGTTGACTGTAGCTTAGCATTTTGGAAAATATTAGCAGTCTTATCATATTCAATCAAGTCACCCAAGTAGAAAAATCCTGTGTAGTCACTAGCACGCGCAGCCTGTTGCATACTGTGGGTTACGATGATAATGGTAAAGTCCTTCTTCAACTCCAACATAGTTTCCTCAAGTTGAGCTGTCGCAATCGGGTCCAAGGCTGATGCAGGTTCATCCATCAAGAGAATATCTGGTTTAACAGAGATGGCACGAGCGATACAAAGACGTTGCTGTTGACCACCTGATAGGGTTAAGGCAGACTTATGAAGGTCATCTTTGACCTGATCCCAGAGGGCAGCCTGACGAAGAGAGGTTTCTACAATTTCATCTAGGACTTTCTTGTCCTTAACTCCTGCACGTTCATGTGCAAAAGTAATATTACGATAGATTGATTTTGCAAATGGATTTGGACGTTGGAACACCATTCCGATATGTTTACGCATTTCATAAACATTGATTTCAGGACGGTTAACGTCAATACCTCGATAGAGAATCTGTCCTGTCACCTTAGCAATATCAATGGTATCATTCATACGGTTGAGACTGCGAAGGTAGGTTGATTTCCCTGATCCAGACGGACCTATCAAGGCCGTGATTTTGTTTTTTTCGAATTGCATATCGACGCCCTTAATGGATTCGTTTTTACCGTAGTAAACATGTAAATCCTTAGTAGAGAGGGCCACTTTTTCTTCTGGAAAGGTAATGATATGCCTTTCATCCCAATTATATTTTGACATGGCTTCTCCTTTAGGCAGCGGTTAATTTCTTGTGTAGGTAGCTTCCGAGTTTGCGAGCTCCAAAGTTAAAGATTAAGATAAAGATTAGGAGCACCGCTGCAGAACCTGCTGAAACAAGTGTTCCATCAGGAATAGTTCCTTCACTGTTGACTTTCCAGATATGAACAGCCAAGGTTTCTGCTTGACGGAAGATTGAGATTGGACTGGTTACGCTGAGGACATTCCAGTTTGACCAATCAAGAGCTGGTGCTGATTGTCCTGCTGTGTAGATAAGAGCTGCAGCTTCACCAAAGATACGACCTGATGCAAGTACTACCCCAGTAACAATACCAGGTAAGGCTTCGGGGATAACGACATGAAGAACTGTTTCCCAACGTGAAAGTCCAAGTGCTAAACCTGCTTCACGTTGCGTATGGTGAACGTGCTTCAAACTGTCTTCAACATTACGTGTCATCTGTGGAAGGTTAAAGACGGTTAAAGCCAAGGCACCTGAAATAATTGAAAATCCATATTCAAACTGAACGACAAAGATAAGGTAACCAAAGAGACCGACTACAACGGATGGTAGAGAAGACAAGATTTCAATACAGGTACGGACAAAATTTGTAATCCGACCTTTTTTAGCATACTCTGCTAGGAAAATTCCAGCTCCCATTGAAAGAGGTACTGAGATAAATAAGGTAATCACCAAAAGGAAAAAGGAATTATAAAGCTGAATTCCAATACCACCACCTGCTTGATAGGAGGATGATTTTCCTGTCAAGAATGACCAAGAAACATGAGGTAAACCTCGAACCAAGATATAAAGAATCAAGGAAGCTAGAATGGTCACAATGATTCCTGCGATGGTGTAGAGGATAGCTGTTGCAAGTTTATCTAATTTCTTAGCGTGCATAGTTTTTCTTTCCTCTCTCTTTTGTAATCAGTTTAATGACACTGTTAAAGGCCAAGCTCATCAAAAGCAATACTAAGGCCAGTGACCAAAGAACATTATTATCAACAGTTCCCATAACGGTATTACCGATTCCCATGGTCAATACAGATGTCAGAGTCGCTGCTGGTGTTGTCAATGAAGTTGGAACAACTGCTGAGTTTCCGACCACCATCTGAATAGCTAGGGCTTCACCGAAAGCACGCGCCATTCCGAAGACTACTGCCGTAAAAATACCTGAACGAGCAGCCTTCAAGGTTACACGCCAGATGGTTTGCCAACGAGTCGCTCCCATGGCTAAACTTGCTTCACGGTAGTGACGAGGAACCGCACGTAGGCTATCTGTTGTCATGAAGGTTACAGTCGGCAAAATCATAACAAAGAGAACGAAAATTCCTGATAAAATACCGAAACCTGTTCCACCAAAGACAGTACGTACAAATGGTACCACGACCTGCAAACCTATAAATCCATAAACTACTGAAGGAATCCCAACTAAGAGTTCAATAGCAGGTTGCAAAATCTTAGCTCCTTTTGGAGACACCTCTGTCATAAAGACTGCTGCCCCAATGGCAAATGGTGTTGCAATCAGAGCTGATAGAATGGTAACGATAAAGGAACCTAAAATCATTGGAAGGGCGCCAAACTGTTTACCTGAAGGGTTCCAAGTTGCACCAAAGAGAAAATCAAAGATATTCACACCATTGACAAAGAAGGTTGACAAACCTTTTTGGGCTACAAAGATTAAAATCATAGCAACGATGATGACAATCAAAGAAAGGCAAGCAAAGGTTAGACCTTTTCCTAATTTCTCAAGACGAGAGTTTTTTGAAGGAGAGAGCAATTTTTTTGATAATTCTTCTTGATTCATTATTGGCTCCCTTCTAGCGCTGTCACAGTACCTGCAGCATCTTTTTCGACTTTCATTTCCTTGACAGAAATATAGCCCATTCCTTTAACAATTCCATTCTGCGCTTCGTCTGAAAGAACAAAGTTCAAGAATTCGGCAACCAATTCATTTGGCTCACCAAGTGTATACATATGTTCATAAGACCACAAAGGCCAATTATTCGTGGTTACATTCTCTGAAATTGGTTCATAACCATTGAGTTTGATTGTCCCAACAGAATCATCGACATAGGCAAATGCTAGGTAGGAAATAGCTCCAGGGGTTTGGGAAACGATGGACTTCACCATACCGTTTGAATCCTGCTCCTGACTTTGAACCGCTGACTGACCATTCATAATCACACTGTCAAAAGTCGCACGAGAACCTGAGCTCGCAGCACGGTTGATAATAGAGATTGCTAAATCTTTACCACCAACTTCTTTCCAGTTGGTAATTTCACCTGTAAAAATTTTGCGAAGTTGTTCTGTCGTAAGATTATCAACATCTACTTCTTTGTTGATGATAACAGCTATCCCCGCAACAGCTACCTTGTGGTCAACTAAGGCAGATGCATCGATTCCGTCTTTTTCCTCGGCAAATACATCCGAATTACCGACGTCTACCGCTCCAGACTGGACTTGAGACAGACCTGTACCAGATCCACCACCTTGAACATTGACTGTTTTACCAATGTGAGCTGACGCAAACTCATCTGCTGCCGCTTCGACTAAAGGTTGAAGGGCAGTTGAACCTACAGCTGTCATAGATTCCCCACGATCAATCCAACTTGCACATCCTGCTAGCGAACCAGCAAGTAAAAGAGTTGCAAGAGAGATGGTGAGTTTTTTAAATTTTTTCACTATTTGTCTCCTTGAAAATAATGATGAATAGCTTGAATTTTTGCCCTTATTTTCTATTGTTCTCAGGGAAAATCCATACTTCCACTATAACATAGAATACTGTTTTTGACTAGTTTTTCACCTTAAACCTCAAACCCTTAGGGAAATAATTCTTTAAGGTATTTCCGGTTACTTTTGCAAAACCTAGACCATTTCCACCAACCAAAACTTGGTACCAACCATTTGGCAGAGTTTCAGCTAATTGGACCGTTTCACCAGCCACATATTTGACAAAGTCTTCTTGATGAATTTCGATTTCTTGCTTGACTTGGCTTGGTTTTAAAGCTAGGCCAAGAGCAAAACTTGGTTCAAAACGTTTCTTCTTAAAAGTCCCGAGATGAAGACCATTACGAGCAATTCTAAGTTTTCCTAAATCTGGTAGGATTTCTGGCAAGAGATAAAGCTGGTCTCCGAAAACTTGTAGAACACCGGTCAGTTTTTCTTTAAGGTGCTTTTTCTCAAAATCCTGCCATAAGGAAATCTGTTCACGAGATAAGTTGGATTTAGAAGGTTTGAACTTCCCAGCCTTGTTTTGACCTTTAAACTGAAGATGGGCCACGAACTGACCTTCTCCCTTAAAGTGATGAGGGTACATTCTAGCTGTTTCAGTTAAATCAATCCCAGGTACCATTCCATTGATGTGTTGGATTGGAATCAATTCAAAATTATAGCTATCCAGTAACCATTGGACGATTTCTTCGTTTTCTTCTGGCGCCCAGGTACAGGTTGAATAGACTAGTCGACCACCATCAGCCAACATAGTAACTGCATCTGCTAAAATCTCACGTTGTAAACTAGCGCACTTACTAGGATAATCAACACTCCAATAATCCATAGCGTCAGGTTGTTTACGAAACATCCCTTCTCCTGAGCAAGGTGCATCTAAAACGATCAGGTCAAAATAGCCTTTAAAAACCTTGGCTAAACGGTCTGCTGATTCATTGGTCACAACGACATTAGTCGCGCCAAAGCGTTCCATATTTTCAACTAAAATCTTTGACCGTTTACTTGAAATCTCATTTGAAACAAGAAGACCGTCTCCTGCAAGATAGGAGGCCAGTTGAGTGGATTTCCCACCGGGAGCCGCTGCCAAGTCTAAGACCTTCATACCTGGCTTTGGCTGGGCTACTTGAGCGACCATTTGTGCGGCAGGTTCTTGTGAATAGACCAAGCCAGTTACATGTTCTGGTGATTTCCCTGAAACCTTCCCATAGTAGCCCCAGGGTGTATTGGGAATAGCATCTGAAAAAGAAAGCTGTCTTTCTTTTAAAGGGTTGATACGAAAAGCAGAAACAGCCTCATCATCAAAAGAGGCAAGAAAAGCTCTTGCCTCATCTCCCAATATTGTTTCGTATTTTTTTACAAATCCATCTGGAAATTGCATGTAGGTTTATTTCCTTTCATAGATATAGGATTGAATCTCATCTTTCATCTCGACTGGCACCATCATAACGGCCTGTCTTGTTTGAAAATCGACTTCCTCACCAGCAATCGTAAAAACCTTATAACCCAAACTCTCACCTAGGATACTTGCGGCCGCATAATCCCAAGGTTGTAAATAAGTGATATAAGTTAAAAGTCGACCTGATAGCACCTTGGCAAAACTAATAGCGGCGCTGCCATAAACTCGTGTTCCAAGTGCAGCATTTCCCAAATCCGCTAAGCCCCATTCGTTAGTCGCTAGCATTCCAGAATTACCAGCTACCAAAAATTCTCTCAAGGGTTTCTTTTTAAAAAGTGGCAAAGGTTCGTCATTGCGACAGGGCGGGAAGTCTCCTCCACCATGGTAACAATCACCTTTCATGACATCATAAATAATACCAAACTTACCAATACCATCCTCAAAATAGGCCAGCATAACGGCAAAATCTTCACCTTGTGCTACGAAGTTGTTGGTTCCATCAATAGGATCAATAATCCATACAGAACCTTGTCCTACTGCTGCACGCATGCAGCCTTCTTCTGCACAAAATAGATCATCTGGATAGCGAGAACGGATTTTTTTAATAAGTAAGTCTTGAACTTCTTTATCTAATTTAGTTACCAAATCTGTAGGGGAAGACTTTCTCTCAACATGGAGATCTTCTTTCATATGTTGGAGAATGTATTCCCCAGCTTCCCTGACAATTTCTTTGGCAAATGTAAATTTATTTTCCAAGTGAAATCTTCCCTTCTCCTTTTTCTTTGGCCAACTGGACTGCACGGTAGAAAGAGTATCCACTAACTGATTCAAACTCACGTCCCAAACGTTTTTCTTCGCTCTTGCTAGGCACAACTGACTTGAATACCTTGTAGGAATCTAATAGTTTCTTAGCATCTACCTGTGTTTCATAGGCAGCTTCAACATCATTAAAAAAAGAAAGCACTGAAGCAAGTTCTTCAGTGCTCCACGACAAATCTAGTGGGTAACTATACTGTTTATTCATCTAATTAATACCAGCTCTTAATGTAGCTTCTTTCAATTCTTGCTTACGGTAACTGCGAGGAAGAAATGCACGAATCTCATCTTCATTAAAGCCAATCTGCATACGTTTATCATCAATGATGATTGGACGACGCAAAAGACTAGGATATTGCTCAATTAAATTAAGCAACTCTGTCACCGAGATACTTTCCACATCGATATTTAACTTTTGGAAAATTTTTGAACGAGTTGAAATGATGTCATCGGTACCGTTTTCGGTCAAGGAAAGAATGTGTTGTAATTCTTTTCTTGATAAAGGACTGGTCATAATGTTGTGCTCTTGGAAAGGCACTTTATGATTATCAAGCCAGGCCTTTGCCTTACGACATGATGTACAACTCGGTGATAAAAATAGTGTAATCATGCTATTCTCTTCTTTGCATACTTTTCTCACTCTATTATACAAAAAAATAAAGCGCTTGACTAGTTATTTCCGTAAAAAAACCTATTTTTTCAAGAAAAATAGGTTTTTCGCACATTCTTTTAAAACATTTTTATGCATTTATTCTTTTAATTGCCTGTTTTTCGACTTTTAAGGTACATAAATCCAAAAATCAACTCATACAAGCAGAAAAATAGGAGAAAGGCATGCAGGAAAAAGTCCTCTGGTAGAATAAGAATGACTGGGTCTTTTGCTGGATCAAAAAGCCAGGTATCATCACCTACAAAAAGAATTTGATGAAACAATGTAAAGAATTGTTCAAACCCAATGAAGACACCAACTAAACCAAGAACCAAAGGTAAAGACAGCATAATCAAGAGACCTCTGCGATATAGAGACAGAAAACCTTTCTGAATGACTTGCTTCCAAAAAAGATAAAAAATCGGTAGGGTAACTATCGCTACTCCTTGCGCTAGGTGAAAGAGTCCCTTGACAACCTCAAAATGATGAATCCCAGAGGCAGACGAAGGAAAATCCGGCATTGCTAATACCTGACTCAATGGATTGGTCAAATAATTCATCAACACATTAAAGTTATGCTGGATTGTCTGAGGTTGAACATGAACACGACTTGTCAGATTTAACCAAGAAATCTCCAGAGGGTAAACCAACCAAGACAGGTAGATGGTCAATAAAATAGCAAGCGAGAGGAGAAAGAGAAGACTTCCTCCGAAAGTTAATTTAGTTTTCATCGAAATTCCACTCCGCTAGACTTGAGAAGACATGAGTTGGGGCGATTGGTAAATCTGCTACTTCTTCAGGTTTTGTAAAACCAGTAGTTACTAACAAAGTTGGAATTCCATTATCGATACCAGCTCGAATATCAGTCAGGTAATTATCGCCCACCATGACAATTTCTTGGCGCTCAAGTCCTAGATGTTCAACAGCCTTGTCCATAATAATCGCATTTGGTTTTCCAATATAAACTGGTTTTACGCGAGTTGCTGCTTCTAGAAGAGTAATCAGTGAACCAGCACCAGGTAAAAGTCCACGTTCTGTTGGAATATTTAAATCTGGATTGGTGCCGATAAAATGAGCACCTTTATGGATAGCTAGGGTTGCAGTAGCAAATTTTTCATAGTCAACTTGCCAGTCCAAACCTACAACCACATAGGCTGGATTTTCTTTATCTTCAACATAACCAGCTGCTTGAATGGCTTCCTTGAGCCCAGCTTCTCCAATCACATAAACTGTCTTTTCAAGTCCCAGGTCATTCATGTAATCAATGGTCGCTAAGGTTGCAGTATAGATTGTCGATACAGGCGTGTCAATATTAAACTGATTTGCCAACATCTCTTGAACACTTTCAGGTGTACGAGTAGTGTTGTTTGTTACAAAAAGATAAGGAATTTCCTTTTTCTGCAGCTCATGTACAAAAGCTTCTCCCGCTGGGATTCTATCTTTACCCTTGTATATTGTTCCGTCTAAATCAATTAAATAACCTTTATAAGTCATATATTTCCTTCTAATCTTTTTTAATTTCTTGCCAAGTTATCTTTGCCTGAGCATTGATGTCGCCATCACTTGTGACTTGGTGATTACTTTCTAGTCCATTCAATTCGTAACTAGAAGTAATCATACCACCTGGTCGAACTTCCTTGACATACTTGAGGTTGATTTTTTTAGGAATATGATTGGTTAGGAAATCTGCCCCCATAACTTCAAAAACCCAGTCCAGATATTTGCTGTTATTGACGTGGCCATTCATATCCAAGTCATAAAAACGAACGTGGTAATCTTTGCTAATCGCTTCTTCTAGCTCTGCATATTTTGGCCCGCGAAGGAGTTTCTTAGAAAACTCAGATTGATAAGGGGCGACTATTTCAGGTTCTACAGGATGAACCTTCCGACTCTCACGATCCATAAGGACAAAGGTAGCTACCATGTGAATGATTTCTTGACCATCTTCATCATAAATAGTAAAACGGCGGTAGCAAAATAGACGATTGTAAGTCAAGGCTTCCGTTTCAATTGTGATTTCCTCAGCAAATTGAGGTAAACGTACAACATCGATATCATAATCAGTGATAATCCAGACTAGATTATACTGTTCTAAAACATCCTTGTCACTCACTCCTAGATTAATTGATTGCATTCCTGATACTTGCAGGGACAACAAGATAACATCTGGTAGCTTGATATGGCCATTCATATCAGCCATATCAAAAGGAATTTTCATCTTCATTTGATAAGTTAAGCCCATAATTCTACTCCAATATAAATCGTTCTGCTACTGTATCTCCTAAAAAGAGACCTTTTTTTGTCATTCGTATTTGTTGACCTTCTACTTGTAAAAGACCTTGATGACATAAATCTCTTACAACTTGACCATATAAATTTTCAAAAGATGTGCTAAATTTTTCTTCGAATCTTGCTTTTGAAACTCCTGTCTTCTTGCGAAGTCCAAGAAACATCTCTTCTTCCATTTGTTCCCTTAGACTCAGATGTTCTTCATGGATGCGAGCATTTCCCTCTTCTACTGCCTTCAAATAATGGCGGATAGGACCATGATTTTTATAGCGAACACCATTGACGTAACCAGAAGCACCAGCACCAATACCATAATACTCAGCATTATCCCAATACATGAGGTTATGACGACTTTCAAAACCTGGTTTTGAAAAATTTGAAATTTCATAATGCTCAAAACCAGCTCTCTCTAATTCAGCAATGATATATTCGAACATTTCAGCTTCTACTTCTTCTTTAGGAAGTGGTAACTTCCCACGACGCATACGATTCATAAAGACCGTATGGTTTTCCAAAATCAAGCTATAAAGACTCATGTGGGGAATGTCCAAAGCGATGGCCTTGGCAACATTGTCCTTGACCTGGTCCATAGTCTGACCAGGAAGAGCGTAGATCAAGTCAATGGAAATATTATCAAACCCTGCTAACTTGAGACGATCAATATTTTCATAGATATCTTTCTCCAAATGACTACGACCAATTTTTTTCAGCATTTTGTCATCAAAGGTTTGGACACCCAACGAAACACGGTTGACCGCTGAATTTTTCAAAACTGCAATCTTGTCCTCATCCAAATCACCAGGATTAGCCTCAATGGTTAATTCCTCTAAGACTGACAAATCTAAGTTTTTAGTCAATCCATCCAGAAGCACCTCTAACTGTGGCGCAGACAAGGCTGTCGGTGTTCCTCCCCCAATATAGAGAGTACGTAACTTCTGAATGTCATAAGAATGAAATTCTTGCAGTAGATGTTCTAGATAGCTGTCTACTGGTTGATTTTTAATAAAGACCTTAGAAAAGTCACAATAATAACAGATTTGTGTACAAAATGGAATGTGCACATAAGCTGATGTTGGTTTCTTCTGCATAGTATTTATTATACCACAAAGACTTCCCTCAAGAAAAAAAATCACCATCTCCGACTCTAAGGGAATCAAAAATGGTGATTTCTATTTTAATCTTCTTTGATTTCGATGATGATTTCTTGACCTTCTTCTGGGTCTTCAACAACTACTTTTTCTTCCAATTGTTCCTTGAGATTGTTCAAGGTCTCTTTTGAAGCTTCAGTAGCTTGTTGAGCTAAAGATTTAGATTTCTCAAGAACTGAATCCAAGGTAATTTCGCCTGATTCTACTTGTTCTTTTGTCTTTAGAACAAAATCTCTGGTTTGTTCTTTGACTTCTGTCAATTTTTCGATTGCTTGTTCCTTAGCATATTCTGGATCTTCTCTCAGATCTTCAATAAAGTCTTGTGCCTGACTAGTAACACGTTTCCCTTTTTCACTTGTTAGAAACAAGGCAACAGCCACACCTGAAACAGTTCCTAAAAGGATTGATGATAATTTACCCATGAGTTATCTCCTTTTTATTTTTTAAAAAATTTACTTGCAATACGAACGGCAGATAAGCCTGCACTAGTCTTTAATGTTTTTGAACCTGCAGATGATGCTTTTTTACTCAAGACACGAGCCTGCTCATTTAAGTCAGAGACAGAAACAGAAAGGTCTGCAACTGCTGTAAAGAGTGGATCAATGGTTGCAACTTTAATATTGATATCATCAGCAAGAACATTGACCTTGGCAAGAAGTTCATTTGTGTGATGTAGAGTAACATTTACATCTGAAGTTAGCGTTTTAACAGTATTTTCAGTTTCATCGATTACACGTCCAACTTTTTGAAGGGTAATAATCAAATAAACAATAAATACAATCAAGGCAATAGCCACAATAATATAAGCAACTTCTAACATTTTAATTCTCCTTTTTTACATTATAAAATGGTGCTTTTTTCCGATTTTGATAAACGATAATATAAATACCAAGTCCAATTAATAGAACAGACAACCACTGAGATACTCGAAGTCCAAAGAACATGAGACTATCTGTACGCATGCCCTCAATAATCATACGTCCAAAACCATACCAAATTAAGTAAAAGGCTATGATATGACCACGACGAATACCATTTAATCGGCGTCTAAAAATAACAATCAAAGCAAAACCAATCAGGTTCCAGATAGATTCGTATAAGAAAGTTGGTTGACGATAAGAACCATCAATATACATCTGATTCTTAATAAAACCAGGTAAATAATCAAGGTTTTCTACAACTGCTCCGTAAGCTTCTTGGTTAAAGAAGTTCCCCCAACGTCCTAGACTCTGAGCAATCATGACACTCGGAGCTGCAATATCTAAGAAATCCCAGGTATTGATTAATTTACGGTCTGCGAAAATATAAAGTACAATCGCTCCGGTAATTAGACCGCCGTAAATCGCAAGACCACCATTCCAGACAGCAAATATCTCCCCTAAATGTTGGCTATAATAGTCAAATTTAAAAATAACATAGTAAAGTCTCGCGCCGATGATTGACAAAGGGAAAGCCACTAAGATAAAATCCAGAATATCTTCTGATAAGATTTTCTTTTTAGGAGCTTCTTTACTTGCCAAATATACCGCTAAGATAAGGCCGGAAACGATACAAAGTGCATACCATCTAATGGCAAATGGACCTATTTGAAAAGCAACTGGATCAATCATTTTGCACCTCGTTCTTTTCAATTAATTTCGTCAATCTTTCTTCAAACAGACGCGTCGCATCAAAGCCCATTTCCTTAGAACGATAGTTCATGGCAGCAGCTTCGATAACTACAGAAATATTGCGCCCTGTTTTAACTGGGATGCGGATACGTGGAATGGTAACTCCAGAAACTTCTAGTTCTTCAGCATTATTTCCTAAGCGATCAAAGGTCTTATTTGTATCATAATTTTCCAAATAAACAGCTAGCTGAACTTGTGAAGAATCCTTAACTGCACTGGCACCGTATAGACTCATGACATCAATGATCCCTACTCCACGAATTTCGATCAGATGTTTCAAGATTTCAGCAGGTTCACCCCAGAGAGTCATTTCATCCTTAGAATAGATATCTACCCGATCGTCTGCTACCAAACGGTGACCACGTTTAACTAGTTCTAAACCTGTCTCACTCTTACCGATTCCACTATCACCTTGAATGAGAACACCCATACCATAAATATCCATTAGGACCCCATGTACACTTGTACGTTCCGCTAAGCGGGAGTCCAAATAACTAGACAGTTCTCCAGAAAGACGACTTGTAGCTGTGCGACTTGTTAAAATTGCGATTTTACATTCTCTAGCTGCCTTTAACATTTCCTCAGGAACAACTAGACCACGCGCAACAATAACTGCTGGTGTTTCTGGTAGGAACATTTTTTTCAAAACAGTATAACGGTTGTGAGAAGACATACTGATCAGATAGGACCATTCCTTCATCCCCAACAATTGAATACGCTCTGGAGTATAGTAATCAAAATAGCCTGTCATTTCGAGACCAGGTCGCGTTATATCTGCAGTATTAATTTCCTTTTCAAGTAATTCAGGCTCCCCATAGACAATGTCTAATCTAAGCTTCTCAATTACTTCTTTTACTGAAACCGACATATATTTCTCCTTAAATCGAGTTCTCTTACTATTATATCAGATTGTAGGAAGAAGTTTGTATTTTTTACCGTGTTTACGCTATTAATTTATCTGATAATATTTGAACGATACAAAAAAGGATTAAACAACAAATTGTTGTCTAATCCTTCGGACTATTATTTCATAATAGATAGTGCACTTTAGTTATCTTGTTTCTTTAAGCCCAAGACTCCAAGACCAGCTACCAAGAGTGCTACACCAGTTGCAAACAATGATTCTTTAGAACCAGTATTTGGCAATTCCTTTTTAGGTTCAGATGTTGTAGACGTAGTTTCAGGTCTTGTTTCTTCAGTTGTTTTACCTGAAGGAGTTTCTTCACTTGATTTACCTGGAGTTGTCTCAACTGTTGTAGTAGTGGTAGTTGATTCTTCTGTTGTTGTAGTGGTAGTTGATTCTTCTGTTGTTGTAGTGGTAGTTGACGCTTCTGCCGTTGTAGTTGTTGTTGGCTCTACTGTCGTTGTAGTTGTTGAAGTAGTAGTTGGCTCTACTGTTGTTGTCGTGGTAGTTGTAGTCGTGGTAGTTGTAGTCGTAGTACTAGTTGTTGTCGTAGTTTGTTCTACTTTTTTATACCAGTGGATACGATTTCCTTCACGATCTTTTTCTGTTTTCACAAACTCATAACCATCAATAGTAGCTGGATCTTTCCAACCCTTATCCTGTGGTTTAAGATTTTCTTTTGTATCGATATCTTTGTAGTCTGTTACAAGCGTATCAAGAACTAATTGTGCACCTGCAGAATCATTAATGATACGGTAAATATAGATACCCTTTGAATCTTTCCCATCAATAGTTGCCGTAGCTACTTTCGAAACATCATATTGCATTTTTTCAAGATCAATCTTAGATTTATCGATGATATTAATACGGTTTTGACCAACACCGAAGAATACTCCTAATTCTTTTGGAACATCTCCTGAAATCATTTCAAGTGTGATTTTCTTAGCTGAAACTGAAGTTACTTTAAACTTAGGTGCTACACCTGTCGGGAACACATAAGCACCATATTGGTTAACACTATAGCTACTATAGACAGGTAAGATAAAGTAAGCTTGGTGTGTGTCGCCCACTTTAATTGCATCATCTCCACTTGTTTTCCACTCGATACCTGAAGCATCATTGAATTCTAACTCAACAGTTGAACCAACTTTCATACCTTCACTTCCACGAACTTGGAATTGTGTAGTCGTTTCATATGATCCATCAGCGTTGAATTTAATCGTATTTCCAGAAGGTGTGAAGTGGATTGAGTTTGTCTCAGTAGCAAATTGTTCTACTTTCGGAATATCTACTGTACTTGTCACAGAAGAAGATCCAACTTTAATCACTTGGTTTAAAGTGTAGTCTTTATTTGCGATTACAGCTCCATTATAAGCGTTATCTGATGTAATTTGGAACTTGACTTGTTTCAATACATCTGGTTTTTCAGCTTCAATAGCTTTCGTAAATGTAATTTTTAATGTCGCGCGTGTTGATTCCAATTCAGCTTGTTGCATTTGAGCTGTATCGTTTGAACCTTGACGTGCTTTATTGACGTTTTCAAACGAAACAATTGAAATTTTACCAATTGTCTTACCTTCGTAAGTGACATCCTTGCCATTTAGTTGATTTAAGACAGCGACGTTTTCTAATGTAACTGTAACATAGTCGCCTTCTTTCACATCATCATCTGTAATTGAAAAAGAAAGGTCTACATCTGTGTAGTATTCATAATATTTAATATCATGGTTTTTAATAGTACCAGTCACTTCTGCAGCTACTTCTCTTGCTTCACGTGCAGGAGTTTCTGTAGTTGTTACAGCTTCAGCAGAAGTTGTTGCTTCAGCACTTGTTGTAGAAATTTGCTCAGCTGTCGTTGTTTCTTCAGCAGTGATGATTTCTTGACTTTGAAGAGCGGCCAAAAGCACACCTGTAGACAATAAAGTGATTAATAATTTTCCAAACCTTTTCTGGTTTTTCATCCCTATTTACCTCCGTGTAAAATTACACTATTTTAGCACAATTTTACTCTATTTTTCAATTAAAATCAACTAAAACGAATAATTATTTTAAATGTCAAATAAAAGTAAATAGAGTTATAATATTCAGTTATTACATCCTTAAGTTTGATTTTTATCCAATTCCTAAATAATCATTGAAACATGTAAAATTATTCGGGTCTTAAGAATACAAAAAAGACTAGACAAGTCTAGCCTTTCACTTCAATTAGAATTTTTTACGTTTACGAGCTGCTTCTGATTTACGTTTACGTTTTACAGAAGGTTTTTCATAGAATTCACGTTTGCGTGTTTCTTGAAGAGTACCAGCTTTAGTAACCGCACGTTTGAAACGACGAAGTGCATCGTCAAGAGATTCATTCTTACGTACTACTGTTTTAGACATTTTTTTCACTCCCTTCAAGTTCAAGATCTATTCTATTTTACATGCATAATGAATAAATGTCAAGGGGAAGCCTACATTTATTCCTATTTTCCAGTTTATTAATTACTTTCTTACCTATACTTTATCAAATCATACAACTTTGTTACTGCTTGTTCAAAAGATTCAATATATTCCCAATATTCATCAGGAAGATTTGAAATCTTACTCAAGTCATTGCTATCAAAATGATATACCAGATGACGAAGAATTTGATTTTCAATAAAATGCAAATCCCTCAGCTGATCTATACTAATAGAATCGATCTTTTCTACGTAGTGACATAAATTAGCCAGCGACTGCCTATCAAATACTTTTTCCTCGTGTAAATAATAGAGAAAGCTTTGGTTTTCAGCCTTTTTATTATCTTCTATCAAATTCCTATTCTTCGTATTCATTCTGATTCCTCCTGTAAAAGATTTTAAAAAAGCTACTTTTTAACAAATCCTTTACGAATTTTATAAAGGATCCACGATCCCTTTCTTTGACTAGCTACGAGCTCAAACCCTACTGATAACAAGAATCGTCTAAATGCTTCTTCGCTTTGAACCTGTGGTAAAAAGTAAGATAACTTGTTATATTCACAAGCCAGTAAGAGCATCCCGTCTGATTTGAGTATTCTTCGAATTTCCATAAAAGAAGCCTCTAGATTCTGCCAATGAAAATGAGTTTGAAAGGCTGTGATTAAATCAACACTTTCATCAGAAAAACCTGTCTCCCTAACGTCTCTTCGTTCAAAATTTAGATTAGTCATCTCTATCTGTTTGGCTTGAGCTATTGCGGTATCTGAAATATCGATTCCAGTTATAGTACTTTGCGGAAAAGTTTCTTTCAGTAGGATGGTTGAACGGCCGTTCCCAACTCCTACATCTAAGATTACAGGGTAAAATGTCCTATCCAGATGACGAATTGCCCATACAAACATGGGGAGATAGGCTCTATTCCACAATTTCATCATTCGTTTTCCTAGAATACCTGAAGGGTTCTTTGATTGCTGAATGAGACGATAAAACAGTAACATTAAAAGTAAAAAACAAATAAAACCGATTATATAAATCAAAGTTCGAACCTCCTTTATATAGCTATATTATACCACCTTAGCAGGATAGTGAACATTTGAAGTAAAAAACCACTCACTACAAAGAGCAAGTGGTTCGTGAATTTTTTATTTTTCAAGCAGGCTAAGTGCTCCAGCATCCGCAATAATAGTTACATCTGGATGGTTCTGCAAACTACTTGCTGGAAGACTTTCAGTAACTGGACCTTCAACAGTTCCAGCGATAGCTTCTGCCTTAGATTCACCATAAGCAAAGAGAAGAATAGATTTTGCATCTAGAATATTTTTGATTCCCATTGAGATAGCTTGTGTTGGTACATCTTCAATCTTATCAAAGAAGCGAGCATTTGCTTCAATAGTAGACTGATCAAGATCTACAAGGTGTGTTTGACTATCAAATGGAGTTCCTGGCTCATTAAATCCAATATGTCCATTTCGGCCAATTCCCAAGATTTGTAAATCTACTGGATGATCTGCAAGAATTTGATTATAACGTTCTACTTCTTCTTCTGCATTATCTTTTACACCACGCGGTAAAAAGCTTTCTTTGAATGGCTTTTTATTGAATAGATTTTCTTGCATAAAGTAACGATAAGATTGTGGGTTATCTCCATCAAGACCTACATATTCGTCCAAGTTAACACTTGTAAGATTTGAAAAATCAAGGTCACTCTTAACGATTTCTCCATAAAACTCAAGTGGACTGCTACCTGTCGCAAGTCCTAATGTTTGAGCACCGTTTGCTAACTTTTCTTTTAAAATTTCAAAAGCTACTTTTCCACCTTCTTCAGGATTTTTTACTTGAATAACTTTCATAATTGTTCCTCCATATTTCTTTATTTCATTATATGGTATAGACCAATTTTTGTCAAGTGAAAACGGTTTAATATTTTAAATTTTATAGGAGAATGTCAAAAAAAGAGAAGACTAAACTAGTCTTCTCTTTTTAAATTGTCAGAATGAATTAGTCTTCTTTTTTCTTTCTTGACAAAGCATAACCGGCAGTAGCTAAACCAATAAGTGCTGAATAAGTCATGAATGATTGTTCAACTGAACCAGTATTTGGCAATGATTTCTTAGATGATTCTGGTTTTGGCTCTGGTTTTGGTTCTGGCTTAGGCTCTGGTTTTGGCTCTGGTTTTGGCTCTGGTTTTGGCTCTGGTTTTGGTTCTGGCTTAGGCTCTGGTTTTGGTTCTGGCTTAGGCTCTGGTTTTGGCTCTGGCTTAGGCTCTGGTTTTGGCTCTGGCTTAGGCTCTGGTTTTGGTTCTGGCTTAGGCTCTGGTTTTGGTTCTGGCTTAGGTTGTGGTTTTTCATTTTCCTTGATAAGCACAACATTTTTATTCCATTCAACAACTGGTTTTTCTGTTTCTTTCTTAACAGGATCCTTCACCAACTCAGGTGCTTCTGGTTTAACCGGTTCACTTGGTAAGACAGGTACAGTTTTATATTCTGGTTCTGTCGGTGGAACTGGTTTTTCTTTAACAGTTGGTACTTCTGTCAATTCTGGTTTTTCAGGTTTAACTGGAGGTGTTGGTTCTGTTGGTTTAACTGGCTCTTCACCTGGATCTTGAGGGAAGCCAACGTTTGAGTTGATAGAGAACCAATAGATAGTTGCTTCGCCTGTTGCGTTAGCACCTTTTGCTGTAAATTCAAGATGACCATCTTTCAAAATAACAGCAGCACCACCATAGTAAAGGTAAGGGCTCGTAGGATCATCCCAACCCTTAGTTTCACTTGAAGAGTCTGCATTAAATGTAGCACCTTGATCCATGTATTGGTTTTGTTCTTTAGCAGATACTTCTTTTGTAGATGAATCTTGGTCTACACTTGAATTTGGAAGTTTAATAAACTCTTTGTCACCAATGTTTACAGACTCAACGTGAGGAGTATCTTGGTGTTTCATTTTTGGTGTGTATCTCAAAACACCTGATGTAGCGTCTACAGTGTAAGAACCGATAACATCTGATTTATCACCAAATGTGTAATCTTCAGTACCAACTGAGTGACCATTTCCGCCACCAGATGCGTTCACTGTTGTAGCATCAACTGTTGTTTCTTCAGTTACTTTGAAGGCATCATCAACCCATGTTGCTTTTTGAGCAACAATTTTCAAAGGATTATCAGCATTGATATCAACTTCTGCACTACCGAAGTCAGCTTTACCGCTTTTCACAACAACGTTTGCACCATCGAGTTTTGGTTCAGTTCCATCTGAATATGGATCCCAAGTTCCACGAACTGTATTGCCTTCGCTATCTTTAGCTTCAACAACTAGAGGACGAGGTTTGTCATTTTCAACATAAGATGCACCATTCCAGTGGTTAAGTGAGTTAAGGGCAAGGATTGCATTGTGTTGTGACAAATCAATTAATTGGTCATTTTCATCGTAAAACTCAATGTCAACACCAACAGTTACTGGGTTTTCAGTATCTGTTGAGCTACCAATTGTCATTGTAACTGCTGGATCGTTATAAATTTGAACGATTCCTTTTCCATCTGATGATGGAAGGCTCTTCACTTCGTATTTATAAACAACTTTTGCAATACGTTTTTCTTCGCTACCTTTTACAATTTTAGCTTGAGTAAGTCCTGTGTATGTCACATCAAATTTGTCTCCGACTTTTACAACTCCCCACTCAATTTCATTGTTGGCATATGGATTTGTAGTTGTCAAATCAGAATCTTGAAGATTCTTTGTTTCATACATTTTTGTAGCTTTCCCATCGCCGTACATACGAGAATGACCTTCTTTTGTCAAGTAAGTTGTTAATCCAGTTGTTTGGTGTGTGATTTTAGTTGTTTCGCCATCAGCAAGTTCTTCAGAGAGGAATGTCAAATCTTGTTTGTATTTCTCAGGATTTCCACCACGCTCTGCAACCATCTTATTGAAGGCATCTTTAGCATCATCGTATTGTGCTTTTTTCTTGTTGTAAATTTCGAGCTCAATCAAGTAAGCAGCTTGTGCTTCATCATAAGCAGCTTTTTTAGTCTTGTAGTCAGCTAATTTAGCTTCATATTCTGCTTGAGCTAATTTATTACTTTCAGTAGCTTCTTGATTTGCTGTTACAGATGCATTGTATGCTGCAAGTGCTGTGTTATATTCTTCAAGAGCTTTTTCATAAGCAACACGTGCTTCTTCATTACTTTTTTCTACTGCTGTTTTTTCTGCTGATTTTTCAGTCAATTCTTTTTTATAAGCAGTAAGTTTTTCGTTGTAAGCTGCAAGCTCTTTATCGTAGTTTGCTTGTGTAGCAGCATTTTTAGCATCAACTTCAGCTTTTTCTTTTTCGTAAGCTTCTTGATTTGCTGCCACTTCAGCTTTATAATCAGCTACAGTTTTATTAATATCAGTAACTTGTTTTTCGTAATCTTTAGCAGCAGCTTCCTCTGAATCTTGCTTTTTAGTCTCAGTTTCTTTAACTTCAAGACCTTCATTTGTGGCAGCAGTTTTAGCTTCTTCCAACTTCTCTGGAACCGCAACTTCTTTTGTTTCTTCTCCAGCTACTGTTGTAGTTGAAGTAGTAACAGGTGTAGTTACTGATGAAGTTTCATCGGCAGATACAGTAGCAATACCTGCAGCAGCAATCACTGTTGCGACTGCAACAGAACCAAAAGCAACTGAGGTTTTTCTCAAGGCATACTTAATCGTTTTATTATTCTTTAACGATGACATGACAAACTCCTTTTTAAATGTTTTTTATTTATGCTTATCAAGCAAAAAGAATTTTTGTTCTTCGAAGTCAGAAAAATCGTAACAAAAATTATTTTAAAAGTCAAGTATTTTTATTAATTTTTTTCAAGTTTTTTTTCACTTTACTTTCATGAGTTTTTCATTTTGTTTTCAAAAAGTTTACGTTTTTGTTGACATTTTCTTATGAACTGTCGTATAATTTCAACTAACAAAATACTATGATTGGAGGATATAATGAAATCTTCAAATAACTTTTCTCAAGAAAAAGGTCACGGCTATTTCCGTAAGCGAAATAAAGTACTTGTATCTATGATTACGGTCTTTGGTTCTTTAATGTTAAGTTCTGTTGCTATGGCTGATGAAGTTGCTTCAACTACAACTTCATCTACAAACGTAACAACATCAAGTCAACCAGCCACTAGTAATGAGACCACTAGTGAGCAACCTACTACAACAACTAGTGAGGAGACCACTAGTGAGCAACCTACTACAACAACTAGTGAGGAAACCCCAAAGACTTCTTCAAGTGAAGAGACATCATCTTTGCCTCAAACTGCAAGTGCAACTGAACCAACAACTCGTAGTACTTCAGTGGCAACAAGCACTTATAACACACCAAAAATCCAAAACGATGTAACATTTAACAAAGCCACATATAAAAGTGGGGAGGATGTTAGCATCTCAATCAATAATCCTGACGTAACTTCGTCTGATTTGACAGTGTCTCATCTAGACAAAGTTATTTATGAGTTGAAAAATGCTCCAGGAAATTCACTTGTCATTCCAAACTCTGTTTTCTCTCCAAATTCTGGTTATCTCATTGACGTCATCGGAAAGAATGCTGATGGAAAACAAGAATTTCACAAGGTAGCTGGTCTATCAGTTGAAGATGATTGGACTGTATATCCACGTTATGGTGTTGTAGCAGGTTCAAAAGACAATCACAATTCGATCACTAAAGAGCAAGTGGAAGGATATAAAAATAGTATTGACCAATTGGCCAATATGCACATCAATAACTACTTCTTCTACGACGTTTACAATACTCCTGCTAATCCATTCCCAGCTAATGTTGAACGATTCACTCAAGATTGGGCTACTTTCTTGATTCCGAAAGATGAAACAGATCCCGAAAAACGTAAAACATACTTACCGGTTATTGACACAGAAGCTGTAAAAGAGTTGGTTTCTCATGTCCATTCAACTGGTGCTAAAGCTATGCTTTATAATATGATTTACGCTGTGTCTCTTGATGAAAAAATCCCAGACCAAGTAAAAAGTGCGATCGTACGCAACTTGCAAGATCACTTCAACTTTGGAAAGACTGGTGATGTTACAGCGACTGACATCCAACAATTTCTTGATCCAGGAGATCCGAACTGGCAAAACTTTATCATCAATGTAATGTTAAAAGCCATGAAAGAAGGCGGCTTCGATGGTTGGCAAGGGGACACTATGGGGACTAACTTGGTTGAAAAAGTTAACGAACCTGGAAAAGCTTTCTCTTTAAGTGATAACTATCCAAAGCTAGCCGCAGCTGCAACAGAGGCCCTCAAAAAAGAAGGCTATGACTTCATGATCAACGATATCTCTACTGGAGATGCTGATCGATTAGGAAAAACCAATGTCTCTGCACCTTATGCGGAAGTTTGGGGAGATAGCATCGCCCATGATTCTACCTACCAAGCCTTAACACGCTTGACTGAGCGTATGCGAGATTTATACAACGGAAAATCTCCAATTATCGCTGCTTATACACACCGTGAAAAAAATGCAGCAAAACTCAGCAAAGACAATGAATTACTAACAGATGCAATTATTGCAGCAAGTGGAGGTTATCATATGACCACTGCTGCTCTCAATACATCTCAAGATGAAAAAGGTTTTGGTGTTATTCAGGCTGAATGGTACCTCAATCAAAACTTACCAGTCAATGCTGATTTTGCTAATGCAGAATTCAACTACCAAGAATTTATCGTTGCCTACCAAGAACTCCTTCGTGGACGCGAAACTTTAGCACATGATACTCGCCGTATTGGAGACAATACAAATGTTCTTGTAAATGGTAAATTTATCGGTTCTAATCTTGATAATTCAGATGGTGTTCAATCTGGTACCGTTTATACCATCACAAAAGAAACTAAAACTGGTGACCGAATTGCTCATTTAATTAATCTTGTTGGAATTACTGAAAACAAATGGAATAGTGCTGTTAATTCCACTACCAAACTGACTAACATCCAAGCTTTTGTGCCACTTGGTAAAATTTCAAAAGATCAGGCCGAACATGCGAATATCTACTGGGCTACCCCAGATGCAGTAGATGGAAAGTATAATATTAAACTTCGCGAAACTACTGCTAATGTATATTATGATAGCGGGGCTGGTCAATGGATGGCTGCAATTGATGTTCCTAGCCTGGATGTATGGGATATGCTCTATGTCAAACTTAATGAAGTTGCCCGTGTTATTTATCAAGATGAAAATGGCAAGGAACTTGAACGTTCAAGCGACTTTGTTGGCCATACTGGTGAAAAGATTGACTACTCAACAAAAGATACGATTGCTAAATACCTGAAACAAGGTTATAAACTAGTTGAGAACGAATTTGATAAAAATGGACCAGCAAAATTTGACCGAGATGCTTCAAACATTAATGGTGATGGCGTACAGGAATTCATCGTTCGCTTTACACCAAAAATTGTAGATTTTTCTGAAACACAACCAATTCAAGTTGGCCGAGTTGTTCCAGGAGATACCGATGGTAGCATCTATCCAACTCCTAAAGCTCCAAACGGAAAATCTATTAGTGATCTCAATCATTTATCAGAAAAAGTAACTCGTACTATCACCTATGTTACTGAAGATAAGAATGGTAACAATCGCCAAGAAGCTGACATCGTTTCAAAAACAGATAGTTTAAACTTTAGCCGAAAAGGAACTATCAATTTGGTAACTGGAGAAACAACACTTGAAGATTGGGTGTCTAAAGACGGTACTACTTTCGCAGATTATGAAAATCCAGTCAAAAATGGATATGTTGTCGTATCTAAAGAATCAAATGTAACAATCTCTCCTGATCTTAATAAATCTGGAGGTCATACTGGAATCCTAGCTGAATCTGATGACATTTCTGATATTGTTGTCTACCGACCAGTCGGTGTTTATACAATTAGTTATGCATCAGGAAAAGAACCATCAAATGCTATTAAAGAGATTGCATATTTAAATGATTCTTCTAATCCAACTGCTATTTCAGCGCCAACTGCAACTCTACCATATATTGAAGGGTTAGAACCAAAAGATGCAACTGGAAAAATCTTAACCTTTGTAGATCCACTTGATGAAACAAAGGGATACCTTCTTCCTACTGCAACTTCTGCTACTAATGATACAGCAATTACTTATACAATTTCTCAAGGAACAGTGACGGTACAATTCCTCATTACAGGTAGTGATACCGAATTACAAGACTCTCAAACAGTTTCTGAAAACGCAGACTTTGGTACGAACTATACTACAGATGCACCAAAAGTAATTACAAAAGACGGTCTAGTCTATAATCTAGTTGGTCATCGTGAGGGTTCTGCTGATGTTTCAGGAACAGTATCTAAGGGAAATAAAACAGTAATTTATGACTACAAACTTGCTTCAGGAAATGTCATTGCACGATTTGTCCTTCAAAACACCACAACTGAATTGCAACCAGCTGTCGTTATTGCTTCAAATGCAGATAACGGTTCTGCCTACATTGCTGTTGCACCGGACGAAATTTCTTATAATGGTCAAACATACGAACGTATTAGCAGTGCACAACAATCAGGCCAAGTCGGAGTAGGAACTACAGATCTGATTTTTGAATACAAAGTCAAAGAATTACCAACTCCTCAACCTCAACCTGAACCTCAACCTGAACCTCAACCTCAACCTCAACCTCAACCTCAACCTCAACCTCAACCTAAACCTAAACCTCAACCTCAGCCTCAACCTCAACCTCAACCTCAGCCTAAACCTCAACCTCAAACTCAAACTCAAACTCAACCTCAGCCTAAACCTCAACCTCAAACTCAAACTCAAACTCAACCTCAAACTCAAGTTCAACCTCAAACTCAAGTTCAAGGTTCTGAACGTCAAAAAGAGTCAATACAATCAGAAAGAACTTTGATTAAACCTGGTAGTCAGCTACCTGCAACAGGAGAGCAAAATTCCCAATTAGCATATCTTGGATTTGCTTTTCTCACTGGATTTGCAGGTCTTGTCGGTTATAAAAAGAAACAAGATTAAACTACTATAATTTTAAAAGCCCAAGGAATAAGTCCTCGGGTTTTTTTATAAGAAAATAACAAAGAGGCCTTGCTCTTACGAGCAAAGCCTCTTCATTTTAAAGCTAAAATTGTTATTTCAACATCAAAATATTGATGTCATCTCAATCTTAGTCTTCACGTCTTTTTGGTTTTGCAACCAAACCTAGACCTACGAGACCAAGCGCAGCACCAAGTGCAACAACTCCAGATTTAGATTGTTCACCAGTATTTGGCAACTCAGGACCTTTAGGTTTTTCTGATGTTGGCGGTGTTACCGGTGTTGGCGGTGTTGGCGGCGTTGGTGGTGTTGATGGTGTTGGCGGTGTTGGCGGTGTTGGTGGTGTTGGCGGTGTTGGCGGTGTTGGCGGTGTTGGCGGTGTTGGCGGCGTTGGCGGTGTTGGCGGTGTTGGCGGCGTTGGCGGTGTTGGCGGTGTTGGCGGTGTTGGCGGTGTTGGCGGTGTTACCTTGTTGTTAAACTCAGTATCTTCAGGCATTTGTGAAGTAAGAGTTAATACTTTACCGTCCTTCGTCACAGCAACTCCAACTGTAGCAACCATCTTATCGTACTCAACTCCAGCCTCTTTACCTTTCACTTCTTCTACATGATAAATATAAGTACCTTCTTGACCACGTTTGAATTCAAGAGCTGAGAACTTGATCTTACCTTCAGCATCATTGCTTACGGTTTCAATCACGTTACCATCTTTGTCTTTCAATACGAAGCTGAATTCACCAGCTTTCAACGCACGACCTTCTAATTTCTTCGTGAAGTTGAATTCAACTTTCACTGGAATATTAACAACACGTTTTTCAGTTGGTTTTTCTGGTTTTTCAACTGATTTCTTAGTTGGATCATATTGGTGAACAATTTGAGAAGCTGTATTTTCAATATCTACACCTTCTTTAGCAGTTCCCTTGATACGTGCTGGAATATCAAACTTGTAGTAACGTCCAAATGCTAATTTAGCAGTGTCTATTACTTGAGTATTTTCTGCATCTCCAAGAGGCATAGTCAAGTCAGCCTTAGATGTAGCAGTAATGACACCATCCACAATTGAAATATCAAACTTAGCTGTTACATCTTCACCAGTTACTGAATCGTAAGCTTTAATATTAGCTACATTAACATCCAAGTTTTCACTGTCATATTTATCTGTAATTCCAACAGATTGAATATTGTGAGCTTCTGTAAATTTAGTTGTATCAAGCCATACTTGGTAAACAACCTTATCACCTTTATGGAGTGTTTGAGTATTGATATTTTGCGTTTCATTATTATCAACTTTGTCCGTATATGGATCTTTGTTGGTATCAGCTACTTTATCAGTTAACTCTTTATCATCATCCAAAAGCTTAGTTCCAGTAATGTCAAATTTCTCTTCGTTAAGAATATATTTTTCTGGGTTAAACTCAGGTGTTTCTGGAGGGGTCACAATGTTATTGAACTCTTTATCTGGAGCATCAGTTAGTGTCTTCACAAGTGCTTTAGCTGTACCATCGTATTTAACTTCTACTGTGATTTCAGCCTTCATAGAGTCGTAAGTGACTGTCGCATCAGATCCTGTAACTTCTTCTACAGTGTACTTATGAGTTCCAACTTGGGCTTTAGTGAATTCAAGTTTAGCGAATTTCACCTTACCATCTTTATCGTTCTGAACCGTTTCGATTTCAGTACCTTTAGAGTCTTTCAATACGAAGCTGAACTCACCAGCTTTCAATTCACGGCCTTCCAATTTCTTAGTGAAGTTGAATTCGACTTCAATTGGAACTGAATTGACACGTTTTTCAGTTGGTTTTTCTGGTTTTTCAACTTTCTTCGTAGATGGGTTGTAGTAGTTTACAATTTGCGCTGCTGTATTTTCGATGTCTACCCCACCTTTAACGTCTGCTTTAACAGTGGCTGGGATATCGAATTTATAGTAGCGACCAAACTCGAATTTAGTTGTGTCGATGATTTGTGTATCGTCTGCGTCTCCAAGTGACTTAGTGAAGCCAGCTTTAAGAGTTGCGGTCATAACACCATTTTCAACCTTAATGTCGAACTTGTTAGTCACATCTGCACCAGTTACTGAATCGTAAGCCTTGATAGCTGAAGCATCTACATCAACCTTAGTTTCATCGAAGTCATCAGAAATACTTACTGATTGGATGTTATCCTTGTTGTCAGCGTCGAACTTAGTAGTATCAAGCCATACTTGGTAGTAGAGCTTAGCTCCACGCTTAACAGTCTTAGTATTGATGTTTTCTGCTTCGTTGTTATCAGTTTTATCTACATACGGATCTGTGTTGGTATCTCCGTACTTGTCTGCCAATTCAGAATCATCATCAAGAAGTTTGTTATCAGTAATTGAGAACTTAGCTGTATCCAATACATATTTCTCTGGTTGGAACTTAGGCTCTTCTGGTGGAGTCACAGTGTTATTGAACTCTTTATCTGGAGCGTCAGTTAGTGTCTTCACAAGTGCTTTAGCTGTACCATCGTATTTAACTTCTACTGTGATTTCAGCCTTCATAGAGTCGTAAGTGACTGTCGCATCAGATCCTGTAACTTCTTCTACAGTGTACTTATGAGTTCCAACTTGGGCTTTAGTGAACTCAAGTTTAGCGAATTTCACCTTACCATCTTTATCGTTCTGAACTGTTTCGATTTCAGTACCTTTAGAGTCTTTCAATACGAAGCTGAACTCACCAGCTTTCAACTCACGGCCTTCGAGTTTCTTAGTGAAGTTGAATTCGACTTCAATTGGAACTGAGTTGACACGTTTTTCAGTTGGTTTTTCTGGTTTCTCAACTTTCTTCGTAGATGGGTTGTAGTAGTTTACAATTTGCGCTGCTGTATTTTCGATGTCTACTCCACCTTTAACGTCTGTTTTAACAGTGGCTGGGATATCGAATTTATAGTAGCGACCAAACTCGAATTTAGTTGTGTCGATGATTTGTGTATCGTCTGCGTCTCCAAGTGACTTAGTGAAGCCGGCTTTAAGAGTTGCGGTCATAACACCATTTTCAACCTTAATGTCGAACTTGTCAGTCACATCCGCACCAGTTACTGAATCGTAAGCCTTGATAGCTGAAGCGTCTACATCAACCTTAGTTTCGTCGAAGTCATCAGAGATACTTACTGTTTGGATGTAATCCTTGTTGTCTGCGTCGAACTTAGTTGTGTCAAGCCATACTTGGTAAACCAATTTAGCGCCACGTTTAACAGTCTTAGTATTCAAGTTTTCTGCTTCGTTGTTTGAAGTTCCATCTACATATGGATTTGTATTTGTTTCACCATATTTATCAGTCAACTCAGAATCATCATCAAGAAGCTTGTCGCCTGTGATGTCGTATTTCTCTTTAGTTACAACGTATTTCTCTGGTTGGAACTTAGGTTCTTCTGGAGGAGTCACAGTGTTGTTAAACTCTTTATCGGCAATATCTCCGACCTTAGCAACTAAAGCTTTAGCCGTACCATCATGAGAAACAGTGACTGTTACAACAGCTTTCATATTGTCATATGTAACGGTTGAGTCTGTACCAGCAACTTCTACTACTTTGTAACGGTAAACACCGATATCATTGTTTGTGTACTTAAGGCTAGTGAATTTAACCTTACCATCCTTATCATTGGTTGCTGTTTCAAGAACATTGAATTCATCATCGTCTAACAATTGGAAAGTAAACTCGTTGGCTTTCAATTGACGACCTGCAAGAGCTTTCTTGAAGTCAAGTTCAATTTGAATTGGTACGTTGTTTACACGTTTTTCAGTTGGTTTTTCAGGTTTTTCAACTTTCTTAGTTGTTGGGTTGTAGTAGTTGACTACTTGAGCCGCAGTATTTTCGATATCTACTCCGCCAGGAACATCAGCTTTCACTGTTGTTGGGATGTCGAACTTGTAGTAACGTCCGAAGCCGAACTTAGTTGTATCGATCACTTGAGTGTTTTCTGCATCGCCAAGTGACTTCGTGAAGCCAGCTTTAAGTGTCGCAGTAATCACACCGTTGTTCACAGTTATATCGAATTTATCAGTTACTTCTGCGCCTGTTACTGAGTCATAAGCTTTGATCTTAGTAGAATCAAGTTCTAACTTAGTTTCATCGTAGTCATCTGAGATTCCTACTGATTGGATGTTGTCCTTGTTAGCTGCGTCAAACTTAGTAGTATCCAACCATACTTGGTAAACCAATTTATCGCCACGTTCAACTGTCTTAGTATTCAAGTTTTCCACATCATTATTGACGGTATTGTCCGCATATGGGTTCACATTGGTATCCGCGTACTTATCTGCTAACTCTTTGTCATCATCAAGAAGCTTGTCGCCTGTGATATCGTATTTCTCTTTAGAAACAACGTATTTCTCTGGTTGGAACTTAGGTTCTTCCGGTGGAGTTACAGTATTATTGAACTCTTTATCTGGAGCGTCAGTAACAGTTGCTACAATTGCCTTAGCAGTACCATCATGGGCTACCTTCACTGTAACTGTTGCAACCATGTCGTCGTAAGTTACTGTTGTATCAGTACCTGCAACTTCTGAAACAGTATAAGTGTAGGTCTTGCCAAGATCATCTTTACCAAACTTAAATTTCTTAAAGGTAATCTTACCATCTTTATCATTCTTAACAGTTTCAACTGCAACATTGTCTTTCTTAAGAACAAAGCTAAATTCACCAGCTGCTAGAGTACGGCCTTCCAACTTCTTAGTGAACTTGAGATCAACTGTAACTGGTACAGAGTTGACACGTTTCTGAGTTGGTTTTTCAGGTGTTTCTACTGATTTGCTTACTGGGTTGTAGACATGAACGATTTGGTTGGCCTTATTTTCAATATCAGCCCCTGCCTTAACTGTGTCTTTAACAGTGGCTGGGATATCGAATTTATAGTAGCGACCAAATTCAAATTTAGTTGTGTCTATAACTTGAGTATTATCCACATCACCTAAAGACTTGTTCATAGAAGCCTTAGAAGTTGCTGTAATAACGCCATTTTCAACTTTAATATCAAACTTAGCAGTTACATCTTGGCCAGTTACACTGTCATATGCTTTAATATCAGCAGCATTAACTGTTACTTTTTCAGCATCATAAGTATCAGAGATTCCAACAGATTGGATATTGTTCTTATCTGAGAAGTTTTTAGTATCCAACCATACTTGGTAAACTAATTTATCGCCACGTTCAACTGTCTTAGTATTGATATTTTCTGCTTCGTTATTATTAGTTTTATCAGCGTACGGATTAGCATTGGTTTCTGTATACTCATTAGTCAATTCGTTGTCATCATCGACTAATTTAGTACCAGTGATGTCATACTTTTCTTTGTTCAGTACAAATTTCTCTGGTTGGAATACAGGTGTCTCTGGAGGAGTTATTTTATTGTTAAACTCTTTATCTTCCGTTCCATCTGTTGATTCTCCATTTTCATTCACACCATCTGCTGAGCTGACATTTGTTACTGTTGTTAGGGTATGTCCATTTTTTGAAACTTCCACAGTAAGCGTTGCTTTCATGGTGTCATAAGTCATTCCTAATTCTTTAGTAGCCGGGATAACCTCTTCTACTGTATAAGTATGGGTACCAACTTTTGTATTATCGAATGATAATTCTGAGAACGTAACAGTTCCGTCTTCTTTATTCTTAACAGTTTCAACTTCTTCACCTGCTGCATTCTTAAGGACGAAGCTAAATTCACCTGCCTTAAGTTTACGACCTGCGAGTTTCTTCGTAAAATCAAACTTAGTAACTACTGGTGAAACTACATAGTTGTTAAAGATTTTATCATTAGCATCTGCACTAAATCCACCTTCAGAACTATACTTAACGGTAGCTTCGAGATCACCCAATGCATTTTTTTCAGTTACCGTAACTGTCATTGTAACTGTCATCGCATCGTAGTCAACGTTTGCATCAGAACCTTTTAACTCTGTAATCTTATATTTATAGGTACCAGGATTGCTAAATGATAATTCACTAAATGTAACCTTGCCATTTTTGTTTGTAACAGTTTCTTCATGTTTATCTGGAGTACTCTTTTCTTCTGTTAACTTGAAGCTGAATTCTCCATCTGTTAATACACGTCCAGCAAGCTCTTTTTCGAATTCTGGTGTAACTTTTGCTGGTTCGCGTTTGACATAGTAATAAATTGGTTGCTTGTATGGTGTCAATGAGTTGAGCAAGTCAACGTTTGTACCGATACCATTTATTCCACGAACTAATTGTTCGTTTGGAGAAAGGTGACCAATGTTATCTCCCAGGAATGGAATGAATACAGTCTTCTTAGGCGTGTAGCCACCAGCTTTTTGGAAGTCAAATGGAAATTCTTTACCGTTTGGATAGTTTACACCTTTACTATCTGTGAAAGGAATAGTATAAAGTGGAGACTTCTTAACTACCAAATCTTCGGTATTTGCTTTTCCCGGTTTAATCGGTTTGGTTTCTGCAAGCAACATGTAACCGTCAGTACTTAGTGAACCATCTGAACGTTTGCTTTGTTGTTTTGGATCTAGTAAGTAAACACGAACTACTACTGTTCCGTCTTCACCTACGATTTCTTTGATACGTTTGATTCCTGCACGCTCAGCATCCATAAATTTAGTACCAACTTTGTAAGGACGGCTTACATAACCTGATGTCGTATCTGGGTCAGCTTTTTGATAAAGTTTGTACCCATCAAATTGACGCTCACCAGATGCTGTAAAATTTTGTCCTTCCATAGCTTTAGTTGTATATTTAGCTAAATCTACTTCATTACCATTTGGCTCATAATCTTGAACTGTTGCATCAGTTTTATTAGCATTAAATGTAGCATTGTTTTTATCAACTACTCTGTAGTAGGTTGTCTTTTCAACAAAGCTAGGAATTTTACTATTTGTATCAGTAATTGTACGACCATTATAAGCTGGTTCTACAACATTTATAATATCTGTAGAAGTTCTTGCAGCATAAACAGCATCGAATAGTTTTTGTTCCTCAGTAGTAAGATTATGTCCTGGAGCTACCAAAGCTTGGATAGCAGCACCAACTTCAAATCCGTATTGTAAGAATGGTTGAGCAGGTTCAGCCTTACTAGCAGGTGTCCCTTTATCGAAATCTACTTGATACGTTAACTCGCCATTAGATGCAGTTGCAGTCGTAGCAAATTTTTGAACACCACTTGTCGCTGTAATAGTTCTAGTTTCTACTGCATTACCAGTGTTTTTATCAATTAATTCTACAGTAGTATCAGTAGAATCATCAAATCTCTTGTAAGCACGTGTGTAGTAGTTTGTATGATACCGTTCGTTAAAGCGAGTAAGGTCTACGATGCTATAAGTGTAGACATCGCCTTCTTTAGCAGAATAACCAGCTGGTACATCTTGTGATTTAACAGTAGCCCCGTTAGGATTAGTGATAGATGGATCAACAGTCTCACCGTCTTTTAAATAAGTAC
The DNA here is from genome assembly GCF_024295665.1 of Streptococcus sp. CF8_St5-17. Classification (NCBI taxonomy): domain Bacteria; kingdom Bacillati; phylum Bacillota; class Bacilli; order Lactobacillales; family Streptococcaceae; genus Streptococcus; species Streptococcus sp. CF8_St5-17. Next base: position 87,461 of record NZ_JANCOU010000001.1, read on the forward strand.
TAACACTTACTGGTTTAGTGTTGTGATCTCCAGAAACTGCATCTTCCGTAGTCGCACGACGGTTACGAACTTTAGGTTTATTTGACTCATCTGTAGCTGGTTTTGATTCAGTTGCTGCTGGTTTTGATTCTTCAGTATTTTCTGCTTTATTAGCTTCTCCTTCAGCAACTTCAGCAACTTCTGGTTTAGCAGACTCTTCCACTTTGGCAGTTTCTTCTGTAGCTGGTTTTGATTCAGTTACTGCTGGTGTAGCTTCTTCTGCTTTGTTTCCTTCAGCAAGCTCAGTTGTTGCAACATTTTCTACAACATTCTGTTCCTTTTTAGAGGAATCCTCACTACTATCCTTTTTCACCAACTCTGTTTTTTCTTCAGAACTTGGTTGTGCAGGAAGTTCAGAAGCTTTTACTGCACCTCCATTTGCTAACATAAAACTAAGAGTTGTTCCCAAAAATACGGATGCAACACCTACCTTATATTTCCTCAAAGAAAAACGTTGTTGTTCCTTTCTTATCATTTTGATAAGTTCTCCTTTTATATTTTCTTACTATCAGTAGAGAAATTATATCGTATTTGAACCTAGAATACAATATTTTTCTCCTACTTCAGCACTTCTATCATACCATAAATCTAACATAACTTCAAATAATTATGTACTCCCGAAATCGTTTACTTTATTATATTTTAGGCCTTTTAAACATCCTTTGATTTGTTATATATACTTATATGTAAATGTATACCGTCCAATATTATGTCTATCTTTTAAAATCAATTAATTTTAAATTATACTATTTTTATATATTTACTTAGGTCCAGGTTTTGCATTTAATTATTTGTGAAAAATGATAGCAACGCTTTCATAAAAAAAGATTCTCAAATGAGAATCTTTTTATTAAATCGCTTCTGTGACAAAACTTCTGCTTTCTAATACTTTTAGCATGGCATCTGCTGTGTCTAGAGCTGTAAAGAGAGGAACTCCATGTTCAATTGCTGAACGTCTGATTTGTTCACCATCTTCATCAGCTGTCCGTTTGGTACCAACTGTGTTGATGATAGCTTGAATTTTTCCTTTGCGGACGTAGCTTGGAATATCGTGTTCATCATCACCAATCTTTCCAACGAGTTGAGCCTGCAATCCATGACTTGCAAAGAACTCTGCAGTTCCTTCAGTAGCAAGGATTCCGTAGCCAATATTTTGGAAACGACGAGCTAAATCCAAAGCTTCTTCTTTTGCATCATCCGCGATGGTGAAGACAACATTACCAAAGGTTGGTAAGTGAAGATAAGAAGCTTCAAAGGCCTTGTAGAGAGCTTTTTCAAGAGTGGTATCAGAACCCATGACTTCCCCTGTTGACTTCATTTCAGGGCCAAGAAGGCTGTCTACCTTAGCTAGCTTGGTAAAGGAGAATACTGGCGCCTTGATATGAACGCGAGTGCTTTCTGGGTAAAGCCCATCTTGGTAACCAAGCTCTTCAAGACTTTGACCGAGAATTAGCTTAGTCGCTACCTGTGCCATAGGGATATTGGTTACTTTTGAAAGGAACGGAACGGTACGACTGGCACGAGGGTTTACTTCAATGACGTATACTTTCTCATCCTTTATAACAAACTGAATGTTCATCATACCAAGACAGTTGAGGCCAATTGCAAGACGTTTGGTGTAGTCTGCAATCGTTTCTTGCACTTTTTGCGACAAGGTTTGAGGAGGATAAACCGCCATGGAGTCACCTGAGTGGACACCAGCGCGTTCGATATGCTCCATGATACCAGGAATGAGGACATTTTGTCCGTCTGAAATGGCATCGACTTCACACTCTTGTCCGACGATATAAGAGTCAACAAGAACAGGGTGGTCTGGACTTGCCTTAACCGCAGTACGCATGTAAGAACGGAGATCATCTTCATTCTCAACGATTTCCATAGCACGTCCACCCAAAACATATGAAGGGCGAACGAGAACTGGGAAACCAATTTTACGTGCAGCAAGTACTGCTTCTTCTTCATTGGTTGCTGTTTGTCCAGGAGGTTGTGGAATATCCAAGTCTTTGAGGGCTTGTTCGAAGAGGTCACGGTCTTCCGCACGGTCCAAGTCCGCAACTTGAGTACCAAGGATAGTCACACCAGCTTTTGCTAATGGCTCCGCAAGGTTGATAGCTGTTTGACCACCAAATTGAACGATAACACCTTTTGGTTGCTCTAAGTCGATAACATTCATAACATCTTCGAACGTTAATGGTTCAAAGTAGAGTTTATCAGATACAGAGAAGTCTGTTGAAACTGTCTCTGGGTTTGAGTTCATAATGATGGCTTCGTAGCCAGCAGCTTGGATTGCCTTAACAGAGTGAACAGTTGCGTAGTCAAACTCTACCCCTTGACCGATACGGATTGGGCCAGAACCTAGGACAAGTACAGATTCCTTATCAGACTTGATAGACTCATTTTCCCATCCATATGTTGAGTAGAAGTACGGAGTTTCTGATTCAAATTCTGCGGCACAAGTATCTACCATCTTGTAAACTGGGACAATCTTGTTTTCTAAACGAAGTTGGCGAACTTGATCAGCTGTAGTTCCCCAAAGTTCTGCGATTTTACGATCTGAGAAACCATTGAGTTTTGCTGTTTTCAAGACATCGACATCCTGAGGATGTGCGCCCAATTCTTGTTCAATCTCAAAAATATGCAAGAGTTTATCAAGGTAGAAAATATCAATCTTAGTTAAGTCAGCAATCTCTTCTGGTGTATAACCACGACGAATAGCTTCTGATACGTAGAAGAGACGGTCATCTTGAGCCTTGACAACTTTTTCAATCAAGGCATCATCTGAAACATCTGCAAGCTCAGGCATTTCATTATGATGGACACCGATTTCTAGAGAGCGACAAGCTTTAAGGAGAGATTCCTCGATGTTCCGACCGATGGCCATAACTTCTCCAGTTGCCTTCATCTGGGTACCAAGACGACGTTCCCCTTTTTCAAACTTGTCAAATGGGAAACGTGGAATCTTAGCCACCACATAGTCAAGGGCTGGTTCAAACATGGCATAAGTTGAACCTGTAACTGGGTTAATAACTTCATCCAAGGTCAACCCTACCGCAATCTTAGCAGCCAATTTAGCAATTGGATAACCTGTTGCCTTAGAGGCAAGAGCTGAAGAACGAGATACACGAGGATTTACTTCGATGACATAGTACTTAAAGCTGTGTGGATCAAGAGCTAACTGAACGTTACATCCACCTTCAATCTTGAGAGCGCGGATAATGCTTAAGCTAGCATCACGAAGCATTTGGTTTTCATAGTCGGACATGGTTTGCGCAGGCGCAAATACGATAGAATCCCCTGTGTGAATCCCGACAGGGTCAAAGTTTTCCATGTTACAAACAACAAGGGCATTATCAGCTGAGTCACGCATGACTTCATACTCAATTTCCTTGAAACCAGCAATGGAACGTTCAATCAAACACTGGGTAACAGGTGACAACTTCAAACCATTTTCAGCAATCTCTCGCAATTCTGCTTCGTTGGCACACATACCACCACCAGTACCACCTAGAGTAAAGGCAGGACGGACGATAACTGGGTATCCAATCGTCGCAGCAAAGGCAACAGCTTCTTCAACTGTATTTACAATTTCTGATTCTGGAATCGGTTGTTTCAGCTCTTCCATCAATTGTTTAAAGAGATCACGGTCTTCAGCTTGGTCAATGGCAGACAATTTAGTCCCTAGAAGTTCGACACCAAGTTCATCTAGGATACCATTTTTAGACAACTCCATAGCCATGTTAAGCCCTGTTTGACCTCCAAGAGTTGGAAGCAAGGCATCTGGACGTTCCTTACGGAGAATACGAGTCACAAACTCAAGTGTGATTGGCTCGATGTAAACCTTGTCTGCAATTTCCTTATCAGTCATGATGGTTGCAGGGTTTGAGTTCACCAAGACAACCTCGTAGCCTTCTTCTTTCAAAGACAAGCAGGCCTGAGTTCCAGCATAGTCAAACTCAGCAGCCTGACCAATAATAATTGGACCAGAACCAATCACCATAATTTTTTGAATATCAGTACGTTTAGGCATTTATAAGATATTAAGGGCGTCAAGCGGACAAAGCTAAAATAGGAGTTATGACGAAGAACTGTCAGTTCTAGGAATAACTATCTTTTTAGCACCGTCCGTAGCCCGTATTCAGTTCAGCAAATACGGACCACCCTTCTCCTTTCTATTCGTCGCCTCACAGAGCGACATTAAATAAATTCTCCGACGATTTCTCACTCGTCTTTAGTTTGCTTGTTTGAAAGCTTCCATCATCTCGATGAACTCATCAAATAGATAACTTGCATCATGTGGCCCAGGAGCTGCGTCTGGGTGGAATTGCACAGAGAAACCTGGTAGATATCTGTGACGTACGCCTTCAACTGACTTGTCATTGATTTCTTCGTGAGTGATAATCAAGTGCTCTGGTAAATCCTCACGGCTAACGGCGTAACCATGATTTTGACTTGTGAAGTCCACGCGCCCAGTTGCAATTTCTCGAACTGCATGGTTAAAGCCACGGTGACCAAACTTCATCTTGTAAGTCTTTGCACCATTTGCCATGGCAAAGAGTTGGTGACCCATACAAATACCAAAGATTGGAATCTTCCCTAGAATACCACGAATCATATCAAGTGCTTCTGGTACATCTTCTGGATTTCCCGGACCATTTGACAACATAACTCCATCAGGATTCAAATGTAGGATTTCCTCAGCTGTAGTTGTGTATGGAACTACAGTTACGTTACAATCACGTTTTGAAAGTTCTCGTAAAATAGAATGCTTAAGACCAAAGTCTACTAGAACAACACTCAAACCAACCCCTGGAGCTGGATAAGAAGTCTTGGTAGAAACTTGTCTGATATTATCAGTCGGTAAAACAGTCGCTTGAAGTTGATCAGCAACATGATCCATACTGTCTCCAGCGTGTGTCAAGGTTGCTCGCATGGTTCCATGTTTACGGATAATCTTTGTAAGAGCACGAGTATCAATTCCTGAAATACCAGGAATTTTCTTTGCTTTTAGGAATTCATCCAAGGTCATTTGATTCCGCCAGTTACTTGCTCTACGTGCCTCTTCGAAAACTACAACTCCCTTACAAGTAGGACTGATAGATTCGTAATCATCACGGTTAATCCCATAATTCCCCACCAATGGATAAGTGAAGGTCAAGATTTGCCCATTATAAGACTGGTCTGTAATGGATTCTTGATAGCCTGTCATCCCTGTATTAAAGACGATTTCCCCTGTTACATCAATATCTGCACCGAAGGCTTTACCTTCAAAAACTGTGCCATCTTCTAAAACTAGAAGTCGTTTTGTCATATTCTCACCTCTCGTGGACGCTCACTGGCGTCTTTTAACGTTTTGTGTCTTATTTGGCTTTTCTACTTGCCAATACGGATTCTAAGATTGCCATTCGAACAAAGACTCCATTGGTCATTTGTTGGACAATACGTGATTTTGGAGCTTCAACCAAGTGGTCAGCAATTTCTACATCCCGATTTACTGGAGCAGGATGCATAATGATTGCTTCTTCTTTTAAGCGATTGTAGCGTTCTTGGTTCAAGCCATGTTGAGCATGATAGCCTTCTTTTGAAAAGACGGCTCCACTTTCGTGACGTTCATGTTGAACCCGAAGCAACATCAGAACATCCACCTGATCAACAATCTCATCAATGGTAACAAACTGTCCATAGTCCGCAAATTCTTGACTTCGCCATTCTTCAGGTCCTGCAAAGTAGAGCTCTGCACCTAAGCGTTTCAAAATCTGCATATTGGATTTGGCAACACGTGAATGGTCCAAGTCTCCAGCAATCGCAACCTTGAGTCCTTCAAAATGTCCAAATTCTTCGTAAATTGTCATTAAATCAAGCAGACTCTGACTAGGATGTTGCCCTGAACCGTCACCACCGTTGATAATCGAAGTCGTGATTGTCGGACTCGCAATCAATTCTCTGTAGTAATCAACCTTAGGGTGACGAATAACGCAGACATCTACCCCCAGTGCGGATAAGGTTAGGATGGTATCATAGAGTGTCTCACCCTTGTTGACTGAACTTGTCTTTACATCAAAGTCAAGTCGTTCCAATCCTAGTTTGATCTCCGCAACTTCAAACGATTTATGCGTTCTTGTCGAATTTTCAAAGAAAAGATTGGAAACAATGGGATGGTCTTCGTAAGGCAACCGAGCTCCATTCTTAAACTCAATCCCTCGTTTAATCAATTTCATAACCTGATCCACAGTGAGATCTTCCATGGACACCACATGGTTGAGTGCTTGTTGATTTTCTGACATGGCTACTCCTTTAGCTATTAAGCTTCTTCAGTAATCAAAACTCTATCTTGGCCATCAAGTTCTGTCATCTCAACGATGATTTCTTCCGAACGACTGGTTGGAATATTTTTCCCAACGTAATCTGGACGAATTGGCAATTCTCTGTGTCCACGGTCAACTAGTACCGCAAGACTCACGCGCGCTGGACGACCATGTCCGACAATGTTATCGATAGCAGCACGGATTGTACGGCCTGTATAGAGCACATCATCCACCAAAATGACTTCGCGGTCTGTTACATCGACAGAAATTAATGAAGTATCCTCACCACTCTTAACATCGTCGCGGAAAGGTTTAGTATCTAATTCTACAACAGGAACTGAGATGTTTTCCAATTGTTCCAAGCGTTCTTGAATACGGTGAGCAATAAAGACACCACGTGTTTTAATTCCCGCTAAAATAATTTTATTCAAATCTTTGTTGCGTTCGATAATTTCATAAGTGATACGCGTAATTGCTCGCTTGACGGTTAATTCGTCAACAACTTCTTTTGTCTTCATGACAAACCTCCAAAAAGAAAAGTCTCCTAACACAAGGAGACTTGAAATGTATAGCCAAGCGAGCCCTACTGTATACAGTATAGACTTACCCTTCTACTTTATCGAGCTCCTTGCCTGCCTCACGGGACAGTTTTAAAGGAATATTTTATTGTCCTTACTATATCACAAAGCCCAGTGCAAAGCAAGTAAAAACATTCAATACTTGGCCTTATAATGAACTAAAATCGTATAACTGTGGATAGTGTTCGCATTCTGGATTTTTGGGATGACAGATAGCACGACCAAAGTAAATCATGGCCTGATGCGCCGCCAACCACTTTTCTGGTGGCAAGACATCCATGACACGTTTTTCAACCTCTAGTGGTGTAGCTGATTTTTTAACAATATCATGGTGTTTACAAATGCGCTCCACATGGGTATCTACCGCAAAAGCTGGAATTCCAAAACCCACACTCATGACTACATTAGCTGTTTTACGCCCAACACCAGCTAAGCTTTCTAATTCTTCCCTGGTCTGAGGAACTTGACCGCCAAAATCATCCAGAAGTTGTTGGGCACATTTTTTGAGGAATTTTGCTTTGTTTCGATAAAGACCTAGACGAGAAATATGTTTTGCAATTTCGCTCTCACTGGCATCTGCCATGGCTTGAGGCGTAGGGAACGCTGCAAAGAGACCTGGTGTGGCCTTGTTGACTGCAGCATCTGTCGTCTGAGCAGATAGCATAACGGCAACCAAAAGCTCAAAATGATTGCGAAAGTCTAGACTAGGTTTTGCATCGGGAAATAGAGCAATGATTTCCTCTATGACATGACGGGCGCGTTTCTTGGATAAAACCATTTACTCGTCTCCGTCAAACAGCCCTTGCAAGCCTGCAAAAGGACTATTTTCTTCTTTCTTAACTGCTTGTTGAGCTTGATATTCTTCCTCAGACATGATTTGCCAGTCATTTCCAGAGACAAAACCCTGACCAGCTTCTTCCTCAGCTGTTAAGACCTTGATTGGAATGTTTAGCAAGATATTATCTGAAACACTCTCAGCAAGGTCGATTTCACCATTTTCAATCGGTAAAACTAAGTCATCATCTAGAACTTCTTGGTCAAGTTGATTGGTAGCACCTTCCATAAAGACTTCTGTCACTGGATAAGACTCTTTCATTTCTACCGGTTCCATACTACGGCTAGAAGCTAGGACGATTGTATAAGATAAGAGATAGTCTAGGAAAAACATACGGTCTTCGTACTGAGCCTTCCCCGCTGCTTTGATATCTTTTACATCTAAAATTTCTTGATTACGAGCACGTAAGTCAGTTGCCAAGTCTAAAGTTTGCTCAAAGTGCAAGCCTTCAGGCTGCTTACGAATTTCTTGAATATTTAATTTCATACTTCCTCCATAAAGATTTACTCCCTTGATTATACCATGAAAAGAGCGCTAGCAAGGCAACTAAACTTTCAAAAAATCATTCTCTATTTTTTGATATATTTATTATGACAATTTTATTTTTTGTGCTATACTATAGGCATCAATACATGAGCAAAGGAGGACGCTCATATGGAAGACAAAGTTCTTTTAGCTGAAGCCTATCAACTCGTTTCAGAATTAAATCAAACTATACAAAACTGTAAACAAGGATTACCTGATGATCTACGCTTACAGCAAAATATAGATGAGATTCTCAGAGAACTTAAAAAAGCTGAGAAAGTAGACAACGCTATCTTAATTGAACTGGAAACTTTTTACCAACGGACTAGTCTTTTGATTGGACTTGGCTCACTAAAACTAAACGATCAAGCTCGCACTGCTTGGAGAAACTATGACAAGTTCCACTACGATCACGTTAAACATACATTGACACTTTACGGACCTGTTTTTGGTCTTTAATATAAAGAGGATTTTCTGGCTTAATCTTGACAAATTTTCGCAAAAAGAGTATGATGATTGTAGCAATACTCGGAGGTAAGGGAGACATGAACAACTAAGTCTATCAAATAAAGAACCTTTATTTAGTAGATCTTGTTTCTGTCTCTTTTTGTGTACTCTTTTTTGTGGTGGATTTTCAGCCTTTTTAAAAGAGGATTTTTTGACATAGACGATTGGCTCTACTAGATAAAGTAGAGCTTTTTGTTATGCAATATGGACATTCTAGAAAGTGCAATAATATGATAAACATCAATCATCTAACTATCACACAAAACAAAGATTTACGAGACCTTGTTTCCGATTTAAATATCACCATCCAAGACGGAGAAAAGGTCGCTATTATCGGCGAAGAAGGCAATGGAAAATCAACCTTACTTAAAACTTTAATGGGCGAAAGATTAGCTGATTTCTCAATCAGTGGAGAAATCCAGTCTGACTTTCAGTCCCTGGCCTGCATTCCCCAACATCTCCCTGAAGAACTGAAGAAAAAATCTCTACAGGACTACTTCTTTTTAGAGCCTACAGATTTGGACTACAGCATTCTTTATCGTTTGGCGGAGGAGTTGCACTTTGATAGCGACCGTTTTGCTAGTGACCAAGAAATTGGCAGTCTATCAGGGGGCGAAGCTTTGAAAATTCAGCTCATCCATGAATTGGCTAAACCCTTTGACATTCTATTTTTAGATGAACCTTCAAATGACCTAGATCTTGAGACGATTGATTGGCTAAAAGGTCAAATTCAGAAGATGAGGCAAACCGTTATTTTCATTTCTCATGATGAAGAATTCCTCTCTCGAACGGCAGATACCATTATCCACTTGCGACTAGTCAAGCACCGAAAGGAAGCTGAAACCCTAGTCGAACATCTAGACTATGATCGCTATAGTGAACAGAGAAAGGCTCATTTTGCCAGACAAAGCCAGCAAGCTGCCAACGACCAACGTTCCTATGAAAAAACCATGGAAAAGCATCGCAGAGTCAAGCAAAAAGTAGAAACTGCCTTGCGTAACACTAAAAATGATGTTGCGGGCCGCCTATTAGCTAAAAAGATGAAAAATGTTCTTTCTCAAGAAAAACGCTACGAAAAAGTAGCTCAGTCCATGACCCAAAAGCCGCTTGAAGAGGAACAAATCCAACTTTTCTTTTCAGATATAGAGCCATTAGCAGCTTCTAAAGTCTTAATTCGACTGGAAAAGAAAAATTTGTCTATTGGTGAGCGTGTTTTAGCTCAGGAGTTACAACTAACTGTCCGTGGTCAAGAAAAAATTGGTATTATCGGTCCCAATGGCATTGGCAAATCCACACTTTTAGCCAAGCTGCAGCAACTTCTTAATAATAAGCGAGAAATCTCGCTTGGATTTATGCCACAAGATTACCAAGAAACATTGCAATTGGCTCTATCGCCAGTAGAATTTCTCAGCCAAACTGGACATAAAGAGGAATTACAGAAAATCCAATCCTTCCTAGCCAGTCTCAATTTCAGTTATCCAGAGATGCACCAGCAAATCCACTCCTTATCTGGAGGTCAACAAGGTAAACTCCTTCTTTTGAATTTAGTTCTACGAAAACCGAACTTTCTCCTTCTGGATGAACCCACACGAAATTTTTCTCCAACTTCTCAACCAGAAATCAGAAAACTCTTTGCCACTTATCCCGGTGGTCTGGTTACTGTTTCGCATGATCGACGTTTCTTAAAAGAAGTCTGTACCAGTATTTATAGTCTGACAGAGCATGGTTTAGAAGTAGTTGATTTACAAGATCTTTAACTTTTGGAAATAAAACATCCAGAGAAAGTTCTCTGGATGTTTTTTTACATTTGTTTCAAACGTTCAATTCGCTCTGAAATAGGTGGATGCGTATAAAATAGTTTTTTCAAGAAACCTGGTTTTTGAGGATCATTGATATAAAGGGCACTACTAGCATCATCTACATGATGACTCATGGGTTGACTATTGTCTAATTTTTGTAAAGCATTGATCATCCCCTGAGGATTACGAGTTAGTTCCACACTTGAAGTATCTGCTAAAAATTCTCGTTGGCGAGAGATAGCTAACTGCACCAAAGTTGCTGCTAAAGGCGCTAGAACAATGGCCAAGAGAGATAGGACCAATAAAATAATCTCAAGTCCTCCACCATCACGGTCATTACTTCTACGACTACGACTAGCTCCACCCCACCACATCATACGACCTGCCATACTCGATAAAAGGGTGATGGCACTGGCAAGAGCAACAGCAATGGTAGAGATTCGAATATCTAAGTTGCGAATATGACTAACTTCATGCCCGATTACAGCTTCTAACTCCTCACGATTCATGATCTCTAAAAGTCCTGACGTAGCAGCAACAGCAGCATTTAGAGGATTCGAACCGGTGGCGAAGGCATTCAAACCCGGGTCATCAATTACATAAACTCGTGGCATAGGAATCTGCGCCACCAATGCCATATCCTCGACAACATGATAGAGAACAGGTTCTTCGTTTCTATCAACCTCACGCGCACCATTCATGCTCATGACAATCTCTGTAGATTGAAAAATCATGGTCAAGGCATAGATGAAACCGATAATCATAGCTACAGTCACGCCCCAGATACCTGAGTTCATGAACAGAAAACCAACAGCATAACCAACCAAGGCTAGCAAAAGAAAGAAGACAATTAAAAGAATCCAAGTTTTACGTTTATTACTAGCAATTTGTTTGTACAGCATCTTAGTCACCTAAACCACTAAAATCAACTCTAGGTACAGCCTTTTCTTCTTCTGGAGTTTGAAGGAAATCCGCTGCCTTGAAGCCAAATATAGCCGCAACCAGATTACTTGGGAAAGTTTCTAATTTAATATTGTAGTTGCTAACGACACTATTATAGAGCTGACGTGAATAAGAAATTTTATTTTCTGTGTTAGTCAGTTCTTCTTGTAAGTGAGCAAAATTGCTACTAGCCTTCAAGTCAGGATAATTCTCTGCAACCGCAAAAATACCAGATACCTGACGAGTCAGTGCATCACTAGCTTTCATGGCTTCTGCAGGTGTAGTTGCTGCAGCTACTTGTCTACGGAGTTCAGTCACCTTTTCTAGAGTAGAACTTTCGTATTTAGCGTAACCTTTTACTGTTTCAATTAAGTTTGGTAAGAGATCATTTCGACGCTTCAACTGAACATCAATCTGACTCCAAGCTTCCTTGGTCTGCATACGATTTTTCACCAATTTATTATAGCAGTCAATTACCAAGAAAATAATTAGAGCAAGAAGTCCATAAAAAATCCAATTCATCATAAAGCTCCTTTCTGCCTTTTGATTAGTACAAGTATATCAAATTTCCATGTTTTTGTGGTAAAATAAGATGATATACAAGAAGGATATAACTATGAAACCAGAAACTTTTTACACACTACTTGCTGAACAGAATATTAATCTTACTGACCAGCAAAAAGCACAATTTGAGCGCTATTTTGAACTCTTAGTCGAGTGGAACCAAAAAATCAACCTGACTGCAATTACTGAAAAGGAAGAAGTTTATCTTAAACACTTTTATGATTCCATCGCTCCTATCCTACAAGGGTTGATAGAAAACCAAGAAATTAAGTTACTTGATATTGGCGCTGGTGCAGGATTCCCAAGTCTTCCTATGAAGATTCTCTACCCTCAGCTAGATGTGACCATCATTGATTCACTCAATAAGCGCATTAACTTTCTTCAGCTTTTAGCTGAGGAGCTTAATCTAGAAGGTGTTCATTTCTACCATGGGCGCGCAGAAGATTTTGCTCAAGAGAAGAATTTCCGTGCCCAATTCGACATTGTAACAGCTCGTGCAGTTGCTCGCATGCAGGTCTTGTCTGAATTAACGATTCCTTATCTAAAGGTAGGAGGAAAACTTTTGGCACTTAAGGCCAGTAATGCACCAGAGGAATTGACAGAAGCCAAGAATGCCCTCAATCTTCTCTTCAGCAAGGTTGAAGACAACATCAGCTACACACTTCCTAATGGAGACCCTCGCTACATCACTATTGTCGAAAAGAAAAAAGAAACTCCAAACAAATATCCACGTAAGGCTGGTATGCCCAACAAACGACCACTTTAGGATATTTTAAATAGATACTCACAAGATTATACCTCGCGTCTTTATTTCCTTGCTCTGGAAAAAATGATTTACAAAATCATGCCTCGCTTTCTTATTTCTTGGCTCGGGAAAAATTCGTTTACAAGACGAATTTTTTCTGCTATACTATCTTAAGCAAAGGTTTTTAATGTCATCCCGTGAGGTGACGAAGACGCAGAAATATATGAAATTCTTTAAGAATGAGATAATTCTCTTTTTAAAGAAGTCTTACTCTGAGAGCCTATTGCTGTAAAATAATGGGCTCTTTTTTGATGCCCAAAAAGTGAGGTATTTATGAAACAAGAATCAACTGTTGATTTGTTACTCGACGTTGACCAACGTCCTTCTTTTGGTAAGGGAATCCTACTCAGTTTCCAGCACGTGTTTGCCATGTTTGGTGCAACCATCTTGGTACCATTGATTTTGGGAATGCCTGTATCTGTTGCCCTCTTTGCTTCAGGGGTTGGTACCCTCATCTATATGATTGCAACAGGTTTTAGAGTTCCTGTTTATCTTGGTTCTTCTTTCGCCTTTATTACAGCTATGTCACTTGCCATGAAAGAAATGGGGGGTGATGTATCTGCTGCTCAGACAGGGGTTATCCTAACTGGTTTTGTTTATGTCCTTGTTGCTGCAAGTGTTCGCTTCGCAGGTACAAAATGGATTGATAAACTCTTGCCTCCAATCATTATTGGTCCTATGATTATCGTTATCGGTCTTGGGCTTGCTGGTTCTGCCGTAACCAATGCTGGTCTTGTAGCTGACGGCAACTGGAAAAATGCTCTTGTAGCTGTGGTTACCTTCCTCATCGCTGCTTTTATCAATACAAAAGGAAAAGGTTTCCTTCGTATCATTCCTTTCCTCTTTGCAATTATTGGTGGATATCTCTTCGCGCTAGCACTTGGCTTAGTTGACTTCACTCCTGTTCTTCAAGCTAACTGGTTCGAAATTCCAGGCTTCTACCTACCATTTAGCACAGGTGGTGCCTTCAAAGAATACAACCTTTACTTCGGTCCAGAGACAATCGCAATCTTACCAATCGCGATCGTAACAATCTCAGAACACATTGGAGACCACACGGTCTTGAGCCAAATCTGTGGCCGTCAATTCTTGAAAGAACCAGGTCTTCACCGTACCCTTCTTGGTGACGGTATCGCAACATCAGTATCTGCCTTCCTTGGTGGTCCTGCTAATACTACTTACGGTGAAAATACTGGGGTGATCGGTATGACTCGTATCGCTTCTGTCTCAGTTATCCGTAATGCAGCCTTTATCGCAATTGCCCTTAGCTTCCTTGGTAAATTCACTGCCTTGATTTCTACAATCCCTAGTGCCGTACTTGGTGGTATGTCTATCCTTCTTTATGGGGTTATCGCCAGCAACGGTTTGAAAGTTTTGATCAAGGAACGTGTAGACTTTGGTCAAATGCGTAATCTTATCATCGCAAGTGCCATGTTGGTACTTGGACTTGGTGGAGCAATCCTTAAACTTGGTCCAGTTACCCTTTCAGGTACTGCTCTATCAGCTATGACAGGTATTCTTTTGAACTTGATCTTGCCATACGAAAATAAAGAATAAATTTCATTCATAAAAAAATCCACTCGAGTGAGTGGATTTTTTGCTTAAGTCCCCCAAGCAATCAAGAGGTACAAGAGACTTGAACCAAACATATCTGCAAGAGCATGCATAAGAAAGAATGGCAGTAAATTCTTGACTACATACTTGTACAAGAAATAATAGAATAGTCCATATACAAGCCCAATAACTAAGGCCCAGAGTAATCCTTGGTAGGTATGAAAAGAAATCCTGATAATTACGGAGTAAACTAGGACTAACCACTTATGTTTTTCTTTGACTGAAGTCAGTAAGCCCAAGAAGAAAAATTCTTCGTAAAAACCATTTAATAAAGCATAACCAATGGCCATTGGTGTTAAAGCCATGAATTTTCTAATAATCTCCATGGGATCTATAAAAGGGATCAACTGAGGATTAAAATAATTATACTCACCACTAAGGGTTGTTACAATATCTCCAATTATTCCAACAACTGCAAAGATAAGGGGAACCCAAATCAAAACTGACCAAGAAAAGCGAATTGGAAGCTGTTTAAAATCATAATTTCGAATCAAAAGATAGAGGAAAGTAATCCCTAGCATAATCAACTGGAAATTGAAATTACTAGAATAAGCTGCTCCATCACTTGCTACATTTGACGCAGTATCCACGACACTGGTAACAGTTGAAGGCGATAGACTCTCCATAAATTGTTGTGTGGAACGGATGATAAACTCTCCAAACATTAAAATAGTGATGATTAAGATATCGAACCATTTTAAGTATCTTAAAGGTTTAGCAGGATGAATACTTTGTATAAAATTCATATTTCCTCCGTTTAGCTTATTTTTCTAACTTTATTATAAACTTTCAATCTTAAAATTATATAAATTAATGCAGAACATAAAAAACAACCTCTTTATAAGGTTGTTCTGTCTTTAAATAGACTTGTGTTTCTTTTCTAGCATTAAATCCTTTAAAGAAATAATAGTTACAGCCAACAAAATCATTGCCATACCAAGAAAATCTACAGGATAAAAAATATCTCCCATAATCATAAAGGCAAAAAACACCGCAGAGATTGGCTCAATCGACGCCAGAAGACTAGATTTGACTGGTCCAACCATACTGGCTCCCTTGAGAAAAGCTGTGTAGGCAAAAACCGTTCCAATAAGAATAATTCCAGCAAAGGCTAGAAAAATATCAAATGACATAGGAATTCTAGCGCCGATAATTCCAGTAAATGGAACTGCCACAAAACCAGAAATGGTCATTCCAACACCAATAACCAAAATGCTCCCCCACTTTTGAATCAGTTTAATGGGTAAAATGATATACAAAGCATAGGTTAAAGCAGAGAACAAGCCCCAAAAGAGACCTGCTGGTGTCATAGAGAGCTGATCCATTTGACCGTGAGTCGCAATTAAAAAGGTTCCACCTATAGCCAAAAACATAGAAATGATTTCTGCTATAGTAGGGGCTACCTTATCTTTGATGCATGTGTAAGCCAAGATTCCAACAGGACAGACATATTGAAGAACTGTCGCTGTGCCAGCATTTGTCTCCTGAATGGCTGATAGATAAGCCAATTGATTTAGAAAGAGACCAAATAAAGAAAATAGCAAGAGAGAAAAGAGACTTGATTTATCCTTTAAAAAAGCTAGAAATTGTTCCTTAGACTTTATATAGGACAATAGAACCAAGAGGAGACCAGCAACAATCAAACGGATATTGGTCAGAACTAGAGCTGAAATCCTATGAGCCATCAGGTACTGCCCACTGGTTCCAGATAGTCCCCAAGCGATACCTGCAATGACTGTAAATAGAGTTCCTTTTAACGCTTTAGACATGAGCCCTCCCTAGTCTGCTTCACGAATTAAGTCCATGACCTGATTACGGTCTATGATCCACCGAGCACGCTCGTCCTTTTCGTAGGTTCTATTGGACAAGAAAATAGCAGCTTCCTGCTTCTTACGATTCCACATGATAAAGGTTCCAGTATAGCCTGTATGGTCTAGCCAATCTCCTTCAATATTCCAGGATAAGGAGCGCTCTTTATCATCTAAATCTGAGAAATTCTGGCTCAAATCTTCAGCAAAATCATCCTGTAAATAATGCTCTAGGAAGATTTTTAAATCCTTCACAGTTGAAAACAATCCAGCACTCCCTGCATGTTTCCCAAGCAAACGTGCCTTTGGATCATGCACCACTCCTGCTTTCTGACCACGAACAGTCGGCACAGCACTGGTTACAGGACCAAACCTCGTTTCCTTCATCCTCCATGGATCCAAAACTTGCTCTTGCAAAATCTGATCCAAGTCCTTATCAAAATATCTTTCCAAGAGAAAACCTAGCAAGAGAAAGTGCACATCTGAATATAGAAAGGCTCGCTTCTCCCTACGATTAAGATGAAACATAGCTTCTTTCAATTCTTCTGCATTCAACTGGTCACGATTGGGAATATAAGGGTCCAAGTCTGTGGCATGAGTGAGGAGTTGACGAATTGTGATATCTTGATAGTCAGAGTCAGGTAAAAATTCCGTCACTGACTTTTCTATATCTAATTCCCCTTGATGCCATAAGAAAGTTAAGACAGTTCCAACTCCGACAACTTTGCTCACACTTGCCAAATCATAGACTAAACCTTGACAAGTCTGCTCTCCAATTTCTGGATCTGCTTCTCCGAGGTAGCAATCAGACCATTCACCATCCCGATAATACGCAAAAGAGGCACCAGGATAAATCCCTGCCTCAATTTGTTGCTTTATTTTTTGAATGATTTCTTGTTTCATACTTCTTCAAACCACAATTCGATATTGTTGGCATCCTTAGTTAGGAAAAACTTCTCAGACTTAGGAATAAAGTAACCTGCAGTTTCAAAACGTTGACGGAGACTAGCCAATTCAAGTTCTTTTACTTGGAATTTCAACATAGACAAATCCCAAGTAACATTATTTTCAACGAGCAAATCACTACCTTGAGCTTGTTTAAAAGCTAGGCTAGTTTCGATTTCCTCTTTTTCAAGCAGGCTCGTCGTTTCATCAGGCAAGTTAATCTCTACTGAAATATCAAATGCTGTCAAATACTGCATCTTCTCATCTTTTGAGAAAGTAACAGTTTCATCAAACTTTCTCAAATCTTTGATGTCATCTTCCGCATGGATAAGGACAAGGTCCCCTTCCGGAGAAAGAGCTTCAAAAGCAAATCCCTTATTTCCTTTATAGAGTTGAGGAAGTTTTTCCATTCTAGCTAGTAAGGCTTCAATCTCGGATGGATTCGCTACTTTTACAATCAATCTAGCTAATTTTTTGATCCCTTCAACCTTACGGCTTCTCATACTTGGTGATTCTTCTAAAACCAATTTTTCAATGCCTGACTGGTCTCCTAGCGATAAGAAAGCCGACTCTTCAAGCAAGGGTTTCATACCCAAGGTTTGGATATAAAACAATTCATTTAATCTTCTATTATTTATCTTTAGCGTCGGGATCATACGCACAATTTGATTTACATTCATAAATTCCTCCAACACTTTTTATTTTAAAGGATTTTATTTCATTTTACAAGTTATTCAACTAAAAACTTTAACTATATTAACCCCTTGAGTAGTTAACCCCCTTCGCATATCCGAAGGGGGTCTTGTTTTATTTTAGTAAAATTATTTGTTAGTTCTTCCAAGAAAGTTCTGCTTGAAGACCATAGTGATCACTGACCTGTGGACTTTGTTTTCCATCAAAGACAACATGTAATGTTTCTACCTGTATATCCTTTGTCGTAAAGGCATAATCAATTCGAAGTGGTTCTGTATTTCCCTTCCAACCATCAATTTCAGGCGGAACAGTGTAACTACCACTTCTTTCTTTTGCAACTTCAAATGCATCTTGTAAGTTTAGTGGACTAGCTAAAATAGCTTGGTAACCCTCTTGGCCTGCAGGATTATTAAAATCACCTGCTAGCAAGAGTGGCTTCTTCAATTCTTTCAGAACTGCTTCAAAGCGCGCCCATTCCTCTTGGAAGCCTTTATCCCACCAAGAGAGATGGACACTCGCAACTGCAAGTTCTTTACCTTCAACTACTGTCTCTGCTAGAGCAACTCGACGAGTGTGGTAATCTGTCGGATCATCTACATCTGAAACCAAAATTTCACGCGCTTCAATTGGTGTTTTAGATAGGATTGCAACACCTTCATGGTAACGATCATAACCAATATGGTTGTAGGCCCAAGTCCAATAATAGTTTTGACCTTGCTCAGCTAAGTGTTCTACCAAGAGACGAACATAGTGGTCTTGATGAATCGGCTCAGCAGATGGTAATGGCTGATAAAGTGCACCAGCTTCTACTTGCGCTGAAGTAATTTCCTGGTTAATTTCCTGAAAACAAATCAAATCATAACTGTTTTCAAGTATATCTTGAAGTAAAAGTTGAAACTTTTGTTCAGGATCTTTTTCCATCCAACTATGAGTATTGAGTGTTAA
The DNA here is from genome assembly GCF_024295665.1 of Streptococcus sp. CF8_St5-17. NCBI lineage: Bacteria > Bacillati > Bacillota > Bacilli > Lactobacillales > Streptococcaceae > Streptococcus > Streptococcus sp. CF8_St5-17. Next base: position 106,362 of record NZ_JANCOU010000001.1, read on the forward strand.
AAACTTCATGCTTTTCTCCTATTAAACAAGAGGTTGGAAATAGCTTCCAACCTCCTAAATATTACAATTCTACTTTTGCAACTGCTGTTTTAGCTGCAAGAGAACCTGTTTGTTGTAATTTAACTGATTTGATCGCGTCACCATTTGTGAAGACAACTACAGTTGTAGTTTCACGACCAGCTTCACGGATAGCACCCAAGTCAGCTTTGACCAAGAGATCACCAGCAGCGACTGTTTGACCTTCTGAAACCATTACTTCAAATGGTTTTCCTTCAAGACTTACAGTATCAAGACCAATGTGAACAAGAACTTCAAGACCTGCTTCAGTTACAAGACCAAGAGCATGTTTAGTTGGGAAGACGCTTGATACAGTACCAGAAACTGGAGATACAATGTTTCCATTTGCTGGTTCTACTGCAAATCCATCACCCATCATTTTTTGTGAGAAGACTGGATCTTTAACTTGTTCCAATTCAATCACTTGACCGTCAGCAACTGAATAAACTTCTTCAGTTACACCTTTGTAGACAACAGTATCTTTTTGAGTTGCTGCCATTTGACTTGGAAGAGTTTCAGGAATCACTTCACCTGAGTCAAGAATATCTTGGATATCTGATTTCAAAACGTCAGCTTTAGGTCCGTAGATAGCTTGGACACCTTGTCCTTTCATGACAAGTCCCATAGCTCCTTCAGCTTTCCATTGTTCTTCTGTTCCAACTTTTTCAGCATCTTGTACAGTAACACGAAGACGAGTCATACATGCGTCGACATCAACGATGTTGGCACGTCCACCGAGAAGGTTGATGATGTTAACTGCTTGAGAAGCTTCTGCAACTTTAGTTTCACCAGCAGCTGAAGATTCAGATGAACCATCTGCATTTTCGTAGTTACCGTTACGTCCTGGAGTTGCATAGTTGAATTTCTTAATCATGAAGTTAGCGATGAAGTACATGATAAATCCAAAGAGTACTGTAACCCAGATAAAGTTAATGATATCCATACCAAGACCAGCGTTGATAGCTAGCGGAGTACGAGTCAAGAATTCGATTGAACCGAATGAGTGAACACGAAGGTTCACAATATCAGCCATTGCAAAGGCAGCACCTTGAACAAGAGCGTAAACAAGGTAAAGAGGTGTTGCGATGAACATGAACATGTACTCAATTGGTTCAGTTACCCCTGTCAAGAATGTTGCAAGAGCAGTTGCGATCATCATACCTTTGTATTGGTGTTTCTTATCTGGATCAACGTTACGGTAGATAGCCACAATTATACCCATCAAGATACCAAACGAACCGATCATTTGTCCAACTTTGAAACGAGCTGGATGTACTGTATCTAACAAGTGTTGGTATTGACCTGCGTCAGTACCTTTAAGGTTTACAAGGTCTGTTACCCATGCAAGCCAAAGTGGATCTTGTCCAAATACTTGAGTGCCTTTTGCTGCACCAGTTAACACATCATAAGTACCACCAAGAGCTGTATAGTTCATTGGGATAGTCAACATGTGGTGAAGTCCGAATGGCAAGAGCAAGCGTTCCAAAGTACCATACAAGAATGGTGCAAGAACTGGTGCTGTTTCTTGTGAATTGGCAATCCAGATACCGAAGTTGTTGATACCTGTTTGAACAACTGGCCAGAAAGCTGAAAGAAGAATTGCAGCGATTGCTGAGCGAAGAATAACTACAAATGGTACAAAACGTTTCCCGTTAAAGAATGAAAGGGCATCAGGAAGTTTACGGAAATTATAGTATTTGTTAAATGCAGTCGCTCCAACAAAACCTGAGATAATCCCTACAAATACCCCCATGTTAAGGGCTGGTGCCTCAAGTACACTAATGAAGTAATCAGCAACCTTGATAGATCCACCAAAGATTGTTGAAACCATAGCGTTAGGATCTTTCAACATATCCCCTGATACACCGAAGATTGTACCAGTGATACGGTTAATAAGGATAAATGCAAGACCTGCCGCAAAAGCACCACCAGCACGTTCTTTAGCCCAGCTTCCTCCAATAGCGAGGGCAAACAAAATATGAAGGTTACCGATAACTCCCCAACCAATTTGCTCTAGTACGCCACCAGTAATAACTAGGGGAGCAAGGTTTGGGTCAATCATTGCAAGTGACTTACCGATTGAGATCATCAATCCAGCCGCTGGCATAACAGCGATAACCACCATTAGAGCCTTACCGAATTTCTGCCAAAATTCGAAAGACAAGACATTTTTGAATGTATCTTTCATCATTCAAATCTCCTTTTATATTTATTAGGCAAACGTTTTACGAAAACGTTTGCACTTGTTTGTGACTTAATTATACCACTTTTTATTTTTTTGTAAAGGCTTTTTTTAAAATTTTTTTCTGTCCAATCATTTCAATATCTCTCACTTATTTGCTGACTTTGAGTTTGCGAGTCTTTTCTGATATAATATTAGCTATGAAATCCTATAATACCTTGAATGATTATTATCGAAATTTATTCGGAGAAAAAACTTTCAAAGTTCCTATCGATGCTGGATTTGATTGTCCCAATCGTGATGGTACAGTAGCTCATGGAGGTTGTACTTTCTGTACGGTTTCTGGTTCTGGAGATGCTATCGTTGCGCCTGACGCTCCTATTCGTGAGCAATTTTATAAGGAAATTGACTTTATGCACCGTAAATGGCCAGATGTAAAAAAATATCTAGTCTATTTCCAAAACTTTACTAATACTCATGAAAAACTCGAAGTGATTCGTGAACGCTATGAACAAGCTATTAATGAACCTGGGGTTGTCGGCATCAATATCGGAACTCGACCAGATTGCCTTCCTGATGAGACAATTGAATACTTGGCAGAATTATCAGAGCTAATGCATGTTACTGTAGAACTTGGCTTACAAACTACTTATGAAGAAACTTCTGAATTAATTAACCGTGCCCACTCCTATGAACTCTACGTGGATATAGTCAAACGACTTCGGAAGTATCCGAAGATTGAGATTGTTGCTCATCTAATCAATGGTTTGCCCGGTGAAACTCATGACATGATGGTGGAAAACGTTCGGCGTTGTGTAAGGGACAATGATATCCAAGGGATTAAACTTCACCTACTTCACCTCATGACCAACACTCGAATGCAACGCGACTATCATGAAGGTCGTTTGCAGCTCATGAGTCAGGATGAATATGTCAAGGTTATCTGTGACCAACTAGAAATTATTCCCAAACATATTGTTATCCATCGCATAACAGGAGATGCACCTAGAGACATGCTGATTGGTCCTATGTGGAGTCTCAACAAATGGGAAGTTCTAAACAGCATTGAAGCTGAAATGAGACGTCGAGGTAGTGTCCAAGGATGCAAGGCTGTAAAACAGGAGTTTATGAATGAAAAGACCACTTGAATTGGCGCATGATTTTCTTGCCCAAGTCATCACAAAAGATGATGTTGTTGTAGATGCAACAATGGGAAATGGACATGATACACTTTTTCTTGCTAAATTAGCTAAACAAGTCTACGCTTTTGATATACAAGAACAAGCTCTAGAAAAGACTAGTCAACGTCTACAAGAAGCCGGTTTGACCAATGTTGAATTACTTCTCCAAGGTCATGAAACCGTAGATCAGTTTGTAACTGAGGTGAAGGCAGCCATCTTTAATCTAGGTTATCTTCCTTCAGCTGATAAAAGCATTATTACCCAACCACAAACAACCATTGAATCACTGGATAAGCTTTGCCAAATGCTCATTAATGGCGGACGTATAGCCATTATGATTTACTACGGGCATGAAGGCGGAGATGTAGAGCGAGATGCTGTCTTAGATTTTGTCAGTCAGTTGCCACAACAAGAATACACTGCTACGATCTATCGTACCCTCAACCAAATCAACAATCCACCATTTTTAGTTATGATTGAAAAGTTAGAAAGGTATCGACATGGATAAACAATACCTAAAAGACAAAATTGAAACTCTCCGGCATAACTTCGTCGAATCAACCCAACATGAACGTGCAGTTGGTATGTTAGATGAAGCCCATATGAGCAAGAAGATGTTGAAAATCAAGAAAAAAATGATTTCACTTGAAATGGAGCGTTGTCAGAAGATAATCGAGCATAAGGACTGCTCGAAGATTGATCAAAAAATCCAAGAACAAAAGGAACTTTTTGAAGCTTGTCGCAAACAAAAATAAGGAGGTAGAAGATGAATTTACTTTTTTATCTCTTAGTATTTTTACTAGTTCTTATTGTTTCTAGCACGACCAATAAACTTCTTCCCTTTTTACCCATGCCCCTGATTCAAATTTTGTTAGGGATTGGAATTGGGCTTTGCTTACCTAACAACCAATATCACTTAGATACTGAGTTGTTTCTGGCTTTAGTCATTGGCCCACTACTCTTTCGTGAAGCTCAAGAAGCAGATGTAACCTCTATCTTAAAGCACTGGAGAATCGTTCTCTACTTGATTTTCCCAGTTATCTTTATATCAGCTCTGAGCATGGGTGGACTCGCTCATGTCCTTTGGGCTAGCCTACCATTAGCAGCCTGTGTAGCAGTTGGTGCTGCCTTAGGGCCTACAGACCTAGTTGCCTTCGCTTCCCTTTCTCAACGTTTTTCCTTTCCAAAACGGGTTTCTAATATCTTAAAGGGGGAAGGTCTTCTTAATGATGCTTCTGGTCTAGTAGCCTTTCGTGTGGCTCTCATCGCTTGGACAACAGGAACATTTTCGCTCACCCAAGCCGGAACTTCATTAGCTATTTCCATTGTTGGAGGTTTTGCAGTCGGCCTTATAACAGCCCTAATCAATCGCTTCCTCCATACCTTTTTACTTAGTGTCCGCGCAACAGATATCGCAAGTGAGCTCTTGCTAGAACTCAGTTTGCCCCTCTTGACATTTTTCATCGCTGAAGGAATTCATGTTTCTGGAATTATCGCAGTCGTTGTTGCTGGTATTTTAAAAGCGAGTCGTTTTAAAAAGATAAATCTTCTCGAAGCCCAGGTGGATACTGTTACCGAGACCGTTTGGCACACTGTAACCTTCATGCTCAATGGTTCTGTCTTTGTCATTCTTGGGATGGAACTGGAAATGATTGCTGAACCAATTCTTAAGAGTGCATTTTACAACAAAGTGCTTCTCTTACTCAGCGTTTTCCTCTTGACCTTCCTACTCTTTGCCATTCGCTTTGTGATGATTTACGGCTTTTACGCTTTTCGGATTAAGAAACTTCATAAAAGCTTAGACAAGTATGTCAAAGATATGCTTCTCCTTACCTTTTCTGGCGTCAAGGGAACTGTATCCATTGCCACTATCCTTTTGATACCGTCTAATCTGGAACAGGAATATCCTCTTCTTCTCTTCCTCGTAGCTGGTGTAACACTTATAAGTTTCCTTACAGGATTACTGGTACTTCCACACCTTTCCGAAGAACAAGAACCATCTAAGGATCAGCTCATGCACATCGCTATCTTAAATGATGTCGCCATGGAGTTAGAGAAGGATTTGGACAATACCAAAAACAAGGTTCCCCTCTATGCGGCGATCGATAATTATCATGGACGGATTGAAAACCTCATCCTCAGCCAGGAAAATAAGGAAATTCAGGAAGACTGGGAAGCTCTGAAACTATTGATTCTCAGTATCGAGAGCGATGGTTTGGAGCAGGCCTACGAAGAAGGCAAAATCGGCGAAAGAGGATATCGTGTCTACCAACGTTATCTGAAAAGCATGGAGAAAAATATTAAACGAAACTTCGCTTCTCGACTAACCTACTACTTCCTTGTTTCTATTCGGATTGTACGTTTTCTCCTACACGAGTTGCTCACATTTGGCAAAACCCTCCGTTCCTTGAAGAACAAAGAAACCCAAAGACTTCTGGCCATTGATTATGACCAGATTGCAGAACTCTACCTAGCTAATACTGAAATTATCATCGAGAGTTTAGAAAACCTCAAAGGGATTTATAAGAGTTCTCTGATCAGCTTCATGCAGGAATCTCGTCTCCGTGAAACCAGTCATATTACGAGTGGCGCCTTTGTGGAACGGGTTATCAATCGTATCAAACCCAATAACATCGATGAAATGCTTAGAGGTTACTACCTTGAACGTAAGTGTATCTTTGAATACGAAGCTCAAAAACTCATCTCAGCTCAGTATGCCAAAAAGCTACGCCAAAATGTCAATAATTTAGAAACCTATTCCTTAAAAGAATCTGCTAATACCTTACCTTACGATATGATGGAATTAGTTCGAAGAAATTAAAGTCTATACAAAACAAGAAAAACTGGAGGTTTGTGAAATGAAAAAGTTGTGGAAACAGCTGAACGATAGACCATTATTAAAAGCTTTTTTACACTACTATCAAGCCTCTGATAGTGAGTTAACCAGCGTCGCTGTTGCCTACTATTGGTTGATTTCAATCTTCCCTTTACTTATGATTGTGGTCAACATCTTACCCTACTTTCAGATTCCTATCTCAAACTTTCTATTAACAATCAAGGAATTTTTACCGGATACAATCTATGATGTTGTTGCAAAGATTGTCAGAGAAGTTCTGACACAACCATCTGCTGGACTCTTGAGTTTTGCGGTGATATCAGCCCTTTGGACCTTCTCAAAATCCATGAATTTCCTCCAAAAGGCTTTTAATAAAGCTTATGGAATCGCAAAAAATAGAGGAATCATCTCACATCAGCTGATGAGTCTCTTAGTTAGCTTTGGACTTCAAATTCTCTTTGCGCTTGCTCTATTCCTTAGTATGTTTGGCCATATGCTATTGGATTTGCTTAAAAACTACTGGAAATCCGAGAGTGCTCTGTTTTCTTATCTACAAGATTTTACAGGACCTCTGATTTATGCCTTTCTTTTTGCAATCGTAATCATGCTCTATTATTTCCTACCAAATGTTAAAGTAAGTAAGATTCGCTACGTCATACCCGGAAGTCTCTTTGTACTAGTTACAACGATTGCTTTATTAAACATCTTTGCAGCTTATTTCAACAATTATGTTAATTATCTCGTTGACGTCAGATTTTTCAGTTCGATCGTCGTCGTTGTCATGATGTTCTGGTTCATTATCATAGCCAAGATATTAATTATCGGTGCCGTCATCAATGCCAGTGTTCAAAGTTTGAAGGATCCAGACTTTAAAGCAAATCAATAATTTTTTATCGATTAATACTCAATGAAAATCAAAGAGCAAACTAGGAAGCGAGCCGCAGGTTGCTCAAAACACCATTTTGAGGTTGTGGATAGAACTGACGAAGGCAGCTCAAAATACTATTTTGAGGTTACAGATGGAAGCTGACGTGGTTTGAAGAGATTTTCGAAGAGTATAAACAAATCAATCCCCCAGTCATTTAATACTGGGGGATTTTTGAATTTCCTACTTTATTGTCCACTCGTTAGGGCTTGCAATTCTGTTTTTAGATAGTGAGCTAAATGTTGGTGAGCAAAAATATTAGCATTTTTTTCTGCAGTAGGATTGTAGTTAGTGTTGGTATTTACATCATAAACATAAATATCACCACTCTCTGACTGAACCCATTCAATAGCAGCAACTTCAATCTGAGCATTTTTCAAGAAGTTCTCATAAGCTTCTCTCCGGTCATCTGGTAGAGGTTCTGTAATCTGGAATTTTTCAGACGTTTCTAGTTGCTCTGGTCTCTTGCCGATTTGGCAACCATCTGCTGGACACAGTTGGAAACCATCTGAAGAATCGATCGAAACAGTATAGAGAAACTTCTGATTGATAAACTCTGAACGACGGATACGTCCATCACTTGGCTTGATGTAGGCTTGTAACAAGGTAATCCCGTCCACTGATGGTTCAAAGAGAGGACTATTGACATAAGCTTCAAGTTCTTCTTCATTTTGAAAGAGTTGAACGCCTAATCCCTTACCTGCTCGATTGTGCTTGGTAATCAAAGGATAAATGTTTAATTTTCTTGCTGCTTCAATAATGTTCCCTTGCCCTAAAACCGCAACTGTTGCAGGAGTCTCGATACCAGACTCATTTAACTTCAAATATTGTTTGATTTTACTAATTTCAAGGTTGATAGCACCGGTACCATTCACAACTTTGCGTCCGTGTGCTTCTAACCAAGTAATCACTTGCTCTGTAAATTCTGGCGCATAACGATGTCCTCTTGTGTGTGAAGAGGCAGACATACGATTGTAAAAGATACCTTGCGGCGGTGGGCTTTGCAAATCTAAAATCCCACTAGACAAATCCCATAGTTCATAAGGGACTTCTAATTCTTCCAACCATTTCACTAAATGTTGAGTCCATTCTAGATTCTCATGAATCACATAAACTTTTGCTTCACTCATTATTCATATCTCCTTAAGAAAAGCTGACTGATAATTGGCTTTCCTTTTCTTCTTCTAAAATGTATCCTTCTGTTTTTTCGATAACGCTAACTGTTAAGATTTGACCCAAAACATTGATCATAGTACGGCCAGCATTGACAAAGAAATCAACTGCAAAAATCAAGGCCACTCCTTCAACTGGCAAGCCCAATTGAGGTGCTGCAGCTAATAGAACCACAATAGCTCCTGATGGTACGGTTGCCGCAGTTTTTCCAATTAAAGTCAAAAGTAAAACAGTAAACAAGAGACTTGATAATGAAAATTGAATGCCATAGGCATGGGCGATAAAAATTGTCGCTATTGAGAAATAAACCGCTGCTCCTTCTAAGTTAAAAGTATATCCTAAAGGAACAACTAAATCAATTGTATGCTCGTCATGCCCCTGTTTTTTCAAATCTTTAAGAAGTGATGGCAAGACCACACTAGAACTTCCAGTAACAAAAGCCAGAGTCAAGAGACTCCAATTTTCACGAAAGGCTGACAAATACGGCACCTTAAAGAATACAGCAATCAAAGGGAAAATAAGGAGAACCAATACAGCATAAGCCAGATAAGTTCCAATTACAAACTGACCAAGCCCAATCAACTTGTCGACACCCGTAGTTGCAACATCTTTAGCGATAAATCCAAAAATACCAATCGGTGATAGTTTGATAATTACTGCAACAATCTTGTAAATGGCTTCAATCCAGATTTGGAAACCTTCGATAATCTTCTGAGATTTGTCAGACTTAAGATTCCCAATTCCGTAACCAAGAAAGATGGCAAAAACGATAATTGGCAATAGAGCGCCATCTGAAAGAGATTTAACGATATTTGATGGAATGAAACCAAGCAAAAATTCGCTGAACTTGACATTGTTAGCAATCCCATCAAGGTTTCCACCAGTTTGACCGATATTCACTCCTTGACCAAATCCTAAATAGTAACTAGCAAATACAAACAAAAGAGTAATGGCAGTTGTTACAGCAAAAAAGTAAACCAAACTCTTGGTCAAAATTTTCCCGAAAGATTTTTTTCCGATAACTCCAGCTACTGCAACAACGATGGTTGGGAAGATTAGCGGAATGATAACCATATTGATCAATTTAATAAAGGCTTGACCTAAAAATTGATAAAAGCCTGCAAATTGTGGCCAGATAAGTGCAGCGATAACACCAAAGACCAAAGCCACCAATAATTGAATGCCTAGTGAGAGTTTTGACCATAAAGTAACTAATTTCATAAGAAACTCCTTTGTTTTATTTGCTACTCATTCTACTACTATTCTTCTCTCCTGACTAATATATTTTTTCTATGGTCACCATAAAAAAGATTTATAATGAAGACTCAAACTACTCCAACTTTACAAAGTAAATCACATTGATGTTTGATATAGTATAAAAAATCAGTTTCTAAACAAAAATTTTTAGAAAAACACTGTTAAATCAAGGAATATGCTTTCCTTTTATTCAAATTTTATGATACAATATTGTTATGATTTTAATAAAACTCGCTTCTGTCTTGCTTTTGGTACTAACCTTGGCTTTGGCTATTATCTTTAGTAGATTTTTAAAGTTAAAGAAAAAGGGGATTAACTTTGCAGATTTGGCTTTTCCTTTTCTGATTTTTGAATACTATTTAATCAGTGCAAAGGTTTTTACCCATAATCAACTTCCCATTTTGGGGGCAGCCCTATCTTTGCTAGCCATCATTCTAGCCTTTTTCTTTTTAAGCAAAAAACGTAGTTTTTATTATCCAAAATTCCTTAAATTCTTTTGGAGAGCTGGATTTCTACTCACATTGCTCATCTACATCGTTATGATTGTTCAAATCTTCATGATGAAATAAATCATGCCAGCACCTCAACAGTTGGCGACTCGTTCTTCCACATGAGGTGCTTTTCTAATGACATTTTAAAAAAGATTATTAAAAAAATAGGAGATCAAACAAGTGAAAAAAACGCTCTTGGCAAGTGCCATCGCACTTACTTTTCTAGGATTCGCAACACACCCTGCTTTGGCTGAAGAAAATAACGTAAAAACTACAGCAGAAACGACACAAGAAACTACAACTACAGAAAAAGAAAAAAAGAGCATCCCTTCAACCAAGGAAACTGCTCCTTCTACTGAAACAAGTTCAAGCGTACCAACAACTTCTACAACAAATCCAAGTGAAACTCCAGCTAAGAAAGAGGAAGACAAGGCTCCAGAAGTCAAAAAAGAAGGTTGGGTATTAGAGGAAAACCACTGGCGTTTCTATGAAAACAATGCCCCTGTTCTTAACTGGAAAAAAATTCAAGGAAAATGGTACTACTTCGATAAGAACGGTATCATGCTCAGTGATACGATTTATGATGGATACATCCTGACTAGTAGCGGGGCTATGGTAGATAGTGGCTGGGGTAAAATCAAAGATAAATGGTATTATGCAAAGCCATCTGGTAAAATCTCTCAGCAAAAATGGGAAAAAGTTGGTGGTGTATGGTACTACTTTGACAAAGATGGAATCATGCTCAGCAACACCATTTTTGATGGTTATATCTTTACCAATAGTGGGGCTATGGCTGAGAGCGCTTGGGTCAAACAAGATGGTAAATGGTACTATGCCCAAACTTCTGGACAATTAAGTAAAAATAAGTGGGATAAAATTGGTGGTACTTGGTACTACTTTAATAAAGATGCCACTATGGCAAGTAACCAATGGCAAGGTAACTACTACCTAAAAGCTAGCGGTGCCATGGCTGAGAAAGAGTGGATTTTTGATAAAAACTATAATAGCTGGTTCTATTTAAAATCAGGTGGTGCTTATGCAGCGCGTGAATGGATTGGTTCATACTACCTCAAGTCAGGTGGTTACATGGCTAAGAGTGAATGGATTGATGACAGCTACTACAATGCTCGTTACTATGTAGATGAAAATGGTGTCTATGTCACAGGAACTCGTAAAATCGATGGAAAAGCACATCAGTTCCAAAGTAATGGAAAATGGATAGGTGAAGTTCCAGTAAGTCGTGGATTTGAAAAAGGAAAATACACATATACCGTTTTCTTAGACCCAGGACACGGCGGTAAAGATCCTGGTGCTGTTTATTATAACACGAATGAAAAAGACCTCACCATGCAAGTTTATCAAAAACTACGCAAGGAACTCCAAAGTCTTGGTTATACTGTTCTTTCTTCTAGAGATAGTGATGTCTATGTCGACTTTGTCACTGAACGTTCAAGAATGGTTAATAAGACTGATTCAGATATCTTTATTAGTATTCACTTCAATGCTAGTGGCAGCCCTGCTTCTAACCGTTCTGGTATTCAGACCTATTCTTACGAAGAAGCTGCTGGTTATCCTTCTAAGATTAATCCATACTGGCATAACCATCCCGACCGTATCAGTGAAAGCAATCGCCTAGCTGCAGATATCCACTCTTCACTCCTAGCTGAAACAGGTGCTAAGGATGCAGGTCTTCTCCAAAGTAGCTTTGCTGTCCTTCGAGAAACCGATAAACCAGCAGTTCTATTGGAGCTTGGTTACATTGACAATTTCAACGAAAACCAACAAATTCGTAGCGATGCTTACCAAAATAGATTGGTGGCAGGTATTGTCAAAGGTATTCAAAAATATTACGCAGGCAAATAAAGCAAAAGTCTCGAGAAAGCTCGAGACTTTTTTGTTTTATACTTCTTTCTTGTTAGTTTCCGGAAAGAGGAAACCAATCCCCACACAAGCTAGCACACCTGCACCGATAACCAAACCACTTGAAAGTGGCAAGATATCAAGAATGGCATTAGCGATGATAAAGGCAATAATTAAGCTCATGAGACTGGCCTTATAATCTTTTTTAACCAAATTCTCAAGAGTAAAGAATAAGAATAAACCTACTGGAAAGAGTGCCCAGATGTTAACATCCAAACTTGGCCATCCAACTAAACCAAAATACAAAACTGCTGCTGCAACGACTAAAAATCCGATACCTACTACTTTTTTCATGATATAACCTCATTTTCTATTTTGTTAGGAAGTTTAATCTCCCCTTGACAATTACTACTATAACAGAAATAAAAAACGCAAACAATAGGTTTTGCCTATGTGGTAGTCATGATAGACTATGTGGTCAAAAATCTTATCAAAAGAAAAAAGAAGTCCAAGAGGACTTCTTTCACACTGCCGATTGCAGGGATCGAACCTGTGACCTACGCGTTACGAGTGCGTTGCTCTACCAACTGAGCTAAATCGGCGATTCCCCTTATAGTATAGCACTATAAGGAAGGATGTCAAGGTTTGTTAATCTATCTTTTTAATCAAAATCTGACAAGGATTTTGGGATCCCCACAGTTGCGGAAAAATCTCTAGTTTTTTAAAGCCAAGTCTGCAATAAAAGGCATTTGTTCGATCATAATCCTTATTAGAGCCTTCTGCTACTGTTTTCACTTGCAAATAATCAACGTTTTTGCGTGCTTCATTTTCTAAAGTAGCAAGTAATTGACTCCCAATTCCTCTACCTTGATGAGCTTTTTTTACACCGATACAATCAATCTCTGCACAATCTTCACTGGAATAGGCCAAGCTTACAAATCCAGCCAAATCACTCTCCTGATAGGCAGCCCACACTTGCAAGTCCTTGGCTCCTTCGATATAGGCTTGCGTGCTTTCTGGTATTCCAAACCATTCTGGTAAGTCATGTAAGACTTCAGTGACTACTGCCATTTTTTGTGCTTCATTCTTGACCTCTTCAATAACAAACATTACAAAATCCTTTCTTGGTTTTAGTCTTACTTTAGCTCTTACGAACCAGCACTTTCGTAGGCATCTAAGCCCTTGTCCCATAGTTTCAAAGAAATGACAAAGAAGACAAGGGAAATCAGAATCAAACCACCGATATTAAAGAAGACATCCTTGTCCTGCAAGAAATAGCTGGCAGGATAGTAGGCCGTAAAAGCAAAAGGCACGATGAAGCTAATTAACCAACGAAGGAGCGAATTGTAAATGGAAATCGGGTACTTGGCAAAATCATTAAACATATAGAAAATGTAAATCATGGCACCTGACTGCTTGGTCCAAAAAGCGATGCTGGCTGTCGCGATTTTTAAAGAAGTGTAAATCAAGGTCGCAAAAGGAATACAAACTAGAAAAATCAGGAATTTTGGAAGAGTCCAAGCAATGCTAGTCGCCGTTGTTGCTAGTAAGATGCCACCGACCAAAAGTTCACCCAAGGCATCAATCTGAAACGTCTCAACGAGGATGTGAAAGAGAGGATTGATAGGACGGGTCAGATACTTGTCAAACTCCCCTTTTCGAACTAGTCGTTGACCTAAAGCCCAGAGATTGTCAAAAAAGAGATGATCTAATCCCTTTGGAATTAAGGAAAATCCATAGATAAAGGCAATCTCTTGAAAGGTCCAACCTTCTAGCGAGGGGATGTGTTGAAAGAGTACATTGAGAAACAAGAGGTTCAGCCCTTGAGTCAGAAAGACTCCCAAGACACCAACCACAAAATCCACCTTGTATTCCATGATTTGCTTGATGTATTGTCTGATAAAAATCAGATGCATGCGTTGATATTTTTTCATCCTAACCTCCCTGAATGGTGATAAATGACTGGACTCGTTTCCAAATCAACTGAGACAAGCCCACCATCACTATAAGCCAGAAAAACTGAAGCAAAAGTGCTTGAAGAATCTGACTGGCATCGTATTTCCCAACAATAATCATGACCGGAGTGTAAATTAAGGATGAGAAAGGCAAGAAGGACAGAATATCTGAAACGATTTTCGGAAAGAAAGCCAAGGGAATTAAACTTCCAGACATAAAGGCCACTATTGAAGTCTTGAGTAGATTGGAACCCCATAAATTTTTAAATACAAAGGCTGAAAATCCAAAGCAGATATTAAAGAAAAAGTTAATCAGATAAGCCAGAGTTAAGCTAAAGAGATAAAGGACAGTTAATCCCAGCACTTCTACAATACCTTGCCCAGATAAGATTTTCATCAAAACAATAACACTTAAAAATGGCAGTCCAACAGAGATAAAAATCAACCACTTGGAACCAAGCTCGGTGAAAAGATAAGAGGCCGCAAAATGCACCGGTCTCAGCAAGCGCATGATAATGGAGCCATCCTTGACCTCCTCCCCAATCATAAAAGAGCTATCTGACTTGGTCAACAGATTGGTCACAAAACTCATAATGATGTAGAGGGTGATATCTGCCATACTAAAGCCTTGAATCAAGGACTCTTGCGAAGAATCAAAGACAGCCTTCCAGAGATAAAAGGCCACAAAAGCCCCCATGACATCACCAATCCGATAGAGAATAAAGTTGACTCGATAGGTAATCAACTCCTGAATCCCTGCATTGATAAAGGGTTTATAACGTCTCCACAATTTGACCATCTTAGAGCTCCTTTCGATAGAAGCGACGGATAATATCCTCAATATCCGTATCTACCATCTTCAAATCACGGACTTCAAAATCAGATAAGGTTTGCTTGATAATATCAGCTGATTGGTAGCGGGAACTATCAAATTCAATAGTCAGGTTATTTCCTTGTCTATCAATGGACATATCAGGCAAGCCTTCATAATGGGAGACTAGATAACTTTGACCTGGTAGCAGTTCAAAAGAAAGAGTCTTCATCTTTCCAAAGGTCTCCTTGAGCTGGCTTACCGTTCCATCAAAAATCTCTTGCCCCTTATCAATCATAAAAATCCGATCACAGAGTTGCTCAATGTCGCTCAAGTCGTGAGTGGTCAAGAGAATAGTAGTTTCTTCCTCTTGATTGATCTGGGTGATAGCACGTCGAATATTATCCTTGACCGAAACGTCCAAGCCAATGGTCGGCTCATCTAAAAAGAGAACTTTGGGATTGTGAAGCAAGGAAGCTGCAATATCCGCCCGCATCCGTTGACCTAGTGAAAGAGTCCGCACAGGATCCTTGATAAATTCCTTCAAATCCAAAACTTCATTCAAAAAGTCCATGCGCTTATGGAAAAGCGAGTCTGGCACATCGTAAATCTCCTTCAAGACCGTGTAGGTCTCTTGCAGTGCCAAATCCCACCATAGCTGGGTGCGTTGTCCGAAAACGACTCCAATATCCTTGACATAATCTTGGCGATTGTCCTGTGGAATCTTGCCGTTAATCCGACAAAAACCAGATGTCGGTTTCAAAATTCCTGTCAGCATTTTGATGGTGGTCGACTTCCCAGCGCCATTTGCTCCGATAAATCCTAAAATCTGCCCCTTTGGCACCTCAAAGGTCAAATCTTTGACCGCTTCAAAGGTCTGCTTTTCAGGATGAATAAAGGAGCGCAAAGCTCCCTTCAATCCCGGTTCCTTAACAGTCTTTACAAAATTTTTCTGAAGATGTTGCACTTCTATCATTGCCATATCTATCTCCTTATCGTAAGAAACAACATTGTATTTTTGACTACAAATATTCTAAATCCTTACTTTCTACACCTTCTCAATAATATTACAGAAGGATTTATACCAACCTATTATAATCCAATAAAAAAAGGAATGCAAGCGTTTGCTTATAGATTATGAAATTAGAGATTTCTATCTTAAAATGATGCTTTTAATCAAAAATTATGTTTATTAGTTTCCTTAAAACACCCAAAAAAACTGCCTTCTTTTTCAACATAAGAAAAGATAAAAAGGTGATGCTGCATCACCTCCCTCTACCAAGTTAAGTCTTCAATCATGCTTCTTACTTGTGAATCAAGAGTCTTATTCTTCTTCAGTTCTCCAACCAAAGCCTGAATCTGCCGGACTAGATTTGGATCATTGTCATTATAGCATCGATGAAGCATCCAGATGTTATGCACAGTTGGACTTTTTAGAACTGACTCCATCAATAATTCCTCATAGCCTTGATGATAAAATCGCTCCACAAAGTGAACCAACTCACCTGGAGCTCCAAAATCTACTTCTGGATGTTTGGAAATAAAGTCTAAGACGGGGTCAACCAAATCAAAGGGTTGAGGGTAAGCCTCCATGGCATCTACAATCTCGTCTGCTAACTCAAATTCTTGGTCTTCAGTAATTGAATCATGCAAAGCAACTAACATATCATCTTTAGTAAGCATCTGATTCTCCTTTTCAACTGTTCAATATCATTATTCGTTTTCGAACTTCTTCTTCACTCATCAAACCTTGTTCGTAAGTAGTTTTCAAACTCCTTTTGGGATAAATCACTAGGAAGTTCAAACACATACTCATAGCCTTCATCACAAAAGCAAACTTTCTCTTCAGGTGGAAACCATTTCCGAAGCCAGATGATATAGGAGGCATAATCTTGTAACCTGTTCGTTGAATCAAAGTAATCAATCACAAAAACATTTTTCTTGCTACTCAAAGAACTTTCCAAGGTAAGCTGAGGACTTTGATAATCCCAAGAAAGCGAGTAAGCTTTTTCAGGATTCGTCCTTTCTCTAATCAAAATACCTGGGAATTTTTCTCTCAAAGAAGTACGAAAGGCTTGTAAATCTAGGAATATGGGGTCTTTACTCTCAATAAAGACAAAATCAGCAGTACTCATCAGTCTCTCTCCTTCTTTTTAAAACTGAAAACAGACCTTAACCATCAATGGCAAAATTCTCCAGACTCTCAAATGCCTGCCCCTGATAGTCAAAAGAAAAGATATGAATATCATCAAAAGTTTGATCGCAGAAAGTAACGGTTTGTCTTTCTGGCTCGATGATGGGTCTACCCAATTTTTCAGTAGCTTCTTCATCTGTGAAATACCCATAAAATTCTTGTAAATGAGGCAGTATAAAAGCAAGAATACGAGATCTATTTTTATGGTAATTGGCTGCAAGCAACTGAGCTTCCATCTCAAAGTTTCCACTTGGTCTTTCTTCCCAAGCTACAAGAACATTATCTACTTCATGAACGTAGGCTTGCAAGGACTGATCGAATATCATGGCTATCTTCCCTTCTATTCTATTTACAATAACAGAAAATAAAAATCACATAGAGTGAGCTAAATGATTACCTAAAAGTATCTGGCATAATTCTTTTCACACTCTCATCTTTGTCCACTAGAAAGCAATCTGGAAAGGTCATCTGTTCCCATTTTTTATAATCAAAACTTGAATCAAAATGATTGATTAAGATTCCTAGCAAATTTCCATGAGAACTCAGTAAAATGGTTTTATCTGAATACCTTTCTTCCAAGTCCGCAAATAAATCTAAAATTCTATTTAATGCTTCTCGATTGGACTCGCCTCCAATGAGAGATTTATCTGGATTTTGCCATAAATATTGAATTGTTTCTTCAAACTCAGAATCTTCAATAAATTTTGAGGATAATTTTCTTTCACGTAGACGATTATCAAGCACTATCTTATCAAATCGAATGGGAGAACTATTAACGGTCTCAAAAGCTCGCTTATAAGGGCTTGAAATAAAGTAATCTATTTTACAAGCATTTAAAAACTCCAACTGTTCAAGAGAAGAAAATCCTTTTTCCGACAATGTTCTATTAAAATCATCACTCGAGAATCTTGAATGAGCATGTCTAAGTACAATATAAGTGTTCTTCATAAAATGTCACCTCTCAATTATTGGCATCAGTTCAAAATAACTTTCTAAATCACAGTTACTCTGTTAAAAATTCTTCAATTCGAGAAACAAGTTCATTATTTTGATAATGATAGAGGTCGTGAGGCGCATCCATATAGATGACTTGAACATTAGACTGACCACTAGCAAATCTCTCTGCATAATGCTGCCATTCTGATTGGCTAAAGGTCGTGCCTTCACCGTTAGACACTAGTAATAAGGTGGGAATTTTCGGATTGATGCTAGAGGGAACTTTCTTGGCATTTTCCTTTACCAAACGGGATTCATGAAGCATGGCTTGTGAGATTAACTGCTTATAAGCCAGTAATTTATATTGTTGTCGTTCACTTTCAGTCAGAGTTGGATTTTTTATATAAAAGGACTCAGGAAAATAGCGTAATAAGCCAATCTTACTGCTCCAATAAGCCACAGTAAGCAAGGTCTGATTATCCTTTAAATCCTCATAACTAGCTGGTAACGCCCAATCCAGACCAACCAAGGCTTTCACCTCATCAGGATACTTTTCCTGCCAAGCCAGACTTTCGAGACTAGCCATGGAATGAGACAGAATGATAAAAGGTCCTGATATATTTGCTTGTGATAGAGCTTGACGTGTCTCAGACAAAACTTCCATCACGTCTCTGGATTGATTACTATCCTCGCTATAACCATAGCCAGCCCGCTCCATGATGACTACCTTATATTTTTTTGATAAGGAATCCGACACATTCTTAAAGTCCAATATTGGAGAAGCAATTCCAGCACCAGATAGAAACACTATTGTCTCTGGACCATCCCCCTCAACGTAGACATTGATTTTGTGCCCATTAACGAGAACAGTTTTACCCATAGGAGTTAGAGAGGCTTGTTCCTTTTCTAAGCTGATACGATGAAAGATAAATGTCCCTACTAAAAACAAGATAAGGAAACTAAGAAGGACAAGGGCTGATTTTTTCAGTATTTTCATAGCATTATTGTACAAAAATTAGACTCTTTTAGCAACTTAAGTTTAAGAATTTTCCTGTATAATCTGTATATATCCAGAAACAAAAAACCCACCTTCAAAGGCGGGTTTCATTTTGTATTGTTCAGCTAGATTAAGCTTTACCTTCTGAACCGAATACGTCGATACGTTCTTCAACTGATGCTTGGATAGCTTTTACACCGTCAGCCAAGAATTTACGTGGGTCGAAGAGTTTCTTCTTATCGTATTCTGCTTCGTTTGCTTCGTAGTCACGAGCAAATTTACGAGTTGCGTTAGCGAATGCGATTTGGCATTCAGTGTTAACGTTAACTTTAGCAACACCAAGTTTGATAGCTGCTTGGATTTGGTCGTCAGGAATACCTGATCCACCGTGCAATACGATTGGGAATCCTGGTACAGCTTCAGTCAATTTTTGCAAGTGGTCAAGGTGAAGACCTTTCCAGTTTGCAGGGTAAGGACCGTGGATGTTACCGATACCTGCAGCCAAGAAGTCGATTCCTGTAGCAACCATTGCTTTAGCGTCTTCGATTGGTGCCAATTCACCGTCACCGATGATACCGTCTTCTTCACCACCGATAGTTCCAACTTCAGCTTCTACTGATACACCATTTGCGTGAGCAAATTCTACAACTTTACGAGCTTTTTCAAGGTTTTCTTCAACTGGAAGGTGTGAACCATCAAACATAACTGAAGTATAACCAACTTGAATACACTCAAGTGCATCTTCGTAGTGACCGTGGTCAAGGTGGATAGCTACTGGTACAGTGATACCCATTGATTCTACAAGGTTAGCGATCAAGTTGCGAGCAACTTTGTAACCACCCATGTATTTAGCAGCACCCATTGAAGTTTGGATCAAAACTGGAGCTTTTTTAGCTTCTGCTGCACGCAAGATAGCTTGAGTCCACTCAAGGTTGTTTGTGTTAAATCCACCAACTGCATAACCATTGTCACGAGCTGCTTGGACAAATTTTTCTGCTGAAACGATTGCCATTTTATCAGGCCTCCTGTATATTTTTATGGGATATCCCATTTACATTGTTCATTTTATCACTTTTTGACAAAAAAAGCTAGTTTTTCCTGTAGTTTAGATTGAATTTCTTCTATCTAAAAATATGTAACCCTCCTCAAAGTCCTAATCTTACAGGTCTTTAGGTAGGTTCATATAAAAGGCTAAGTGGTCTTCATAGCGTTCAAATCGATAGTCAATTTCTTCGTTTTCCAATAAACTTTTAACTACGAATAGTCCCAAGCCAGCTCCCTTACTTTGTCGACTAGAAACCGTAAAGGATTGTTCAAACTTATCTTGCTCCTCAGGTGTACAGGCGTTCTCAATGAAAACCCAGCCATCTTCTGTCCCAATTTTTAGATAACCACCCTGAACAGAGTGTTTCACAGCATTACTGATAAGATTGGAAAGAATCAGCTTGAGTACCGAAGGATTTAGATAAGTTTGTTGGTCTGTGAGTTGATTCACAACTGAGATTTCCCTCTCTTTGGCTAATAAATCATAATCCTTTAAGAGAAAACCTGTCATTTCAAGAAGGTTGATTTTTTCCTTTTTATCTCGCAATTCTTGCACTGAAGAAAGGGATAAGATTTGCTGAACGTGGTGACTCAAATCATCTACAATTCCTAGAGAAACTCCTAGATAATGGTCTCTATCTTTATAGCGCCCAATATTGGCTTGCATATTTTCTAAAAGAATCTTCAGACTCGCAAGAGGTGTTTTCAGTTCGTGAGAAGCTCCTCGCAAAAACTCAACCTTCATCTTTTCCAGTTGGAGGATGGCCTCGTTCTTGTCATGCAAATCCGCAATAACATTTAAGAGATGCTGATAAAGGCTATTGATTTGTTCTTTAAGATCGCCAATTTCATCCTTAGAATCCACGCGCAACCTCACCTCTGCATCCAAATCCATCATCCGTCGAGTCACTCGTTTGATTTCCAAAATAGGAGCCACAATGGTTCTAGCATAGATAAAGGCGATGAGGAGCGAAATGATGAACGACGCCAATAAAGTATAAGGCAAAAACTGAAGACTGATTTCTTCTGCTTCTTTTTGCAAATCCATAGAAGCTAAAAACTGCAAGGTCATAGTCTGACCATCCTTGGTCTCAATTTCTCTTTCCTCAATAACCAAGGAGGCTGTTTGTCTTTGTTTATCAATAGGAAGATTGTCATTGACCTCCAACTTATCTGGGGTCATCTCTCCCTTAATGGCTCCCTTAATATCACTGCTTTGAGAATAGAGTTCAAGAACTTCCTGAATGGCTTGACTATCCTTTCCTTGAAGGGATTGTGCAATTTCTGTGGCCTTCTGCCCAACACTTTCCTGACGATGACTGAGATAGATCGGAGGAAAAAGGAAATAGATAGCCAAATGCAAACAAATGACCAAGGTAGAAAATACCGAGAAGGTATAGACAAAAATCTTTTTAAATAAACCTGAACGTCTCATTTTCTCTCCAATTTATAACCAACATTGCGCACGGTAAAAATACAGTCTAAATCCAATTTTTTCCGTAGTTCCTTGATATAGACATCGATCACTCTGTCAAAAGGAACCTCATCTGTCATCTTCCATACAGCATCGATAATCTGCGACCGTGTTAAGGCTCGACCTTCATTTTTAACCAGATAGTCTAAAATTTCCAGCTCTTTTGCATTCACTGCAACTTCTTGACCAGCTACTTTGGCGCTATAGCTGTCAAAGTCTACCTCGGTGTCTCTATAGGTAAAGATACGACTTACATCATAATAACGTTTGAAAATAGCATCCACTCGTACTTTTAACAAAGATAGGGAAAAAGGCTTTTCCAAATAACCATCTGCTAATGCAGAAAAGGCACTCATCTTATACTCCTCATCCTGAAAGGCTGTCAACATCAAGACCGGAACTTGGCTGCTTTTACGGATTTCTGACAAAACCTCTAAACCATTGAGTTTCGGCATTTGAATATCTAAGAGAACCAAGGCAACTTGGTGATTGGAAAATTGTTCTAAGGCCTCAAGGCCATCTGCTGCCTGAATGGTTTCATAGCCACAATCCGTCAAATAATCACTAATTCCCTCACGGATCATGTCTTCATCTTCTACAATTAGAATTTTCATATAAATCCTTTTCTATCAAAAATGCTACCTATATTATATCTCATTTGAGTGAGAATAGGTAGCAGGTTTTTTATTCACTATCCAACAAGAGTTCTTTTGGTTGTTTAAAGAGGAGATTGCTTGAAGCAAGTGCCATAACTAATACTACAAGAACTAAGCCAAGTACAAAGATGATGGCAAAGTCAGTAGGTTGAATGGAAATATCCAGACTTGAAAGTGTCTTGCTAAAGCCGTCGACTTCTGCACCACCACCAAGATTAGAGGCTTGGGCTGCCTTACTTGCCTGTTTAGCCACATCTGATGTGACATTTGCAAGCACTGTATTTCCAATGGCACGAGCAGTGTAGTTGGCTAGAAAATAAGCTGAAATTAGTGCTGGAATTGCAATCATAACTGCTTCTGTGATAAATTGTCCTAGAATACTTGCTTGTTTTAGACCAATTGAAAGGAGAATTCCAACTTCTTTACGACGGGCGTTAATCCATAGTGTCAGTAAGAGAGCAAGTAGAAGAACAGAGAAGCTCAAGCTACCCCAGAAGAGTAGATTAGCCATCTTGTACATGCCTGAGATAGATTGTTCAAGGGCAGGATAGTTAGATGAACTCTTAATCAAGCTATACATCTTCCAGTTGATGCCGTTGATAGACCCTATTTCTTGCATGACAGTATCTAGGTTCTTATCTCCAGCTACAAAGAAGGTAGCATCTCCATAAATAGCTGTATCTTCTGTATAACCATAGAGTTGG
The DNA here is from genome assembly GCF_024295665.1 of Streptococcus sp. CF8_St5-17. NCBI lineage: Bacteria > Bacillati > Bacillota > Bacilli > Lactobacillales > Streptococcaceae > Streptococcus > Streptococcus sp. CF8_St5-17. Next base: position 129,095 of record NZ_JANCOU010000001.1, read on the forward strand.
GCTGCTGTGTGAATATCTGTGATTGCTGTATTTTCATAAAGTTCTTGTGAATAGGTTACAGCAGATTTGTTGTGCCCATCAAAAAGTCCTTTGATCGTTACTTCTACTGTTTCGTTGGCTCCTTTTTCATTATCTGCATCGTAGATATTGGAGTTCAGTTTGACCTTATCCCCTACTTTCCAGCCATGTTTAGCAGCCAAGTCTTTGTGCATGAGAATTTGGTATTTGTCATCGTTTGTTAAATGTTCTCCTTCGACCAATTTGTAAGAGCCTGACACAAACTTGTCTTCTTTAGCCGAATCATTAACTCCTGTTATCATCAAGCTACTTCCAAAACGTTGAGCTCGATCTCCAGTTAGATTTTTCTTGGTTTCAGGCGTTTCAATCAGTTCATAGCCTGTCAAATCACCGATAGCATTAATTCGTTTGATGTAGGATTCAATGGCCTTATTCTCGGTAATTTTTTTGATATCTTCACCCTTGATATTCCCAGCACCACGTGGAGTTCCTTGGTTGACCCTACGGTTGATTTGCATGGAAAAACTATTGGTGATATTTTTAAAGGTTTCTTGAGAAGCCTTGGCTGTCGCTCCCTTGATAGACAAGCCGACCAAACTCAAACTAGCCATCAAGAGAATGATAAGAAAGATCACAAGCGACTTGAAAAATTTTCTTGTGACATAGGCAAATGCATTGTGTAACATAAGATTCCTTTCTAGATTTACTTCAGTTTTTAATATGTTTAAAAGTTTTAGTTACTGTTTGTTCTTATTTCAGTCAGTTTCTTATCCTTCAATTCAAGTGTAATATCTGACGCCTGTGCTACTTCCTTGCTGTGGGTCACAACGATCACACACTTACCTGTTTTCTCAGCGAGAGATTTGAGCAGGTCAATAATATCTCCAGCAGTCTTAGGATCCAAGTTTCCTGTTGGTTCATCTGCTAAAATTACTGGCGCCTCAGATACAAGACTACGAGCAATGGCAACCCGTTGTTGCTGTCCACCTGATAATTGGAGAACATTCCGCTTGATCTGACTTTCATCTAAACCAAGTTCAAGAAGGGTATCCTTGCTGGCCTTTTTATTGACCAAGCGGATATTTTCCAATGGAGAAAGATAATCAATCAAGTTATAGTTTTGGAAAACTAGCGAGATATGGTGCATACGGTGATAAGAATAACCTTGTTCACGAATGTCTTTTCCCTCAAACTTAATAGCACCTTCGACTGGGCTATCAAGCCCTGCTAATAGTGATAAGAGTGTCGATTTCCCTGCTCCTGATTCTCCAATAATACTATAAAACTTGCCTGGTTCAAAATCGTAATTGATTTTATATAATACTGCTTCTGCAGTGTTTTTGTAACGATAAGTAAGATCTTGTAATTGTAGTAAAGTCATGATTTCTCCTTTATTAACTGATGGATGATAAAATTTCTTTCGGTGATTTTCTAAATAAAAATAGGAAACAAAGTGCAACTGACAAGCAGCTAATCACAAGTAGAAAGACATAAGATTCTCCAAATGATAGGATACTGGTTGAAAGATTAGTTGCTTTTGCTAGCGTATCTTGTAATGCAGCTTGATCGCCACTTGCTAGTACAGTCTTCAAGAGATAGGAAGTAATAGCATTCCCAGCCACTAATGCTGGCAGAATAGCTGCCAATGAAACTATGATGACTTCTAGGCAGAATTGGCTAAAGATTGCTATTTTTCCTTTTCCTAGCGCCAATAAAATACCAACCTCGTAGACTCGCTCTCGTAACCAAAGGGACAAGACCAAGACCAGAGCTCCTACACCAGCAATCATAATGCCATAGAGGAAAATTTGTAGGAAGGTTTGGAAGGTCGAAACTGAATCCTTGATTTGTTCAAAGGCCTTGTTTTCCTTTTCCACTTGGTAACCTTGGTTTTCCAGAGATAATTTTTCAACCTCTTGAATGATACTATCCATATCTTTTGGATTTTCTAGATAGAGACGAGCGGCAGTAACTTGAGCTTCCTTATTTCCAAGAAGAGTTTGGCTACTTTCGTAGTCTGTATAGACCGTATTTTCACTAAAATCTGATGATAGACCGGTAAATTTCTCTTGCTTCTGACCTGAGAAAACACCTACGATTTCATAATCTAGCCTTTGTCCACTATTTCCTTCTACTTGAGCAGGGTTTAAGCTAATCTTCTCTCCTACTTTTAGATTGTTTTTCTTGGCTAAATCTTCGTGGATTAAGATTTTTTTTCGATCCCCTTTTTGGATATGTCTTCCTTCTTTAAGGGTAAAAGCGGAACTTGTAAAAGAAACATCCTTGGAAGAATCTTCCAAAGCAATCAAACTGATAAGATTTTTTTCAGCCTCTGTCAAATCATCCCTTTGGATACTTTGTTCTCCAGTAACGACTTCTTTGTCAGTTAACTTGGCTATTGTTTCTAACTCAGGTGAAATCTTCTCAAGGCCCTTTATCTTTTTAAGCTCATCTAGTTGAGACAGTTGAAAGGTCTGATCTGCTTCTATTCTTTTAATAGAAAAAGATGTATTCAATGAACGATAGAGATTATTTTCTACTGTTTTGTTTGACTTCATGAGCGTCAAACAAGCCGATATTCCAGCCAATAAGACAAATAGAATCAGGAATAATATGAGACTTCTCAGTCGTTTTCTGCTGACGTAAGCCCAAGCTCTTTGAGTGGGATTCATATAGCACCTCCATATTTGTAAATCCATTATAATATTCAAATATGAAATGTTTATGAAATAAGAAAAAAAGAGCAAAAATATATTTGCTCTTTTTTACGAAAAATAAAAAGCTAGCCGAAGCTAGCTCATCTACTATGCGGAGAGAGGGACTTGAACCCTCACGACCTAAAGCGGTCACAGGATCCTTAGTCCTGCGCGTCTGCCAATTCCGCCATCCCCGCGTCGATTACTTTACTAGTATATCAACTTTGAAAAAAAATGTCAAGACTTTTTTCAGATTTTTTCATCTTGAAATGTATTATTCTGTAATTTCAAGCAAATTTTCATCAACCAATTTTGCACCAAGTGTATTCTTAAAATGTCCAAGTGCAAAGGCATGATTTTCAGGCCAAATGGATGCTACTGCTGGTTTCACAACTTCTATCTGATAACCAAGATTATAAGCATCAATCGCCGTATGCAAGACACAAATATCTGTAAGAACTCCCGTCAAAATGACAGTATCCACTTTACGCTCTCTGAGACGGATATCCAAATCAGTGCCAGAAAAAGCTGAATAGTGACGCTTGTCCATCCAGAAAACACGACTTTCATCAGCATGCTCCTGATAGAAGTCGGCTAACTTGCCATACAAATTTCGTCCACTAGTCCCAATAATGTTATGTGGCGGGAAGAGTTTACTTTCAGGATGAAAAACATCATTTTCTTCATGGGCATCGATTGTAAAAAAGATATAATCTCCACGTTCAAAAGCCTTTTGGGTCACCCCATATATATCATCAGATATTGCTTGAGCTGGAACACCCGCAGTCAGTTTCCCATGATCCGCTACAAAATCTTCTGTATAATCAATAGAAATTAGTGCCTTAGCCATTAATAGTCCCTCTTTTTCACTTCTTCAAAAATATCTGGGATTAGAACTTTGAGATAAGTTCCTTTCATACCAAGAGAACGACTTTCAATAATCCCTGCTGATTCGAGTTTACGCAGTGCATTGACAATCACCGAACGTGTAATACCGATACGATCTGCAATGATAGAAGCTGTCAATTGACCTTCATTACCATTTAGTTCTCCTAAAATAGCTGATACTGCTCGCAATTCAGAGTATGAAAGAGTGTTAACCGCCATAGTGACAGCTGTACGACGACGAATATTTTTCTCATCTTCCTCGCGTTGGAAGTTCAAGAGTTGAATTCCTACTACTGTACTGGCAATCTCAACAAGAATCAAATCATCTTCTTCAAACTTTTTATCATTACGCCAAATAATCAAAGAACCCAAGCGAATACCAGAGACATGGATTGGAGCAATTGTTGTCAAACCATCTGGAAAATCTGAACGACTTTCAGTCGGAAAAATAGTCAAATCATGTTCAACTGGAAGGTTATACTCCGTATCATAAATCATGTTTGCTGCTTGAATATATTCATCAGGGAAAATTTTTGATTGGAAAAATTGCTCTACACGGTCATTATTGGTCTTGTAGCGCATAAAGTATCCCAAGAGGCGTCCTTTACTATTCAAAATGCAGGCATTGCAATCAATGATATCAGCCAATTGACGCGTGATTGCGTTGTAGGGAAGATCATCTTGTAATTTCTCCTCAGAACGCTTTAGGATCGATGTAATTTTTCTTGTTTTTTCTAATAAATGTACCATTTTTTACCTCGCATATAATCGCTTTCATTATATCACAAAATTCTGACTACTTCAACAATTATCTGAAAATTGTTTATTGAATTGCAATTCAAGTGTATTCGAAAATTTTACCTATTTTTTATTATTTTCTTATTGACAGCTTCCTACATTTTTGATAAGATAATATTACAAGATAACAAATTTATAAATACAAACTTCTCGTATGATTATTTTCTTGACTTTTGGTCTCCTTATATATAAAAGCGATCCACCACAGTGAACCGCTTTTTTTGTTATTTATCTCCTTTGTTACGAATCACAAAGCCTGTCTTCTTCTCGCTTGAAGTATTACGTGGATTTTTATTATCCTTACGGTAACGTTTTTCCTTCTCAAAGCGGTCGTTCTTGCGACTGCCTTTTTTGAAATCATCACGACGACCATTGCCACGGCGATCACGATCTCGACGGTCGTCACCACGACGGCCACCACGACCAGACTTGCCTTTTGCTCCAAATCCACCACCAGATGGTTTGAATGGTAATGGTTTCTCACGTGCAATTTCAACTTCTGGAAGACTATCTGGATCCTGAACCGTTAAGCTAAGGATGTACATGGCCAATTCTTCTGGGCTGAATTCGGCTGCCAATTTACGGGCATCTTTTGCGAATTTATCAAAGTTTCCACGAATAGCTTCATCAGCAAAGTCACGTTCAATTTTCTTGAGTGCAACCTGTTTCTTAGCTTGGAAGGCTTCTTCTGCACTTGCAGGCTTGAGGCCTTTCATGCGTTTCTTAGTCAAGTTCTCGATAATTTGGAGATAACCCATCTCATTTGGTGCAACAAAAGTGATGGATTGACCTGACTTACCAGCACGACCTGTACGACCGATACGGTGAACATAACTCTCAGGATCTTGAGGAATATCATAGTTGTAGACATGGGTCACACCTGAGATATCCAATCCACGTGCAGCAACATCTGTTGCAACAAGGACATCAAGATTCCCATTTTTAAAATCACGAAGGACACGAAGACGTTTGTTTTGGTCAAGGTCTCCATGAATACCTTCCGCACGGAAACCACGGATCTTCAGACCACGAGTCAACTCATCTACACGGCGTTTGGTACGACCAAATACAATCGCAAGTTCAGGTTGCTCCACGTCCATGAGACGAGTCATGGTATCAAATTTTTCTTGTTCTTTAACTCGGATATAGTATTGGTCAACCAATTCAGTTGTTAATTCCTTAGCAGCAATCTTCACATGCTCAGGTTCTTTCATAAACTGAACTCCGATACGTTTGATGGCATCTGGCATAGTTGCTGAAAAGAGTAAGGTTTGACGATTTTCTGGGACACGAGAGATGATGGCTTCAATATCCTCAAGGAAGCCCATGTTAAGCATTTCATCTGCTTCGTCAAGGATAAGAGTTTCAATGTCCTGTAGTTTCAAGGCCTTGCGTTTGATCAAGTCTAGAAGACGACCAGGCGTTCCAACTACGATATGAGCTCCTGATTTAAGTGCCTTGATTTGTTTTTCGATACTTGAACCACCATAAACAGAACGGACTTTTACACCCTTGCTTCGACCAAAGCGGAAGAGTTCTTCCTGACTTTGTACAGCTAGTTCACGGGTTGGTGCAATGACCAAAGCTTGAATGGTTCCTTCTTCTGTACGAATTTTTTCAAGGGTTGGCAAGCCAAAGGCTGCAGTTTTCCCTGTACCGGTTTGAGCTTGTCCGATAACATCTTTCCCTTCAAGAGCCAAAGGAATGGTTTGCTCTTGAATCGGACTTGCTTCTACAAATCCTGCTTTTTCGATTTCTGCTAACAAATCCGCAGAAAGATTAAATTCATTAAATTTCACGTTATTCTTCTTTCTAAAGATGGTGCGAAGCCATCCTATAGCGCTTAGTTTATACTTTTCTTGTCATGACGTACTTTCATACCTTTTATGAAAGACCGTGTTGCTTCTTTTCCACTAAAGAAAAGTACTGCTTTTTTGCAACTTATCTAGTATAACACAAGACCGGGGCAAAAGATAGTCTAACCACCTGATTAAATCATGTAAACGATTTTTCTATCTTATGAGCTCAATTCCCAAAAGCATTCTCGAGACTATTTTGTTTGGATATTTTTTCCCGTAGCAGATTTGTGCAAAAGTTTTTTTCTTGTGCTAGAATGAAAATCAAACAGGAGGATTTAAAAATGTTAACATACGATTTAATTGTCATTGGATTTGGTAAGGCTGGTAAGACGCTTGCTGGGAAACTAGCCTCAGCTGGTAAAAAAGTTGCCCTTATCGAACGTAGCAAAGCTATGTACGGTGGAACTTGTATCAACATCGGTTGTATCCCAACAAAAACTTTGCTAGTTGCAGCTGAAAAGAACCTTTCATTTGATCAGGTCATGGCTACTAAAAATACGGTTACTACACGCCTCAATGGAAAAAATTATGCTACTGTAGCTGGTACAGGTGTAGATATCTTTGATGCTGAAGCACACTTTGTCTCAAACAAGGTTATTGAAATTCAAGCTGGAGATGAAAAACAAGAACTGACTGCTGAAACAATCGTTATCAACACTGGTGCTATTTCAAACGTATTGCCAATTCCAGGCCTTGCTATAAGCAAGAACGTCTTTGACTCAACAGGTATCCAAAACTTAGAACAATTACCAGAAAAACTTGGTGTACTTGGTGGAGGAAATATCGGCCTTGAATTTGCCAGTCTCTACAACAAACTTGGAAGCAAGGTTACAGTCCTAGATGCTTTGGATACTTTCCTACCACGCGCAGAACCTTCTATCGCTGCTCTTGCCAAACAATACTTGGAAGAAGATGGAATTGAACTCCTTCAAAATGTCCGCACTACAGAAATCAAAAACGACGGTGACCAAGTGCTTGTCGTGACCGAGAATGAAACATACCGTTTCGACGCGCTTCTCTACGCAACTGGTCGTAAGCCAAATGTAGAACCACTTCATCTTGAAAATACAGATATCGAACTAACTGAACGTGGCGCTATCAAAGTCGACAAACACTGCCAAACAAACGTTCCAGGTGTCTTTGCAGTTGGAGATGTCAACGGTGGACTTCAATTCACCTACATTTCTCTAGATGACTTCCGTGTTGTCTACAGCTATCTTGCTGGTGATGGTAGCTACACACTTGAGGATCGTCTCAATGTACCAAACACCCTCTTCATCACTCCTGCACTTTCACAAGTTGGTTTAACTGAAAGCCAAGCAGCTGATTTGAAACTTCCATACGCTGTTAAGGAAATCCCTGTTGCTGCTATGCCTCGTGGCCATGTAAATGGAGATCTTCGTGGTGCCTTCAAAGCAGTTGTCAATACAGAAACCAAAGAAATTCTCGGTGCAACTATCTTCTCAGAAGGTTCACAAGAAATCATCAACATCATCACTGTTGCTATGGACAACAAGATTCCATACACTTACTTCACAAAACAAATCTTCACTCACCCAACCTTGGCTGAAAACTTGAATGACTTGTTTGCGATTTAAGCTAAGATAAACTTATGAAAAACAACCCTCCTAGGGTTGTTTTTTCTTATCCAAAATCTCAATTCTATCTTTTCCGTCTTTTATGATATAATAGAAACATGAAATTTAAAACTACTTTGGGCCTTCTTGCTGGGCGTTCTTCTCACTTTATTTTGAGCCGTCTTGGCCGTGGAAGTACGCTTCCTGGAAAACTCGCCCTTCAATTTGATAAAGATATTTTACAACATTTAGCAAAGAACTACGAAATTGTAGTGGTAACTGGTACCAATGGGAAAACCTTGACAACCGCTCTCACTGTCGGTATCCTAAAGGAAATTTATGGTCAAGTTTTAACTAATCCAAGTGGTGCCAACATGATAACAGGGATTACAACGACTTTCTTGACTGCAAAATCGTCAAAAATTGGAAAAAATGTTGCAGTGCTTGAAATCGATGAAGCTAGTCTCTCACACATCTGTGACTACATCCAACCAAGTCTTTTTGTCATTACCAATATCTTCCGTGACCAAATGGACCGCTACGGAGAGATTTATACGACCTACAACATGATTTTGGACGCTATTCGAAAAGTTCCTACTGCTACTGTCCTCCTTAACGGTGACAGTCCACTTTTCTACAAGCCTGCAATTCCAAATCCTGTTCAGTATTTTGGTTTTGATTTGGAAAAAGGTCCAGCAAAACTTGCTCACTACAATACTGAAGGTATTCTCTGCCCAGACTGTCAAAGTATTTTGAAATATGAGCTTAATACTTATGCCAACTTAGGAGCATATATCTGCGAAAACTGTGGATGTAAACGTCTTGACTTAGACTATCGTCTGACAGAATTGGTTGAGCTGACCAACAATCGTTCCCGCTTTGTTATCGATGGTCAGGAATACGGTATCCAAATCGGTGGGCTTTATAATATCTATAATGCTCTCGCTGCAGTCGCTATTGCTCGTTACCTTGGAGCGGATTCTCAACTGATTAAGCAAGGATTTGACAAGAGTCGCGCTGTATTCGGTCGCCAGGAGACCTTCCATATCGGTGATAAGGAGTGCACGCTGGTTCTCATCAAGAATCCTGTTGGTGCTACCCAAGCTATTGAGATGATAAAATTAGCTCCTTATCCGTTTAGCCTTTCTGTTCTCCTAAATGCCAACTATGCAGACGGAATTGATACCAGCTGGATTTGGGATGCTGATTTTGAACAAATTACTGAGATGGATATCCCAGAAATCAACGCCGGTGGCGTTCGTCATTCTGAAATTGCTCGTCGTCTTCGAGTAACTGGTTATCCAGCTGATAAAATCACTGAAACAAGCAGTCTGGAACAAGTTCTTAAAACGATTGAAGCTCAAGACTGCAAGCATGCTTATATCCTTGCGACTTATACGGCCATGCTGGAATTCCGAGAATTACTATCCAATCGTCAGCTTGTTAGAAAGGAGATGAACTAATGGTTTATACTTCACTTTCCTCAAAAGACGGCAACTATCCTTACCAGCTAAATATCGCCCACCTCTATGGTAACCTCATGAACACCTACGGAGATAATGGGAATATTCTTATGCTTAAGTACGTAGCTGAAAAGCTTGGTGCCCATGTAACAGTTGACATCGTTTCACTTCATGATGATTTCGATGAAAATCATTACGATATCGCCTTTTTCGGTGGTGGCCAAGACTTTGAACAAAGTATCATTGCTGGTGATTTACCTGCTAAAAAAGAAAGTATCGATAACTTTATCCAAAATGATGGTGTTGTCCTTGCTATCTGCGGTGGCTTCCAACTATTGGGTCAATACTATATCGAAGCTTCTGGAAGACGTATCGAAGGCCTAGGTGTCATGGGACACTACACTCTCAATCAAACTAACAACCGCTTTATCGGTGATATTAAAATTCATAACGAAGAATTTGATGAAATCTACTATGGTTTTGAGAACCACCAAGGCCGTACCTTCCTCTCAGATGACCAAAAACCACTCGGTCAGGTCGTTTACGGAAATGGAAACAACGAAGAAAAAATCGGTGAAGGCGTTCACTATAAAAATGTTTTCGGTTCTTATTTCCACGGACCTATTTTATCCCGTAATGCAAATCTAGCCTATCGCTTGGTCACTACTGCACTCAAGAAAAAATATGGTCAGAGCATTGTCCTTCCAGCTTATGAAGATATCCTCAGCCAAGAAGTAGCTGAAGAATACAGCGATGTGAAAAGCAAGGCAGAATTCAACTAATCTTTCTATTCCAACATGCTATTAGCTGTTGGAATTTTTTTTACCTTCATTTCCCCTTCTCCCTTGCATTTTCTACTAATTTTTGCAAAAATAGAGGGGTAGAAAGAAGGTAGCATATGTCTAAATTACAACAAATCTTAACTTATCTTGAATCAGAAAAGCTAGACGTCGCTGTCGTATCTGACCCCGTCACAATTAATTACCTCACTGGCTTTTACAGTGATCCACACGAACGCCAAATGTTCCTCTTTGTCCTTGGAAATCAAGAACCACTTCTCTTCGTTCCAGCCCTTGAGGTTGAGCGTGCAAGCAGCACTGTCTCATTCCCAGTTGTTGGTTATGTGGACTCTGAAAACCCTTGGAAGAAAATCCAAAACGCCTTGCCACATCTTGATTTCAAACGTGTTGCAGTTGAGTTTGATAACCTCATCTTGACTAAATACCACGGTTTAAAATCTGTCTTTGAAACTGCGGAATTTGAAAACTTAACTCCACTAATCCAGCGTATGCGCTTGATTAAGTCAGCTGACGAAGTGCAAAAGATGATGGTAGCAGGTGTCTATGCAGACAAGTCTGTCAAAGTCGGTTTTGACAATATCTCTCTTGACAATACTGAAACAAATATCATTGCACAGATTGATTTTGCCATGAAACGCGAAGGCTATGAAATGAGTTTTGATACTATGGTTTTGACAGGTGATAACGCTGCAAATCCACACGGTATTCCTGGGGCCAACAAGGTTGAAAATAACGCCCTTCTCCTCTTTGATCTCGGTGTAATGGTCAATGGTTATGCATCAGATATGACTCGTACAGTCGCTGTCGGTAAACCTGATCAATTCAAGAAAGATATTTACAACTTGACTCTTGAAGCCCAACAAGCTGCCCTTGACTTTATCAAACCTGGTGTGACAGCTCATGAAGTAGACCGCGCAGCTCGTGAAGTGATCGAAAAAGCTGGCTACGGTGAGTACTTCAACCATCGTCTCGGTCATGGTATCGGTATGGATGTACACGAATTCCCTTCAATCATGGAAGGAAACGACATGGTTATCGAAGAGGGTATGTGCTTCTCAGTTGAACCCGGCATCTACATCCCTGGTAAAGTCGGTGTCCGTATTGAAGACTGTGGTGTTGTGACCAAAGACGGCTTTGACCTCTTTACAAGTACCAGCAAAGATTTGCTTTATTTTGATTAAAAAGTATTTTATAAAAAATAAGATGGAAAAGCTAAACTTTTCCATCTTATTTTTTGATTTGATAATAAATTTTATCAGCAATATAACCTTTTCGTTCAACTGCATTTGGAATCGTCTTCCAAAAAGTCATACCCGCCTTTTCCATAACACGCCCTGATGCTGGGTTTAGACTTACATAGCAAGCATCAACCTCTTCAAATCCAATCTCATCTAGACAGTATGATAAAATTGCCTTCAAGGCTTCTGTCATGATTCCTCGTCCCCAGTAGTCCATCCCTAAGATATATCCGATCTCACAGCTAGAGTTTTCTTCATGCACACTGACAAGACTAATATCTCCGATGACCTGGGGTGGATTTTCTTTGAGACAAATAGCCCATTTGTAGTAATTTGGATTGTCATAGGATTTTACCCAATTGCCAATAGAATTTCGAGTCTGTTCGACATTCAGGTGAGGATCCCAAGTCACATAGGTCAGATTCTCTGAGCGTGAAGCCCAATTATCAAACATGGCTTGAGCATCAGTTTCCACAAATCTCCTTAATATCAAACGTTTTGTCTCAATAGTTTGTGTCCCTACTGCTCTCATAATGGTAACTCTCTTTCTATTTTATGGATGGCTTCAAACTTGCATTGACATATCTCAGTCTCCTATTTCAAGTTATAAAGCGAAAAAGGTCCTCCGGACCTTCTTCGCTTTTGTATTTTCAGGCTCGGGCTAAAAAAGTCCCCCGGACCTGCCTCGCTTTTCTATTTTCAGGCTCGGGCTAAAAAAGTCCCCCGGACCTGCCTCGCTTTTCTATTTTCAGGCTCGGGCTAAAAAAGTCCCCCGGACTTTTTTACTCCCAAAACTTATCAAACACTGTGATTGGTAGATGGCGTTTGTGTTGGCCTTTGTACCACCATTTTTCAATGGTTGCTTGGGCTTCTGGGCTTACTTGTTTACCTTCGAGATAATCATCAATTTCATTGTAAGTAACTCCCAAGGCTACTTCGTCTGCAATACCTGGTTTTTCTTCTTCTAAGTCTGCTGTTGGAACTTTTTCATAGAGGGCTGGATCAGCTCCAAGTTCTTTCAAGAGTTGTTTTCCTTGGCGTTTATTGAGGCGATAGAGTGGGAGAATATCTGCACCACCGTCACCAAACTTGGTAAAGAAACCTGTGATATTTTCCGCAGCATGGTCTGTCCCGATAACAGCTCCGCTATGAGCACCTGCAAGGGCATATTGGGCAATCATACGGCTACGAGCCTTGATATTTCCTTTGTTAAAATCGGAAACTACACTTCCTGTTGCTTCGACTGCTACTGTCATAGCATCAGCAGATTCCTTGATATTCACTACTAAGCTCACATCTGGCTGGATAAAAGCTAGGGCTTTTTGGGCATCTGCTTCATCAGCTTGTACTCCATAAGGCAAACGAACTGCTATAAATTTATAGCTATCATCACCTGTTTCTGCTCGCATTTCTTCCATGGCTAGTTGAGCCAAGCGTCCTGCTAAGGTCGAGTCTTGACCTCCAGAAATGCCTAACACAAAAGTTTTTAAGAAGGGATGCTTCTTTAAATATCGTTTTAAAAAGTCAATCGAACGACGGATTTCTTCCTGGGCGTCAATCACTGGTTTTACACCTAGTTGCTGGATAATGGTTTCTTGCAAACTCATTCTTCTTCTCCTTCGCCTAGAGCTTCCTTACGCATCTTATCAATCAAGTCCATCTTGTCTTGCCATACGTCACGAGCCAAGTCCACAGGATAATGTTGTGGGTTCAGTACGCGTTTGTATTCATCCCAGAGCTTATCAAATTCCTTACGAGCATAGGCTTGAATTTCAGGCAGACTTGGTAAGTCATAAACTAGCTTACCTTCCTTGAAAATGTCTACCAAGAGAGGAACAGCATCAAAATTACGGACAGTTTTCTTGATATAAGTATAGGTTGGATGGAACATCTTGATTTCAGTCATGCTAGCAACATCGACACCATCATAGGTAATGTAATCGCCTTCTGATTTGCCTTTTTCACGACTGGTGATGCGCCAAACTTGTTTCTTACCTGGTGTTGAAACTTTCTCAGCATTGTTTGAAAGTTTAATGGTATTGCGCATATGACCATTCTCGTCTTCAATAGCAACAACCTTGTAAACTGCTCCAAGTGCTGGTTGGTCATAAGCAGTGATGAGTTTAGTACCTACACCCCAGACGTCAATCTTAGCTTTTTGCATCTTGAGATTAAGGATGGTATTTTCATCAAGATCATTGGATGCATAGATCTTAGCATCCGTAAATCCTGCTTCATCCAGTTGTTGACGAACTTTTTTAGAAATATAGGCAATATCTCCAGAGTCAATGCGGACACCAAGGAAATTAATCTTGTCACCAAGTTCACGCGCAACCTGAATCGCTGCTGGAACACCGATGCGAAGAGTATCGTAGGTATCTACTAGAAAGACACAATTTTTGTGCGTTGAGGCATAAGCCTTGAAAGCCTGATAGTCATTTCCATAAACTTGAACTAAAGCATGAGCATGAGTTCCTAAAACCGGAATACCAAAGAGCTTACCTGCACGTACATTACTAGTTCCATTGGCACCACCAATAACAGCCGCACGAGTCCCCCAGATAGCCGCATCCATTTCTTGCGCACGACGTGTTCCGAATTCCATCAAAGGTTCATCATCAATGACTGAACGAATACGAGCCGCCTTAGTCGCAATCAAGGTTTGAAAGTTGACGATGTTCAAGAGAGCTGTTTCAACCAATTGACACTGAGCCAAAGGACCTTCCACTTGAACAATCGGTTCATTGGCAAATACCAAGTCCCCTTCTTGAGCAGAACGTACAGTCAATTCCAACTTGAGATTACGGAGATATTCCAAGAAGGCGCCATGATAACCAAGTGATTCCAAATAAGCAATATCGCTCTCAGAAAAGCGCAGGTTTTCTAAGTAGTTCACAATTCGTTCCAAACCTGCAAATACAGCATAACCGTTTTTGAAAGGTTGTTGGCGGAAATAAACTTCAAAAACTGCTTTCTTATTATGAATGCCTTGGTCGAAGTAAACTTGCATCATGTTAATTTGATACAAATCAGTGTGCAAAGTTAAACTATCATCTGGGTACATATACTGTCCTTCTTCCCTATTTGTAAAAAGATGAAAATGTTTCTTCTTTTCTCATAAACTAGTACTATTATAACACATTTTCTCGATATTGATAAAAAGCTAACAAGCTATTCCATGCTCTCGAGCTTATCCATATCTTTTTCATACTTCTTCTGAGCCCATTCACCATAACTTTTCAAACCTAAGTTTCCAATAAATACCCAAGGGAGATAAAAGACATAAGTAAATACCCAAGCAAAAATGTATTTAAGATGTAGAGGGTTGTGCTGATAAATTTCGATATTGAACTGATAGTTCTGTAGCATCAAGGTAGCTGTAATCACTAGAGTTAATAATAGGCAACCTAAAATTGTAAAATGAAAACGACTATAGTAAGTCACACCTAGACTTCTAGCACGATTGATAAAGTAAAAATTCCCTATGATAATAATAGCGAGAAGCATGCTAGGATTAAAAAGGCTTGGTGCTAACACTGCTATGAAATAAGCTAGAAACAACAATCCGATAGAAATATAAAAACTCTCTGCACCAGCTTTATGAAGTTGTTGCTCTTCTCTTTCGTCTAATAATTGGTAATAATAAAATCTATTTTTCATCTTCTTCCTCCCAAAATAATTGGTCTAAAGTTTTCCCTAAGCATCTGCAAATAGACTGGCAAAGCGAAAGCGAGGGATTGTACTTTCCAGCTTCTATCAAGCCGATAGTCTGGCGCGTAACCCCGACAGCTTCTGCCAAGTCACCTTGTGTCATATCAAGCTCTACTCGAGCTAGTTTTAATTTTAAATTCTTAGCCACTTGTAACCTCCGCCTTAATTTTAAAAGTCGCGCTTCTTTTTTCAACATTATTATATCATATATTTTACATTATGCAATATATATCTGTCATTTTGTGCGATTTTTTTAACAAAAAACTCTACCACTTACATGATAGAGAGTTCTCTGCTTATTCAAATTTTTTCAAAATATCTACAAGGTCACTTCTTTGTTTTACTTGATAGGCTTTGATTCCTAGGCTTTCAGCCATCTTAGTGTTATCTGCTAAATCATCAAGAAAGACACAATTTGCTGGATCCAACTCATATTTACTGAGGATTTCCTCAAACATTTTTCGATCAGGTTTGATGACCTTAATATCACAAGAAAGAACAAACCCATCTAAAATCTTTGCTAGAGGTGCTAGTTGATTTTTCAATAATTCATAAAAAACTGGTGAGGTATTAGATAGGACAAAAATACGATGGCCATTTTCCTTTAAACGTGCAAGAAGCGGAAAGACTTCCGTGTAAATATCGATATAGGCAGGCCAGTTCCAAATGACTTCTTCAACCTTTTTCTGATAGCAATCTCCTAATAGGGAAAGAACCTTATCAACCAATTCTTCTCGAGTCAAAGTCCCTAAGTCCAATCTTTCCCAGAGCCCCGACTGGAAAATAGCCTTGTCTAAAATTAGATAATCTTTCTGAGTTTTAGCTACAGCTTTCAAAATCTTATCCTTGTTCCATTCCAGTAGAACATTACCCATATCCAGTATGATATCCATCAACCTACCTCCATCATTATGTGAACGATCTCTTTAAGCGTCCAATGTCTGTTTACAAATCTTTTTGATAATAGTGCCTTTGTCCAGTATAGGGATAGTCTTTCAAAGTAAAAACTTCCTTGTAGCCATACTTCTGATAAAAGGCAGGCGCTTGAAACTGATAAGTATTTACAAAAGCAAAGCGACAGTTTCTCTTCTTAGCTTCACTTTCTGCTTGCTGCAATAGTTGGGAGCCAATTCCTTGTCCTCGTATGTCTTCTTTTACAAACAAATATTCGATTTCTAGCCAGTTTCCAAAAGTCTCTCCTACTAAACCAGCCATGAGTTCACCGCTATCATCTTCGACATAAATATTAAGTGGCTCGCTTTCAGCAGCTTCTCTTTTGGAACGATTATAAGAGCGAATCAAGTCTCCTATTATTTGCGATTTCTGAGACTCTGTATTTTCCAATCTTACCTGCATAAAACCTCCTAAATACACTTATAGCATGATTATAACCATATTTAGATAGACTGTCAAACTAAAAAACTCACCAACCTGAGTTGATGAGCTTATGACTTATTTTCTAAATTTCCATTGGCTATAAATACCAAAAGCGATAATCCAGATAGCTGAACCTCTAGCTCCCATTACGGTTGATTCTTGTAAGAAGAGCGTTCCAAATACAAAGATAAAGAAGAGCATGGTCAGAGGATTTAGCAAGCGATATTGAGGCATGAGATAGCCATCTACCATAAAGTCTTTAGACTTGCGATACTTGAGATGAGCTACCATGATCAAGATGTAGATGGCGATATAAACACCTGATGAAGATGCTGTAATCAAAGCAAAGGCATCTGATACGCCAGGAAGTACATTGATGAAGGCTGCAAAACCAATCAAGACAGCAGAAGCAATGATAGCATTCTGAGGAACGTTGTGGCGTGAAAGTGTATCTGCCTTAATAGCTTTTAAGAAACGATTTGGTGAATCATGGGCAATTTGGTACAAGTGACGACCTGTTGAGTAAAGAGTTGAATTCAAGGCTGACGCAGCGGAAGTCAAGACAACAAAGTTAATCAAGGCCGCCGCCCACTTAAGACCAACAAGTTCAAATACCGTTACAAATGGTGAATCTGTCGCAGAAAGCTCACGCCAAGGAATAATAGACATGATGGCTAAGAGAGCCCCACCATAGAAAAAGATAATTCGCAAGGGAATTTCCTTAACAGCCTTAGGCAAGACTTTTCTAGGATCCTTAGTTTCAGATGTTGTAACACCGATAAACTCAATCATCAAGTAAGCAAAGAAAACCATTTGAAAGGCCATGACAAAGTTCATCCCTCCATTTGGGAAAAGGGAGAACTGCTCACTAATATTGGCGAGACTTGCTGAACCATATGGAGTTTCAAAGCCAGTCAAGACTAGAAAAATCCCTGTCGCGATCATGGCGAGAATAGCCACAATTTTAATCATGGCAAACCAAAATTCTACCTCACCAAAGATTTTAACAGCAATCAGATTGACCAAGCCCAAAATTGTTAGGAATACAACCTGAATCAACCAAGATGGCCAAGAGGGAAACCAAAACTGAACATAGTGAGCAATAGCTGTAATCTCTGCCATACCAATAAAGACTACTGATAACCAATAAGACCAAACCGAGAAATAGCCCCATCCCTTACCTAGATAACGAGTAATAAAATTGATAAAGGTGTGTTGCTCTGGATCCTGGTACAACATTTCCCCGATAGCACGCATCATGAGATACATGAAGCCACCTGTAATCATATAGACCAAGACAATCGAAGGTCCAGTTAAACTGATAGACCGACCAGCTCCAAGAAATAATCCCGTACCAATCGTTCCGGCAATGGCCATAACCTGAACATGGCGATTGGTTAAGCCACGCTCCATTTTACTTTTCTTTTTGTGCTTTTTTTCTGAATTCATATAGTCTCCTTATTTTTTAGAATTAAGAAAAGGAGTAATA
Source organism: Streptococcus sp. CF8_St5-17 (assembly GCF_024295665.1). Classification (NCBI taxonomy): domain Bacteria; kingdom Bacillati; phylum Bacillota; class Bacilli; order Lactobacillales; family Streptococcaceae; genus Streptococcus; species Streptococcus sp. CF8_St5-17. The sequence goes on from NZ_JANCOU010000001.1 coordinate 147,009, forward strand.
GGAAACGCTTTCCCTAAATCTACTCCTTCCTTTTTCCTATTAAACGGTTTTTTCAACTTTTAAGATTTTAACATCATAGCTTCCAGCAGGTGTTTCGATTGTAACAACATCACCTTTTTTCTTACCAATCAATGCTTGACCAATTGGGCTTTCATTTGATACTTTTCCTGCAAAGGCATCTGCTCCAGCCGAACCAACGATAATGTATACTTCCTTTTCGTCTTCTCCAACTTCTTGGATTGTTACAGTTTTTCCGATAGCAACTTCATTTTTTGCAACAGCATCGCTGTTAACGATTTCTGCGTAACGAATCTTAGTCTCTAGACTTGAGATTTGTCCCTCAACGAAGGCTTGCTCGTCCTTAGCTGCTTCATACTCACTGTTTTCTGACAAATCACCATATGAACGAGCAATCTTGATACGTTCTACAACTTCTGGACGACGTACTAGTTTCAATTCTTCTAATTCTTTTTCAAGTTTTTCCTTTTCTTCCAAGGTCATTGGATAAGTTTTTTCTACCATTTTTCTCAACTTTCTTTTAATTGAATTAATAAATATATGCTTTAAAGCAAAATTATGTGGAAAACCACATAATTTTAGTTTGTGCTATTTGATTGGTTTAGTTTACTATTGATATGTTCTTGAACATTACGATCATGTTCTTCCAACGTTGTTGCATAGTAAACTTTACCATCTTGAACATTGGCTACAAAGTAGAGATAGTCACTCTTTGTCTGATTGATACTTGATTCGATAGCATCCAAGCTAGGGCTATCAACTGGCCCAGGCATAAGACCTACTTTTGTATAATCATTGTACGGTGAATCGATAGAAGTATCAATAGCTGCATCATCAGCAAGACTGATATTTTGACCAAGTTTACCTTCTGCGTAAAGGATAGCGATATTACTTTGAAGTGGCATACCCAGGTTCAAACGATTATAAAATACACCAGCAATCAGCTTGCGATCCTCTGTTTTTGCTCCTTCTTTCTCAACAAGAGAGGCAATTGTTAAGAGCTCATTTACTGTTAAGTTCTTTTCTTTGATTGTAGCATAGTGACTAGATAGATTTTTATCCATAGCAGCTAGCATTTCATCAATTAAACTTTCAACAGTTGTGTTTTCTTTAATCGTATAAGTTGCAGGGAAAAGATAACCTTCTAAACGGTAACGAACACCACTATCTTTTGTAGGTAAGCTTTCAAGAAGATTTGGATATTTGGTTACCTCTTGAGCAATAAAGTTCTCATCTTGAACTTTAGCCAAAAATGCTTCCGCTGTCAAAGCTTCCTTAAAGTTACCTTGAAGTTGGCCAACAGTTTGAGCAATTTGCTCTAAAGTATATCCCTCTGGAATAGTCAAGCTTGCAAGTGTAACCTCTTGAGGTTCAGGTGTCCCACCTTTTTGCAACTCTTTAATGACATCTTCAACGCTCATACTCTTTTGAAGATTATAATAACCAGATTTTAATTCATTATAGTTTTTATACTTAACATAAAGTGTAAAGACTAAACCGTTTTTAATGACACCAGATTTTTCTAACGTTGAACCAATTTCTTGAGCATTAGATCCATCTGGAATCTGAACAGTCATATATTGTTTAGAACTTGGATCCACTGGTTGCAAGGCTGATTCAGCATAACGAAGTCCAAAGAAACCACCAGCACCAAGTAGAATCAGCAATACCAATACTGTGACTAAAAATCCTTTCAAGCGGGATTTTTTCTTTTTCTTGGCTGGTTTCGCAGACTCCCTACGACTTCTTTTAGGAAGTTCATCTACCTCAGTATTTTTCTGATTAGCATTTCCAGTTGTTAATTCTTCCTGATTAGTGGCAAAACCTACAGTTCCTTTATCTTCATGTGATTTTTCATGAGTACGGTAGGAAACTGAAACCTTAGTCGGTATTGAATTAATTTCATCTTTATCTGAGATTGATTGAGATAAGTCAACTGATGCTTCTTCCACAGCTTCCTCTGCAACTTCCTCTTTAAGATCTGGACGAGGAGGAACAGCAGGTGCATTCTCAATCAATTGTTCAACGGTTGAAACAGAATTAGCAATCAGCTCTTCTTCTGGAGTTATTACTCGTTCTTCTGTTTTTGTATCAGAAGAGTTCATCAAATTTGAAAAGAGGTCATCTGTTTGTTCTGTTAAACTTTCCTCTTTCTTTAATCGTTCTAAGTCTCGCAAGATCTGATCTTTAAAGCTCAACTTTTCTTCATTTGAATTTTCGCTCAAAGGTATTTACCTCCTTGTTGATAATCCTTAATATTATATCTTAAAAACCAGAGAAAAGCAACCTTGGAAGCCTTTCTAGTCGCTAATTCCTATTTTCCCAGACCATATTATACCATTCTTCTCCCGCAAATTGGGATTTAGACTTGCCTTCATTGACAAAACCATGCTTCTCATAGTAATCAATCAGGTAGTCATGGCAAGTCAGATTAATTCCCTCACGTTCATGCTTGAGAGCCACTTTCTTTAAGGCAGTTAAGAGTTTTCTTCCCAGCCCCAAGGATTGAGCTTTCTTTGCAACAGACAGACATGTCACAGATATATACCCACCTTCTTGATGACTGTGATCTTCTATTTCTTCTGTAAAGGATTGGTCCTGCAAATAGCGATGAGGGACTACTGGTCCTTCAATATAACCGAGTATCTCTCCATCTTTTTCAGCCACTAAAAAACTAGTCTTAATCTCTTTTAAGTGAGCTTCAAAAACAGATCGAGGTATGGCTTCTTCAATTGAGAAATTCTCTAATTCAATCTCTAAAATACGGTCTAAATCACTAAGTCTAGCTTGTCGAATAATCATAGTTCCTCCTGATAATAGGGATTCTGCCAACGCATGAGAAAGGCAAATTCACTGCTCCTTTCTCCTTCTATAATCCCTTGTTCCACAAATCCATTCATTTCAAAATAGGCCAGCAATTCATCCTCACAAAGAAGATAAATACCGGGACTATTTTGTTGAAGAACAACTTGTTTGAAGGCTGCTAGCAACAAGGTTCCAAATCCTTGCCTCTGATAATCCGGACGAACAGATAAACCAGCAATCACAAAATTTCTATCACTGATAAGTTCAACATTTGCCACCTCTTCTATCCATCTACTTAGTGAGGAATTAGCAAGATCTATTCCTAGGATATAAGCAATCACCATATCATCAAGACTAGCTAAGAGAAACGTATCCGCATGACTGCGGATACGTTCTTCCATCATTTTTCTATTTGTTATTTCTCGAGAACCTGCTGTGCAATCAGAAATCAAGCAAATTTGTTCCATATCTGATTGCGTGGCTTCTCGAATTTTAATTGGAAATTCCATTTTGTTCCTTACTGAACATTACTTGTCAAATTTGACAAGAGACGTTCGAATGAGTATTCATATGACTGAATATCACCTGCTCCCATAAAGACATATACAGCATTGTCATGGTCTAAGAGAGGAGACACATTTTCAACAGTGATAACTTGATGTTTTTTATCAATCTTGGCTGCTAAATCTTCAACCTTAACATCACCATGGTCAACTTCACGAGCAGAACCATAGATTTTTGCTAAGTAAACTGCATCAGCCTGGTTCAAGGCTTGCGCAAAATCATCCAACAAAGCAATTGTACGAGTAAAGGTATGCGGTTGGAAAATAGCAACGATTTCCTTGCTTGGGTATTTTTGACGTGCAGCATCTAGAGTTGCGATAATTTCAGTTGGGTGATGCGCAAAATCATCGATGATAACAGTATCATTGACAATCTTTTCTGTAAAGCGACGCTTAACGCCTCCAAAAGTATTCAAGTGTTCACGTACTAAATTCAAGTCAAAGCCAGCAGTATAAAGCAAACCAATCACTGCTGTTGCATTCATGATATTGTGGCGTCCGAAAGTTGGAATGTGGAATTGACCCAGTTCTTGACCACGGAAGTGAACTGTGAATGTTGAACCTGTAGTAGAACGAAGCAAATCGCTGGCTACAAAGTCATTGTTTGCTGCTTCAAAACCGTAATAATAGATTGGAGCATTTGTCGTAATCTTACGCAACTCAGCATCTTCACCGTAGACAAACAAACCTTTGGTGATTTGTTTAGCATAATCATTGAAGGCGTTAAAGACATCCTCTAAGCTTGTGAAATAGTCAGGATGGTCAAAGTCGATATTAGTAATAATAGAGTACTCTGGGTGATATGGCATGAAATGACGTTCGTACTCGTCTGATTCAAAGACAAAATACTTGGCATTTTCAGAACCACGACCTGTACCATCTCCAATTAGATAGCTTGTATCAGTGATGTGTGACAAAACGTGAGAAAGCATACCTGTTGTTGAAGTCTTACCGTGTGCTCCGGCAACACCCATGCTGATAAAGTCACGCATAAAGCTACCAAGAAACTCATGATAACGTTTATAACTTAGTCCGTTCTTGTCTGCATAAGCAATTTCAACATTGTTGTCTGGACGAAAGGCATTCCCAGCGATAATTTCTAAATCACCTTGAAGGTTTTTCTCATCGAAAGGTAAAATTTTAATACCTGCTTGCTCTAATCCACGTTGGGTAAAGTAATATTTTTCAACATCAGATCCTTGGACCTTATGCCCCATTTGGTGCAACATTAAAGCCAAGGCACTCATCCCTGATCCTTTAATTCCGATAAAATGATAGGTTTTTGCCATCTTTTTCCCCTTTACTCTGTCATATTTGTCAAGTTCAACTCTTGAGCAATTTTACGTTCTTTTTCTGATTGATTTTCTTTTTTGTTATAAATCTGGCTTTTCTTTAGAAAATCATAATTATTTTTCTTTGGTCCCAGATGCTCTTCTTTGCTTGTCTCTTGCATCTGAGGAGCCATTTCAGCCAAAATATAATGTTTCTGAGTTAGTTTGTCACTAAATTTTGCTAGCTCCCCAGGATTTTCCTTTTGGAAAGGAGCTGTTGGCTGATTTGTCTGTCTTACTAAATTATTTGAAGGTTTATAACGTTTCGTAAAACTAACATCTTGAGTCAAATATTTTGCTGAACGTTTCCGTTTTAGATCAGCTCTTGCTTCTTCACGAGCAAGTTCAGCATAGGATTTTTCCTTCTTTTCAGGTAGCTTATTTGATGCTTGAACCGGTGACTTTTTTTCGGTAGTAATTGGTGACCATTCCAAGTAGTTTTTGTCCTGGTAGTCTCCCTTGATATTACTGATGAAATCCGACTCATCATATAAATCCATAAATGGCATCTCTGTCAGTATAATCTCATCATCTGACACTATTGGAAATCGTACTTGTTTCATTTTTATTCCCTTTCAATACTCCATTATAACGTAAAGTCTTGATTTTTCAAGTCTTGGCTTCAGAAATTCCTAATATTTCTTGAATTTCACTAAGTGTGAGACTTCCACGAGACTCTGTTCCGTCCAAGACTTCAGAGACCAGATTTCTTTTCTGTTCCTGCAACTCTTGAATTTTCTCCTCGATTGTACCTCTAGTTACCAGACGATAAACCTCAACAGCTTGTTCTTGTCCCATACGGTGGGCCCTGCCAATAGCCTGCGATTCAACTGCCGGATTCCACCATAAGTCTACCAGAATAACTGTGTCTGCACCAGTAAGATTGAGACCAACTCCACCAGCTTTTAGAGAAATCAAAAACACATCGCGCTCCCCTTGGTTAAAAGCCTTGGTCATTTCTTGGCGTTCCTGTGAAGGAGTTGAACCTGTAATCTTAAAGGAAGTTAAGCCAAGCTGTGGCAACTCCTCTTCGATGCGGTCAAGCATCCCCCTAAATTGGGAGAAGATGAGTACACGATGATTTCCTTCAGCAATTTGACTCAGTAGATCTCGTAAACTATCAAGTTTCCCGCTATCTCCCTTATAATCCTCCATAAATAGGGCTGGAGTATCACAAATCTGACGAAGACGCATGAGCCCTGTTAGAATTTCAACTCGATTTCGTTGAAATTCTGCATCGGTCACCTGACCCAAACGCTCTTGCATTTGTTGAAGTTGAGCTAGATAGATGACCTTTTGCTGGTCTTCCAGTTCATTCTTATAAACAACTTCTATCAAATCAGGTAGCTCTGTAAGAACATCCTCTTTTTTTCGACGCATGACAAATGGTTTGATAAACTGTGCCACTCTCTCAGCCGGTAATTTCATAAAGTCTTTTTTTACTGGTAAAAGTCCTGGCAAGACAATTTGAAAAATAGACCACAATTCGCCGAGGTTATTTTCAATCGGTGTTCCCGATAGAGCAAAGACTGATGGAACCACAAACTTTCTCAAAGTTTTCGCAATTTTAGTCTGGGCATTTTTCATCACCTGAGCTTCATCTAGAAATAGAAAGTCAAAAGATAAATCCTGATAAATCTCGCTATCTTGCCTGAAAGTAGCATAACTGGTCACATAGACCTGATGTTTTTCAGCTAAAATAGTCTCGCGATAAGGTTTCAATCCATGCACAACAGCTACATCCAAATGTGGTGCAAATTTTTTAAATTCATCAGCCCAATTATAGATGAGGCCAGATGGAGCAAGAATTAAAACTCGGTTTTTTTCGTGCATCTGGCTACTCAGAAAGGCAATAGCTTGTAAGGTCTTACCAAGTCCCATATCATCCGCTAAAATCCCACCAAATCCATAATGGTGAAGCATTTGAAGCCATTGAATCCCCTTTTTCTGATAATCTCTGAGATCAGCTTTGATATTCAGAGCTGTCATCGGAAAATCCTCTGGATGCGTCAAATCGTGCGCCAAATGCCTAAATTCTTCGGTAAATGTTACTTGGTCCTGATCCTTAAAAAGATGAGAAAGGGTATAAGACAATGATTTGCGTGCATGGAAAGTATCACTCTCTATCTCCCCAATTCCCAAATCATCCAAATCCTGACGAATACGCTTGGTCTCTTCGTCGAAATAATAAACCTGGTTAGTGGAAGAAATATAATAATCTTGCTTTGCAACCAGAGCCTTCATCGCTCGATTAATTTCTTCTTGATCTATATCCTGAAAATCAAATTGAATTTCTAGAAGACTTCCCTTGGACGAGATGTGGACTTGAGGTTTCTGAACTCGATAAAGGTCCTGCAAGCTCTCAGAAATCTTTAATTCTCCAAGCACCGCAAAGGCTGGCAAAATTTCCTGAAAGAACGTATGGATTGCATCAGCTTTCAAACTCTGACGCCATGAATGAAAATCTGCTTCAAATCCAGCTGATAGAGCTAGCTGAAAAATCTTTTTTTCTAGTTGAATATCACTAGCAAAAGGGAGATTCTCTAGTTCATTTCGAGTAGTTATTAAGCAAGTTTCATATTGGAACTGCATATCTAAACGAATAGATCCGTCCTCTTCTCGTTCCATGTAGAAAGACGGGCGGAAAGATTGAATTTGAAGCGACTCAGGAGCCTCTACTTTTCCGAGCTCTTTAAACTGGGACAAGGTCGAAGCTAAGAGATCTCGATCACTACTATCAAACTGTAAAATCTTCCTACCACTATGATCTAAAGGAACTTTTCTAAGAGCATCTAATAAACTAGCCTGTTTTTTCGTCATCAGGAAAAAATTCCCCTTGGAGAATAATACTTGTCCTCTGTAAAAGAAATTAAGCCCTGCCTGTTCGAAAATTTCCATTTCAAAATAGTTGGATTTTTCTTCAATTCTAAATGAAAATAAACCTGTTTGGCCATCAAAGTCTTGGAAGAGAAGATGATGATAACTCGAAAGTTGGTGGTCAAACTGAAAGGCATCTAAGCCCATCAGTAGACTAGCCCCCTGCTCAAAAAAGGTTTTAGGGAAATAGAGATGTCGCCCTTGATTTGGAAAAAAAATATTGTAGTCAATCTTCTCTTCAACCAAACCTAATAAGAAATTCAAAACTTCTTGACTGGCTTTATCAAATTGTTCAAGTTTTAATGAAGACTCATAATGCTTTCCTATCATGTAAGGTTTGGAAAACTCTATGACTTTTAAGAAAAGAGGGATATCCCTAATCACATAAAACTTGTCTTGCTGAGAAAGACCAATCCTTAAAGTCCAGATAATACGATTAGTTCCTGCTTCTACCTGACCCTGTGCAGAAAGCTGATAGAGGTCAGACTGACTAGGTGCTTGGATAGACTCCAAGAATTTTCCTCCGAAAGTCACTTGTGTCTCAACAGTTTCCTTTTCTTCCTGATTAGCCTCTAGATTGAGTAAGATTTCTTGCCCTAGTTGGTCATTTTTTAGGTAATATTCCAATGCTGCCAAATGAACACAGTAACCTCTTTTTTTGAAAAAAGCACAGGTACAAAAAATCAAATCGTCATCCAAACTATAGCGAATTTCTTCCTCCGCTACACGCGCATAGATGCGATGGTCCTGTTCTTTAATGATTTCAATCTGACCAGTTTCGTAGAGTTCTACTCCCTCCATTCGAAGCTTTCCTGGAATCAATTTAGCCATAGTGTCCCCTTTACTTTATCTCTTAATTATACCATATTTCTGCCTATGAAAATAGCCTTCTAGGAGTACTTTTCTCCTAAAAGGCTAGTTTTTTAATGATTTGAAAAAGTGGAAATGATTCGTTGGCAGACTTCTTCCAAAATAGATGTCGGCATAGCAACATTTAAGCGAGCGTGGAGAGCTCCTTCTTCACCAAAGTCCAAGCCTCTGTTCAGGATAACCTTGGCTTCGTCTCTTAAAAGGCTTCTTAATTCTTCATCGCTAATATCATAGGCTGAAAAATCTAGCCAAATGAGATAAGTCCCTTGAGGTTTCATGACCTTGATTTTAGTTTCTTTGCCAAATACATCCACTACATAATTGATGTGTTTCTCAATCAGTTCTTTAAGTTCTGTCAACCAATCTTCACCATAGCGATAAGCTGTTTCTGTTGCCAAATATCCCAAACCTGAGATTTCATGTTGATTATTAGCAAGCTGGCGTTTTTGGAAAGCCACTCTTAACTTAGGATTCTCGATAATAGCGTAAGAATTCTTGGTTCCTGCAATGTTGAAAGTTTTGGTAGCACTGCTTAAAATTAGTGAAAATTCTTTGAAGGCTTCATTTACTGTATTGAATGACTGGTGTTTATGTCCAAACAAGGCTAAGTCTTGGTGGATTTCATCAGATACCAACAAAACTCCATGTTTTTGACACAGTTGTCCAATCTTCTCCAAAACCTCTTTGTCCCAAACACGTCCACCAGGATTATGAGGATTGCAGAGAACGTAGAGTTTCACATCCTCTTCGACAAAATCTTTCTCTAATTGATCAAAATCAATCTCAAAAAGTCCGTCTTTTTCTACTAGAGAGTTGGTGATTAGTCTACGATTATTAAGCTTAATACTGCGAGCAAAAGGAGGATAAACCGGTGTGTTAATGAGCACTGCTTCACCTTCCTTGGTGAAGGCTTGAATAGCTGTTGAAATGGCAGGTACCACTCCCTCGATAAAGACTAGGGCATCCTTATCAAAGCGATAACCATGCTGCTTTTCCTCCCAATTTTGAACAGCTTCAATCAACCCATCACTAGCATAGGTATAGCCATAGACTAATTGCTCTGCATAGTCATGGACTGTCTGACGAATCTCAGGTAACACCTCAAAGTCCATATCAGCAATCCAAGCCGGTAATACTTCTCGGTCAGTTTCTGCTTCTTTCCATTTGTATGTATGGTGTCCAAAACGATTGGGCAAGGTCGTAAAATCATATTTTCCCATAGTTTTATCCTTCCAAGGCTTGACGCAAGTCTTCAATCAAATCTCTAACATCCTCAATACCAATAGACAAGCGTAAGAGGTCATCTGTCAATCCATAAGAATGACGAACCTCTGCAGGAATATCTGCATGGGTTTGAGTAGTTGGATAGGTAATCAGACTTTCAACCCCACCTAAACTTTCAGCAAAAGAGAATACTTTCAAGGTATTTAAGATATGAGGAATACGCTTCTCATCAGCTACTTTAAAGGAAATCATCCCCCCGCGTCCTGTATACAAGACTTCTTTGACAGCAGGTGATTGTTCTAGAAAGGCTACGATTTCTTGAGCATTAGCTGTTGAGCGCTCCATACGAAGTGACAAAGTCTTAAGACCACGAATCAATTGATAACTATCAAATGGTGACAAAACAGCCCCAGTAGTGTTGAGATTGTAAAAGAGTTTTTCGTATAAATCCGCACTATCTGTCACAACCACACCAGCTAGAACATCATTATGTCCTGCAAGGTATTTTGTCGCTGAATGAAGGACGATATCTGCACCGTCTTCAATCGGACGTTGGTAAATCGGGCTATAGAAAGTATTATCAACGACAACTTTAGCACCTTTTGCATGAGCTAGTTTTGACAATTTTTCAATATCAAATTCCAACATCAAAGGGTTAGTTGGTGTTTCAATATAGAGTACATCCACATCCTTTTCTAGCTCAGCAACTAGCTCTTCTTCTGTGTTTGCATAAGTAAAGTGGAAACGTCCTTCCTGTTCCACTTGATTGAACCAGCGGAAAGAACCACCGTAAAGGTCACGGACAGCCAAAACCTTGCTTCCTACTGGGAAGACACTAAAGGCCAACACAATCGCAGACATACCTGAACTAGTTGCTAGAGCATAGTGGGCTGATTCAATAGCTGCCAAGACTTCCTCTGCCTTGCTTCGAGTTGGGTTTTTAGTGCGAGTATAGTCAAATCCAGTGGACTGACCAAATTCTGGATGCTGATAAGTCGTTGAAAAGTGGATTGGTGTAACCAAAGCACCTGTTGCTTCATCAGACTTGATCCCTGCTTGTGCTAAAATTGTGTTGATGTGAAATGATTTACTCATACAATACCTCCAAATCTATAGTAACTATTGTACCACTTATTTTGGATCCTTCGTTTTCTTGTTTTCAAGAGCTAGTTATAGTTTCAAACTATACAAAAACGATAGCTTCCTGAGAAACTATCGTTTTTCCTGTTGAATAGACTGATTATTTAACGTGTTTTGCTAATTCTTCTTGGGCTTTTTTATTAGATTCTTCTTTTTCTTTCAGCCATTTTTGTCTAGCTTCTTCATACTCAGCCGTTGTGACAATCTTATCTTGCAACTTAACGTATTTATATGATTCAACACCCTTGTTACCAGCTTGAGAGAAAGCAGCAGAGAATGGAACTGTTTTTCTGATTCCTGGTGTTCCACCAAGAGATACGTTTGGAAGTGTGAGAGAGCTATCCACCAACCAAGCTTGTGCTTCAGCGTATTTGTCATAACGTTTGGTCAAATCTTGTTCAGCATTGGCTTCTTCTAGCATCTTAGTGTAGGTATCCAAGCCAACCGCAGTTGCTTTAGCATTACTTTCACCAGGTTCTAAGCCAAGGTTTTGCAATGAACCACCATTTGTAAGGTTAAGTGTATCAAGATAAGTTGATGGATCCTGGTAGTCAGGGCTCCAACCACCATTGTAGAGGTCATAATCTTTTTGGGCAGCTGTGTTAGCAAGGTAACCGATACTATCCATTTCTTCTGTAGTCAGCATTTGAATATCGATGACGACATTATCTGCACCCAAGACGGACTCGATAGATTGTTTGAAGGAACTTGCCTCTTGGACACCCTTCTTATATGATTGGTCTACTGGCAAGTCTAGATGAATAGGGAATTGTACGCCTTTAGCTTCCAATTCTTTCTTGGCTTGTGCAAAAGCTTCTTTGGCCTTATCAGCATTATAATAGGCATCTTGTGCATCCGCAAAGTTCACATTTTGCCATACTTGGCCGTAGTTAACCATCTTAGAAGCGACGACATCCCCAAAATCTTTACCATCAAGAGTTACAAATGAAGGTGGAACGAGCAAGTTTCTGATAATCTTTGTTGCTCCCTCTTCCCCTTGTGACTGAGCTCCATAAGCTGTACGGTCATAGGCAAAGTTAATGGCTTGACGGAATGATTTGTTTAAAACTGCTTCTTGTTGAGCTGTCTTTTCAGCGTCTGTCGTTTTTGATGTGTGGTTATAAGATTTTCTATCTAAGTTAAAGTTAAAGTAGAAAGAAGTCGCAGTTTGCATACTGTAGATAATATTATCCTTGTATTTCTCTTGCACACCTGCAAAACTTGAACTATTTGGATAGAGACGGGCAAAACTATAGACACCTTCGCTAAAGTTACGAACAAGCGCATCTTGGTCGCTTCCATCATAGTAAGTCAACTTGACATCATCTACAAATACATTTTTTGCATCCCAATAGTTTGGATTTTTCTTGTATTCAAGAACAGATTTCGAAGTGAATGATTTGAGAATAAATGGACCATTATACAAGATGTTTGCTGGATCCACTTTACCGAAATCATCCCCTTTTGAGTTCAAGAAATCAGCATTTACTGGGAACAGAATAGTTGCAGTTGTTTTTGAATTCCAATAAGGTTCTGGTTGAGTCAAAGTATATTGAACAGTCTGTTCGTCAATAGCTTTTACTCCAACTGTTGAAAAGTCTGTAGTTTTTCCGCTAACATAGTCAGCCAGACCAGCAACAGAATCTTGCACTAGATACAAGGCTTCTGAATTTTTATCCGCAGCATACTTCAATCCTGTCACAAAATCTTGTGCTGTCACTGGTGCATACTCTTCACCATCTGCTGTATACCATTTGGCGTCCTTGCGAAGTTTGTAAGTATAAGTCAAACCATCTTTGGAAACAGTCCAATCTTCTGCCAATGAAGGAATGTAGTTCCCGTATTGATCATTTTCCATCAAACCATCAACCAAGTTTGTCACAACATCACCTGTTGTTGCACGGTTTTCTAGGAGATAGTTAAGACTTGAGGGGTCATTACCATATACATAATTATATGTCTTTGTAGAACTAGCTGAGTTGCTACAAGCCGCCAATAGCAGACCGGCACTTAGGGCAACGCCTGCTAGCGTCAGATATTTTGCCTTAGACTTTTTCATAAACAGAACCTCCAAATTTAAATATTTGTATCATTATACAGCTATTGTTTTTTTTAGTCAAGCAATAATTCTCTAAAAATTTATTTTTTTCTACATTTTTTATATTTTTTTGTATTTTTTTAAGAAAAAAAGAACAATTTAGACTCTTTTACGCAAAAAGTTTAAATTGTTCGTTTTATTTATAAAGTATTATGATAATTTTAATCGTGCTCGTAACTGATTTGCTTTTTCCTGTCCAATAACCTTATCCAAGAGACGAGTATAGAGACACATAACTCCGTAAAGCCCGCCACCGATTGTACCAATTAAGGCGACATATAGGAAACTCCAGAAACGTCCAGTTGGTTGGAAGACAAATCCAATAATCCATTGCAAGAGTCCTACTAGAATAAACATAACTAGAGTCAAAATAGTAACTAAGATTGTTCTCTTCAGAATAATCTTTCGGCGAGCACCTGTAATCTGACAGATTTCACGGTACATTAAAACAATTGGGATGATAAGACCGATGGTCGTTGAAATTAATGGTCCATAACTGTGGAAAATCGCTATTGTTGGTAGTTGTAAGACAAGCTTAGCAAGCGAACCATAGATAAAATATAGAACTGCCTTACGATTACGGAACATAGCCTGAAGCATTGGAGACAAGACCATGTACAAACCTAGGATTGTTGACTGCAAGACTGCAAAGACAAACAAGCCCAAAGCCAAACTATCAGGTTTGCCGTAAAAGACTGTATAGAGGGGTTCCCCTACCATGACTACTCCAACCGTTGCAGGTAGTAGGAATAAGAAGAGCATAGTAATACTATCTTGCACCAACCGAGAAGCTGCTGGCAAATCACCCTTGACATAGTTCTCGGTCAAGAGAGGCAAACCAACGCTACCGATTGATACTCCTACGGAAATCAAAATCATGGTGATCTTATTAGGATTGGCAGAGAAATAAGAAAACATGACAACCAAATCTTCATTACTGTAGTTGGTAAACCACTTCATGCTATTGATAAAGGTCATTTGGTCCAAGATTTGGAAAAGTTGAATAGCTGAACCTGTTATAATAAAAGGAATAGCTTCCTTAATCGTATCAACCAGTAGACTCTTACTATCAATCTTATCTCGAGTTTCAAATACTTTTTGAAGCATACCTTCCTTGTAAAGGAAATAAAGTAAGACAGCGAAGCTAGCTACCATTCCCACAAAAGCCGCAAAGGTAGATTGGGTAACCGCCGATAGATAATCTCTTGAACCAAGTTTCATGATGATAAAGGTTGCTAAGAGCATCCAAATAACACGGATAACTTGCTCCGCAATTTGACTCATTGCATAAGGCTTGAGATTACTCATTCCTTGGAAAAATCCACGGATAACACTCATAGATGGGAAAATCAAGACCGCCCAAGCTAAACTTTGCATAATGGGAATCAAGTCCTTACCGACTCCGGAAAGGTCCGCCAACCAAGGTGCAAAGAGGTATAAGATCAAGGCAAAGGCAAGCCCTAGCACAGTCATAAAGCCCAAGAAACTTCGAATCAGGGCAAAACTATGCTCTTCTTCTTGCATGGTATTGTATTTAGCAACCTGCTTAGCTACAGCCACCGGGATACCTGCTGTCGAAATCAACAAGAACCAAGCGTAGATATTATAGCCCATGGTAAAGAGACCGTTAGCTGTTGCGGCATAAGTCCCCATCCAAATATACCAGGGAATAATGTAAATAGCCCCGAGGAGGCGACTGATAAAGTTACTTGCTGTTAGCCAGGCAGTCCCTCGTAACATCTGGGCCTGCTGATGATTATTTTCGTTAGACATAACTTCCTCATTCATTTTTAATAACTAGGAAATGTTCCTTATCTTCCATTATAAACTTTTCCTTGTTACTTGTAAAATTCAGACTTTCAGTTTACAATAGAAAGTATGATAAAGATTGAAACCGTATTAGATATTTTAAAGAAAGACGATCTCTTCCGTGAGATTATTGACCAAGGACATTACCATTATTATTACAGTGATGTCGTTTTTGATAGCATCTGCTACGATAGTCGAAAAGCAAAAGATAATAGCCTCTTTTTTGTAAAAGGAGCTGCTTTTAAGAAGGAATTTCTCCTCTCGGCAATCGCACAAGGTCTTGGTTGGTATGTAGCTGAACAAGACTATGAAGTAGGCATCCCTGTTATTGTCGTTAGCGATATTAAGAAAGCCATGAGTTTGATTGCTATGGAGTTTTATGGCAATCCACAAGAGAAATTAAAACTTCTTGCTTTCACTGGGACTAAAGGAAAAACAACAGCAGCTTACTTTGCTTATAACATCTTAAATCAAGAACATCGTCCAGCTATGTTGTCAACCATGAACACTACTTTGGACGGTAAGACTTTCTTTAAATCTGCTCTAACAACTCCTGAAAGCATTGATCTCTTTGAGATGATGGCCCAGGCAGTTGATAATGGAAGAACTCATCTTATTATGGAAGTATCCAGCCAAGCCTACTTGGTGAAACGGGTTTACGGCCTGACCTTTGATGTCGGTGTCTTCCTCAACATTAGTCCTGACCATATTGGTCCTATTGAGCATCCGACCTTTGAAGATTATTTTTATCACAAACGTCTCTTGATGAAAAATAGTCGCGCAGTTGTCATTAATAGTGATATGGATCACTTCTCTGTTCTGAAAGAACAAGTTGAGAACCAAGACCATGACTTCTACGGTAGCCAATCAAGTAACCAAATCGAGAACTCCAAAGCCTTTAGCTTCTCAGCTACTGGTAAATTAGCTGGCGATTATGATATCCAACTAATTGGACACTTCAACCAAGAGAATGCTGTCGCAGCTGGACTGGCTTGTCTTCGTTTAGGTGCTAGTCTTGAAGACATAAAAAAAGGGATTGCTACAACACGCGTCCCTGGCCGTATGGAAGTTCTCACTCAAAAAAATGGCGCAAAAGTTTTCATAGACTACGCCCATAATGGTGATAGCTTGAAGAAATTGATCTCAGTCGTTGAAACACATCAGACTGGAAAGATTGCTTTAGTACTTGGTTCAACTGGAAACAAGGGAGAAAGCCGTCGTAAGGACTTTGGACTTCTCCTCAATCAACATCCTGAAATTCAAGTCTTTCTAACAGCTGACGATCCAAACTATGAAGATCCAATGGCCATTGCTGATGAAATTAGTAGCTACATCCATCGTCCTGTTGAAAAGATTGCCGACCGTGAGCAAGCCATCAAGGCTGCCATGTCTGTTACAAGTCAAGAACTGGACGCTGTGATTATCGCTGGTAAAGGAGCCGACTGCTACCAAATCATCCAAGGGCAAAAAGAAGACTATCCTGGAGATGCAGCTATCGCAGAACGTTATCTATAATAAATTAAAAGAAGGCTAGGAAATTTCCGAGCCTTTATTTTTTTATAAATATGAGTCTTTCTTTATCAAATTCTACAGCCAACTCATATTTCCCATCTTCATTTTGAACAATGTAGCCTAATAAGATTAGACTATCAACAAAGATATCAGGTCGTTTCTGCATAAGCTGGTCTTTTTTGAGGAACTTGAGTAAAAATGTTGTCATATACTTGAGGGCATACTCAGGATTGACATCCCCTAAAATCTCATACAGTCTCTGCTGTTCTTCCGTCAGTGGATACTGGAACTTGACCTTGTAAAAGTAATTAGACAAGGTCATCTTTTCCCTTGCAAAATCGGTGTGCTCTTCTAGGATAGCTGCATTTGTTTGATTGCGCAATTCAGTTTGAAAATGTTTATCCAGGATTTCTTGATAAACATGACTATCATTCCTCACAAAGACTTCTTGGTCTAGTGCAAGAGATTTTGCAGATTCTAGAAAGGGAAGATTGAGATAATAGCGTTTATTCTCTCTCAAAATCAAACCCGCTTTAATATATTCCTCCAAATACTTGTCAACTGGTATCTCTGGAAACTGAGCCTTAATTTCGCGTAGAATAACATCATCATGCTGATCAAGATAGTCTACCAAGTCCCTAAAGAATGGCTGCCGTGTCAATCGTGATGGATTAAAAATCTGAATCATGAAGATTCCTTTCTTTACATGCTAAAAGTAGTGATGCTGCTAATTGACTCGGGTTAGTGCCAGGCTGATTCAAAGGTACTGGAAGTCCTAGTTCACGATAATATTCACTCCAGAAATCACTGATTTCCCAGTCATCATTACCAAATTTCATAGGAATGGTCTCAAAAATAGGTAGTAGTTCAGCGATGAACTGAGAACAATAGAAACCATCTCCATCTGGATAAAAGGAAGCATTATAGGGTGTACCTAAGTGGCACTCTGCCCGCTTTTTAACCTCTGTACAATCAATCTCCGCATAGCGATAAAGATCATAGATTCTTTCAGCTTCAAAAAAATCTTCAGGGGATTGGGCAATGACACCACCTTCCGTTGTTGCATGATAGATGAAACCATCTAAAAAAATGGCCACATGGCTATAGTTGCCAGTAGATTCCTGGATGGCTTTCCCTATATCCGAACTATCTTTCACAAAGATTAAATCACCATTTTCTAGCATACTTCTCTCCTAGCAAAAAAGGAGTCGAAACTCCTTTTTAATACTGGGTTTTCCCATCTATCATTATGCATTAAAGCTTTCAGTCAATTGTGGTACTACTTGTTTCTTACGTGAAACAGCACCTGGAAGGAAGGCATGGTTGTTTTCAAGTTTGAAATTGAAAGCTGCTTCTACCTTGTCCATATTAGCACCAAGAGCCAAAATTTCTGAGTTTGAATTCACAATATCAGTAATCATCAAAACAAAGTCAGAGTAGCCGTTAGCTGCATTTGCTGCTTGAATGGCTGCTTCGATTTCAGCTTGGCGTTCCAAGACTTCAGCAATATCAACTGTGTTGACTTGAGCCACACGAACGTTGTTTCCGTTGAGTTCAAAAGTCTTAGCATCGATGTCGATCAATTCTTCTGCTGATTTACTTGCTAAGTTTGTACCAGCCTTGAGCATTGCAAGACCGTATTCTTCCAAGTTAACGCCAGCCAATTCAGCCAATTCAGGTGCAATCACTTTATCAGATGGGTGTGTTGTTGGAGATTTCAAAAGAAGAGTATCTGAAATCAAACCTGAAAGCATCAAACCTGCAATTTCTTTTGGTACAGCTACGCCATGCTCTTTGAACATGCGGTATACGATAGAAGATGCTGATCCAACTGGCTCCAAACGCATGTAAAGTGGGCTAGCAGTTTCAAAGTTAGCCACACGGTGGTGGTCCACTACACCGTAAACTTCTACTTCAGCGATATCTGAAACAGATTGTTGGAATTCATTGTGGTCTGTTAAGATGACTTGCTCTGCACCTTCTGCTTTAGCTGATGTGATCACGCGTGGTGCTTCCACACCAAAATAGTCCAATACGAAAGCTGTTTCTTCATTTGGAGTACCAAGAGCTACTGCTTCTGTATCCAAACCATAAGCTTCTTTTGCAAGATAAGCGAAGGCTACTGATGAACCGATAGCATCTGAATCTGGATTTTGGTGACCAAATACTAGAATCTTAGACATGATAATACCTCGTTTCTTTATTCTCTTTATTGTAGCATTTTTTTCAATTTTTGACAAAAGTAAGAGAAACCTAAAGGGCTTCTCTTTATAGGTTAAAAGCATTCACTAGATTTTTATTTTGATTATCGTTTAGGTAGCTTTCCTTCTGAGGACGCTTCTTCCGTTTGAGTAGAGCCTCAGCCGACATTGCTTCTTCCTTACTATCAAAACCTTCTACATAGATGAGTTTTACTGGTAATCTAGCTCGTGTATACTTGGCTCCTTTGCCACTATTGTGGACAGCGACACGTCTCTTGACATCTGTTGTATAGCCTGTATAGTAGGAACCATCACGGCACTCAACCACATACATATAAGCCTTATGATCCATAGTAAATCTCTTGAATTTCTGGTGTATAAGTACCATCACTATTATGAACAATGAGGGGTGGTAAAACCTTAAAGCCACTAGTGGAACCGTCCTTGATAGCCTCAATCAAAAGCATATTAGCTTCCTTCTCCCGTTTAGGGTAAACAAATTGTAGGCGCTTTGGAGCCAGATTATGCTGTTGGAGTGTAGCTAAAATATCTAATAATCTATCTGGACGATGAACCATTGCCAAACGCCCGTTTGATTTGAGAATACTCTGGGCACTACGACAGATTTCCTTGAGATTGGTCGTAATTTCATGCCGAGCTAAAAGGTAATGCTCGCTTTCGTTCAGATTAGAATTTGGATCTACCTTAAAATAAGGCGGATTGCACAAAATCAAATCGACCTTGCTCCCCTGAATGTAGCTAGGCATGTTCTTCAAATCATCACAAATAACCTGCATCTGCTCTTCCAAGCCGTTTAAACGCACTGACCGTTCAGCCATATCAGCGAGACGTTCCTGAATTTCTACAGATAGAATTTTAGCTTTGGTACGACTACTGGCAAAAAGCCCAACAGCTCCATTGCCCGCACAGAAATCCACTATCAACCCATTTTTAGGAAAACGAGGAAAACGAGACAGGAGAACACTATCCACGGAATAGCTGAAAACCTCTCTATTTTGAATAATCTTGATATCTGTAGAGAAGAGTTGGTTAATGCGCTCTCCTGATTTTAATAATTGTTCTTCGTTCATACTTCTATTATAACAAAATATAATAACATCACAATGATTTGAGGGATATCAATTACTGTTTTTCTTTAAATGCTCCAAGGCTTCTCGTGTCCAAACAGGCATCATGCGACCAAGCGGCGCGAATCCATGTTTGATGCGATCATTCGAAAAACGTCTCCGTCTAGGAAGTTGATGTTTTTCTTCTTCCAAGGTACGAATGGAAAGGCTAGCCTTCCCTGTATATTCGTCAAAATCTACTACTTGTACCTGGACTTCATCACCAATTTTTAAAACCTCGTAAATATTTTCGATAAATCCTGTCCGAATCTCCGAGATATGAATTAGGCCTGTCACTCCTGTTTCTAACTCAACAAAAGCTCCATAGGGCTGAATCCCAGTAATACGGCCATTTAGCTTATCACCGATTTTCATTTTAGTCCTCAATTTCAATAGTTTCAATGACTACGTCGTCAACTGGCTTGTCCATGGCACCTGTTTCGACACCTGCAATTGCATCCAGAACTTCATAAGAAACTTCATCCGCAAGTTGGCCGAATACTGTATGACGACGGTCTAGGTGAGGAGTTCCACCTTGTTCAGCATAAATTTCCGCAATTGGTTCTGGCCAACCACCACGAGCAATTTCTTTCTTAGAATATGGCAAGTGTTGATTTTGCACGATAAAGAACTGGCTACCATTTGTATTTGGCCCAGCATTTGCCATAGAAAGAGCTCCGCGAACATTGTAGAGCTCTTCTGAAAACTCATCTTCAAAAGATTGACCATAGATAGACTCGCCACCCATACCTGTACCAGTTGGATCTCCACCTTGAATCATAAAATCTTTAATAATACGGTGGAAAATCACACCGTCATAGTAACCATCTTTTGACAGAGCAATAAAGTTGGCTACTGTTTTTGGTGCGTGATCAGGAAAAAGCTTAATACGCATATCCCCATGATTTGTCTTAATAGTCGCAATTGGACCATCTACTGCTTCAATGTCTACTTGTGGAAAATGTAATTCTTTTTCTACCATACCAAATCCTTCTAAGGCATCAAAGATGCCATCTTCTTCTAATGTTTTTGTAATATAATCTGCTTTTTCTTTGATTTTTTCATGAGAAATACCCATGGCAATACTAATGCCTGCATAATCAAAGAGTTCTAAATCGTTAAGACCGTCCCCAAAAACCATAACGTTTTCTGGTTTTAAACCTAATTGGTCTACAACTTTTGCAACTCCAGCTGCTTTTGAACCGGAAATCGGCACAACATCTGATGAATATTCATGCCAGCGTACCATACGTAAAGTCGATGCTAAACTTTCAGGCAACGTCAAATCATCTCCCTGATCCTCAAATGTCCACATCTGATAAATATCTTCTTTTCGGTAGAAATCAGGGTCCACCTCTAAATTAGGATAAATCGGGTCAATCGCCTGGCTAATCGTCTCTGTTCGTCTTGATAGTTTAGCAGCATGACTACCCACCAAACCGTAATCAATCCCAACTTCCTTGGTCCAAGCAATATACTCTTCTACCTTATCCTTAGCAATTTTATTACTATATATGACATGGCCTTTTTTATCCTCAATATAGGCACCATTCAAGGTCACAAAGAAATCTGGCTTAAGTTCCTGAATCTCTGGCACAACACCAAATATGCCCCGACCAGTCGCAATTCCTGTCAAGATTCCCTTCTCACGCAATTGTTGAAATACTGTAGGAATAGTACTTGGAATAAAGCCAGTCTTTGAATTACGTAAAGTATCATCTATATCAAAAAAGATAATCTTAATCTTCTTAGCCTTGTATCTTAACTTGGCATCCATTATAATACCTCCTTCAATTCACTCTTTCCATTATACCATAAAGTAGAGAATTCCCCTATCTTCAAAGAAATTTGCTACCTCTTATTCGAATTCCTTAGATAAGTACAAAACTAAATCATCATTGTTTTGACTAGTAGCGTTCATTTCCAAGGGTTGATTTCTATACCAAACACCCGTCCCATCTGGAATGTAGCCCCGTCTGATATACAATCTCTGGGCAGGACCATAGCCTAAGTGCAAACCTACACCAAGAGTGACCTTACTCGAAACAAACTTGACTCGTTTTTCTGCTTCTTCTAGCAGTTGATTCCCAATCCCTTGATTTCGAAAAGGCTCAAACACATTAAAATCTGATAATTCTGGATAGACTTCTGCAAAAGGACCATGTTTAGCAGAGGGCAAAATGGTAACGTAGCCCGCTACAGCACCATCAATCTCTGCAACTAAGACTTCTCTCTCCCCACTTTCCTGTTCCAGAAAATATCTAGCCAAAATTTCCTCTCTACCTGGCCAACCTTGATTCATAAATCCATGAGATAAGGATTCAATGTCAGACTTAATCATATTTCTAATCGTACAATTCATCTTTGACTTACCAACCTTTACTCTTTCTATTACCATTATAGCACGCTAAGGTCAGAAAAAAACTATCTCGTGAAAAAAGACCCGTAAGGGTCTTACTCGCTCTCACATTTCCATGCTCGTGAAAAAGAGGTCCGGTGGACCTGAAAAAAAGACCCACCCGGGTCTTTTTTTTAATCTTCGTTTACGAAAGGCATCAAAGCCATTACGCGAGCGCGTTTGATAGCTGTTGTTACTTTACGTTGGTTTTTAGCTGAAGTTCCAGTTACACGACGTGGAAGGATTTTCCCACGTTCTGAAACGAAACGGCTAAGAAGCTCAGTATCTTTGTAATCAACATATTCAATTTTGTTTGCTGCGATGTAATCAACTTTTTTACGGCGTTTGAATCCGCCACGACGTTGTTGAGCCATGTTTTTTCTCCTTTATAGTATTAATTGTCCATTAGAATGGTAAATCATCGTCTGAAATATCCAATGGATTGGTTGTTCCAAATGGATTTTCATCTCGTGAAAAGTCAGGTACTGATTGTGTAGGTGCTGAATAATTTGAACTTGGTGCAGAATGACCTCCACCAGTTTGACCTTCACGCACGCTACGGCTTTCCAACATTTGGAAATTTTCAGCTACGACTTCAGTCACGTAGACACGTTGTCCTTGCTGGTTATCGTAACTACGAGTCTGGATACGACCTGTAACCCCGATAAGTGAGCCTTTTTTAGCCCAGTTAGCAAGGTTTTCAGCCTGTTGGCGCCACATTACGACATTGATAAAATCAGCCTCACGTTCACCATTTTGACTCTTGAATGTACGGTTTACTGCAAGAGTAAAAGTAGCTACTGCTACATTTGATGGGGTATAACGCAACTCAGCGTCACGTACCATACGCCCTACAAGTACAACATTGTTAATCATAATCTACCTTCTTACGCGTCAAGCTTGACGATCATGTGACGAAGAATGTCAGCGTTGATTTTTGACAAACGGTCAAACTCTTTAAGAGCTGCATCATCGTTTGCTTCAACGTTAACGATGTGGTAAAGTCCTTCACGGAAATCTTGGATTTCGTATGCAAGACGACGTTTTTCCCAATCTTTTGATTCAACAACAGTTGCACCATTGTCAGTCAAGATAGAGTCAAAACGTGCTACCAAAGCGTTTTTCGCTTCTTCTTCAATGTTTGGACGAATGATATAAAGAATTTCGTATTTAGCCATTGATATGTTCCTCCTTTTGGTCTAATGACCCCAAGTCTTTGCATGGGGTAAGTGAGGTTTGCTCACAATAAACTATTATACTAGAAAAAAATTTTTTTCGCAAGTATAAAACAATGATAGTTTATTTTTTAGAGTTTTTTTGCTGCAGTTTTGGTAATTTCATCTACGAAAATATTCTCTTCTTCAAATTTCTTCTTCAAGGAACTAAGATCAACCGTTCCCTCAATTTGGACTTCGATAACAATCTTACCATCTTTACGTGGAATATTAACAGTATGAGAAATATTAAGATTTTCCTCAACGATTAAAGAAACAATCTTACCGAGTACCCCAACTTCATTTTCTGTGATAAAACGAACACGGATTCCCTCTTCACCATAACCAGCAATTTCAAGAAAGGCTCCGAATACATCTCGATCTGTTATAACGCCATACAATTGACCATTATCAACAACTGGTAAGATACCAATCTTATTTTTCAACATGAGATAGGTTGCATCTTCCAAACTAGCATATCCTGAAACAGTAACAACATCACGAATCATGACATCTTTTACCTTTGTCTTGTTTAGCAAGTAGTTCATCTCAAAGATTGAAAGACTAGTTGCTTTTGATGGACTAGCTTCAGCAATTGTTCCTTCTGTCACCAATCCTACTAATTTATCATTTTCAATAACAGGAAGACGGTGCAAGCCTTGTTCACGCATTAAATCTGCTGCATGCGCAACAGTTGTATCAGGACTAATATAAACGACCTTACGAGTCATAAAATCTTTAACTGCCATAGGAAATCTCCTTTATGTTTATAGTTTTATTATACACTTTTTACGGAAAGCTATCAAACGCTTTCATTTCTTTTTCAAGATTCAGAAAAATCTGAAGGACTTTACGAAAAAGAGCTCAACTTAGAGCCCTTAATCTTATACTTATGTAGATTGTATGATTGCTTTGCAATCTCTATCCGCCGACTAAATGGTCCCCCGGACTAATGTGGATTGCTTGCGCAATCTTTATCTGCCGACTAAAACAATCCACTGGATTGTTTTAGCCACCTAGATATGCTTTTCTGACTTCATCTGATGCTGCGAGTTCTTTTCCTGTTCCTGATAGGACAATCTTTCCTGTTTCAAGAACATATCCTCGGTCAGCGATGGCTAGTGCTTTATTAGCATTTTGCTCAATTAAGAGAACGGTTGTTCCTTGTTTTTGAATATCTTGGATGATATCAAAAATTTCTTGGATAAAAATCGGAGCAAGACCCATTGATGGTTCATCCAAAAGAAGGAGTTTTGGTGTCGACATAAGTGCACGCCCCATGGCAAGCATCTGCTGTTCACCACCAGATAGAGTTGCTGCATCCTGGTTTTTACGTTCTTCCAAACGTGGGAAACGTGAAAATACCTTCTTCAAATTAGCTTGGTTCTCTTCACGATTTTTCTTAAGAAAAGCTCCCATCTCCAAGTTTTCCATAACTGTCAAACCAGGGAAGACATGACGACCTTCTGGTACTTGAGAAAGTCCTGATGCCACAATCTTCTGTGCAGGCATCTTTTGGATTTCTTGACTCAAAAATTCAATTCGACCAGAACTTGGACGAACAAGTCCTGATAGAGTACGAAGAATAGTTGTTTTACCTGCACCGTTAGCACCGATTAGAGAAACAACTTCTCCTTCATTGACTTCAAAGCTTACATCACGTACAGCTTGAATCATACCGTAGTGTACTGAGAGGTTTTCAACTTTTAACATAGACATTAGGCTTCACCTCCAAGATAAGCTTCGATAACGCGTTTGTTGTTCTTAATTTCATCTGGTGTTCCATGAGCAATCAAACGACCATACTCAAGAACATAGATACGCTCTGTGACCTCCATGACCAAGTTCATATCATGTTCAATCAGCATGATAGTAATATTGAATTCATCTTTGATACGACGAATCAACTCAGTCAATTCTGCCGTTTCTTGTGGATTCATTCCCGCTGCAGGCTCATCCAAGAAAAGAATTTTAGGTTCTGTGGCAAGAGCACGAACAATCTCCAAACGACGTTGTTGACCATAAGCTAAGTTTTTAGCTAAAGTTTCAGCATCACCATCTAAATCAAAGATTTTTAGTAATTCTAAAGCTTTGGCTTTCAATTCTTCTTTATTCTTATAGAAAGCTGGCAAGCGCAAGAAACTAGCAAATACATGTTGTTTATGATGATTGCTAAATGCGATGAGAACATTGTCCAAAACTGTCAGGTCTTTAAAAAGACGAATATTTTGGAAGGTACGCCCTAAACCAAGGGATGCGATTTTATAAGGTTGCTTCCCATTTAGTAAGTGTCCATCCAAAGTAACAGTTCCTTCACTCGGTTCATAAACTCCTGTCAGCAAGTTGAAAAGAGTTGTTTTGCCCGCTCCATTCGGTCCAATCAAGCCAACAAGTTCACCTTCATTCAATTCGAGAGTTACATCTCCAACAGCCGTCAAACCACCAAAATGTTTGGTTAAGTTTTTTACTTCAAGTAATGCCATTAGTTTTGTCCCTCCTTCTTACCTTTTTTAAAGAGACGTGATAGGCTCAATTCCCATGTACCAAGGAGTCCACCTGGTCTGAAAATCATAACAAGTACCAAAGCCAAAGCATAGATAATCATACGAACGCTAGCAACGTCTTGGAGTAACATATTCAAAATACCAAGAACAATGGCCGCAACAATTGATCCTGTGATTGATCCCAAACCACCAAATACAACGATGATCAAAACGTTGATAGAGTTGATAAAACTATAATCTTTTGGTACAACTGAACCGACAAATCCTGCTTGGAGTGATCCTGCAATACTTGCAGTCATAGCTCCAAATACAAAAGCAATAATTTTGATTTTTGTTGTATTGACCCCTACTGACTCAGCCGCAATTTCATCTTCACGAACAGACAAGGTTAAACGACCGATTGGACTACGTAAAAAGTTCAGTGTTAAAATAGTTGTAATCACGGCAAAGATATATACCATTTGCCAGTTAGTGAAACTTGGAATTCCCAAAATACCTGCAGCTCCATTTGTAAGATTACCGCCATTGACAATTAAGATACGAATAATCTCAGCAACCCCAAGTGTCGCAACTGCAAGATAGTCCCCCTTCAAACGGAGGGTAGGAATTCCTACGATGAGGGCAACTAAACCAGCAATGATGGCGCCGAGCAACATAGCTCCAAAGAAGGCACCATAAGTTGGAGATTTTGAACCGATAATAGCTGCAGCATAAGCACCGATAGCCATAAATCCAGCATGTCCAAGTGAAAATTGGCCAGAGAAACCAACGATTAGGTTAAGTCCTACTGCAAGAATAATGTTGATACCGATTTGCTCCAGAATTTGAATATGGAAAAGGTTTAAAATACCAAGTGAAACTAAGAGGCTAATCATACCATATCCAAGCAACAAAAGGAATATCCAGAGAATATTAGCTTTTACATTTACTTTCATTGTTTACACCTTCTCTTTCACATTCTTACCAAGGATACCAGCTGGACGAACAATCAAGATTAAGAGCAAGATTCCATACACGATGGCATCACGGAAATCTGACAATCCAAAAGCGATTGCAAAAGTTTCCAATAGACCAATTACAAAACCTCCAAGAGCTGCACCAGGTATGATACCGATACCACCAAGAACGGCAGCAACGAAAGATTTAATACCTGGAGTCATTCCCATCAATGGTTCGAGAGAGTTGTAATAAAGGGCAATCAAGACACCTGCTGCACCAGCCAGAGCTGATCCTAAGGCAAAGGTGAAACTGATTGTACGGTTTACGTTGATCCCCATCAACTGAGCTGCATCACTATCTACAGATACGGCACGCATGGCCTTCCCCATTTTTGTTTTTTGCACGATGAGTTGCAAAAGAATCATCAAGACAATCGAAACTGTCAAAATCAACAATTGAATATTTGTTAGACTGATTGGACCCAAGTCATAACGAACTGTTTGGATTGCTTGAGGAAAGGCACGTGTATTGGCACCTACTAGATAGACCATTCCATACTCAAGCAAGAAGGATACCCCAATAGCAGTAATCAATACAGAGATACGAGTTGAATGTCGGAGTGGACGGTAGGCTAGAAACTCGATGATAACACCGAGAATAGCTGAGCCAATCATGGACAAAATTAAGGCTAAAAAGAAATTTAAATGGAGGGCATTAATCAAGAAATAACCCATGAAAGCACCCATCATATAGATATCACCATGGGCAAAGTTAATAAGCTTGATAATTCCATAAACCATGGTATAACCCAGGGCTAGTAGCGCATAAACACTCCCTAGGATCAAACCATTGACAAGTTGTTGAAGCATATGGTTCACTCTTTCTAAGTTTTATTTTTAGGATTTTTCTAAAAAAATAATCCCTTTATAAATACCGAAACAGGGAGTGAGTAAAAGCTCATTCCCCATTTACGATATCTATAAGATTAAGGTTTTACGACTTCTGCCGCTTCTACTTTACCATTATTCATGGTCATCATGAAGGCTGTTTTCACAGTGTTGTGATCTGCATCAAAGCTTGTTTGACCTGTAACACCTTCGAAGTTTTGTGTTTTAGCAAGATTGTTCTTGATATCAACTGAAGTTTTTGCACCTTTTGCTGCATTTGCTACAAGGTAAACTGAGTCATATGCAAGAGCTGCAAAAGTTGAAGGCTCTTCATTGTATTTCGCACGGTATGCTTCAAGGAAAGCTTTCGCCTTATCTGACACATCAACTGTTGATGAGAAACCAGAGATGAAGTAAATGTTTGATGCGCGTTCTGCTGTTGCTTGTTGAACAAACTCTTCACCATTAAATCCATCACCACCGATGATTGGCTTATCAATTCCCATACCACGAGCTTGGTTTACAATCTTACCAGCTTCTGTGTAGTAACCTGGCAATACGATAGCATCAAAGTCTTTATCTTTGATTTTTGTCAAAGCTGCTTGGAAATCTGTATCACCTGATACAAATGTTTCATCTGCTACGATTTCACCTTTAAATGATTCACGGAAAGCTTTTGCAACACCTTTAGCATAGTCACTTGAGTTATCAGTATACAAAACAACTTTCTTAGCGTTCAATTTGTTTGAAACGTAGTTTGAGATGATTTTTCCTTGGAAACTATCTTGGAATGTTCCGATGAAGAGGAAGTCTTGTCCTTTTGTCAAACCATCTTGAGTAGCACTTGGCGAGATTAATGGCACACCAGCTTGAGTAGCGTTTGCCACTGCAGCAGCAGTTGCTCCAGAAGTCGCAGGCCCTACGATAGCTGCTACTTTTGATTGAGTAACAAGGTTTGTAGAAACTGAAGCCGCTTCAGCAGTTTCAGATTTGTTATCTTTATCTACAACTTCGATTTGTTTTCCATCAACACCACCAGCAGCATTGATTTGATCAACTGCAAGTTGAGCACCCTTTTGTTCAGATGTACCGTAAGCAGCTACTGCTCCAGTCTCTTCGAAGTTGAAACCAATTTTTACAACTTTTTCATCAATTGGGTTACCAGTTGTGTTTGAAGCTCCTGACTTCACTTCCCCACAAGCTGCTAAGAGAGCTGTACTTGCAAGAGCTACAAGTGATAATGCAAATTTTTTCTTCATGTTTATCTCCTTTTTATGTTCAATTTAAATTACATGTTAAGAATATACCGAATTATCAGAAAATTGTCAACAAGTTTCTCTCACTTTTTTAAATGATAACGTTTTCGTTGGTTTTATATAGGTTACCAACGAAAGGAGTTTCCAATTCTTGAATATGACAAACTCTCACTTTTTTGATAAATTTCTCTTTTCCTAAACGATTTACCAGCTCTTCCACTTCTTCTGTTGGGACATAAAGTTGTAGGTAACGATGTTTTTTTGAGTGGTAACAAATATCACCATAATTTGCGAGTTTTTTAGCATCGCGATTATAGTATAAATAGATAATCAGACCAGACCGATTCTCTTTTTGAAACATAATTCAACTTCCTTCTAACAATCTTCCTTCTATTATATCAAAAAAAACAAGCTCAGTCGAGCTTGCTTTAGTAGTTTAATTCAAAGAATTATTAGCCATAATTTCGTCAATAAAACCGTAGTCAAGAGTTTCTTGGGCACTCATCCAGTAATCACGTTCAGCGTCTGCGTGGATTTGCTCAACTGATTTGCCAGAATTATCTGCTAGGATTTGTTCTAAAGTCTTACGAGTTTTAAGCAAGTGTTCAGCAGCAATGGCCATATCAGTCTGCTGAGTACCACCACCTGTACCACCCATTGGTTGGTGAATCATGTATTCTGCATTTGGAAGCATGAAACGTTTGCCCTTTGCTCCACTTGAAGCAATAATTGTACCCATTGAGGCTGCCATTCCCATAACGATAGTTTGGACATCTGCCTTGATAAAGTTCATAGTATCAACGATTGCCAAACCAGCTGATACAGAACCTCCAGGAGTGTTTACATAAAGGTAAATATCTTTTGTACTATCTTGGGCATCCAAGAAAAGCAATTGGGCGATGACTGAATTTGCCATATTGTCTTCGACTGGTCCAGTCAACATGATAATGCGGTCCTTAAGAAGACGTGAGTAAATGTCATACGAGCGTTCTCCACGACTTGTTTGTTCAATAACTACAGGAATCATTCATTTCTCCTTTTTTGATTTCTAATTTCTTTGTTAATAGGATTATTATATATTTTTGGTCAAAAAAGGTCAAATTTTTGCTCTATCCTAATAACAGATACAAAAATTTAACCTCCTTTCAAAACTAAGACTAAGCTATAGTCTCAATATCACCTTAGAATCTTATTTTGTTCCGAACAAGCGGTCTCCTGCGTCACCAAGACCTGGAACAATATAGCCGTGTTCGTTCAAACGCTCATCCAAAGCTGCTGTAAAGATTTCTACATCTGGGTGAGCTTCTTGGAGAGCTTTGACCCCTTCAGGAGCAGATACAAGGCAGACAAACTTGATGTTTGAAGCCCCACGTTTTTTAAGGGAGTCAACAGCCAAAATCGCTGATCCACCTGTTGCAAGCATAGGGTCAACTACAAAAATTTGACGTTGGTCAATATCTTCAGGTAATTTTACTAAGTATTCTACTGGTTGAAGGGTTTCTTCGTCACGGTACATACCAATGTGCCCAACTTTGGCCGCTGGAACCAAACTCAATAGTCCATCAACCATACCAATACCTGCACGCAAGATTGGGACAATTGCCAATTTTTTACCAGCCAACTGTTTTTGAACTGTTTTTGTGATAGGTGTTTCGATTTCAACGTCTTCAAGCGGAAGATCACGAAGTACTTCATATCCCATCAACATTGCAATCTCGTTAACTAACTCACGAAAAGCTTTTGTAGAAGTGTCAGTGCGACGCAAGATTGACAATTTGTGTTGAATCAGTGGATGATTAATAACTTCAAGTTTTCCCATTTTCAGAATTCCTTCTTTCAATTTATTCTTCTTATTATATCAAAAAATGGCTTAAAAAGCTTTTTAAACCATTTATTTTTTTACAAATTCTAGATCAGGTGAGCTGCTTGGAGAGCTGCTTGCACTGTTTCAAGTGGTAAATGAGTCAACTCCGTTCCTTTTTCATGATAAAGATGCTGGGCATAGTCATCCATACGGTATTGATTGATATAAACTACACGCTCACATCCTACTTGTAGTAACTGCTTGGTACAGTTAAGGCATGGAAAATGAGTGACATAGGCTGTAAAGCCCTTTGGAACGCCACGCTCTGCCCCTTGTAAAATAGCATTTACCTCTGCATGAAGAGTGCGGACACAGTGGCCTTCAATCACCAGACAATCGTGGTCAATACAATGTTCTGTTCCTGATACAGAGCCATTATAGCCTGTTGAAACAACCTTGTTATCCTTAACTAAAACGGCTCCTACCTTGGCACGCTTACAGGTTGAACGATTGGCAATCAATAGGGCTTGAGCAGCAAAATACTCATCCCAAGCTAGTCTTTTTTCTGTCATAGTTTTTCTCCTCTTAACTTATTTTTTGAAAAATGGCAGGCGTAGATCTGCGATTTTTTCAGCAGGTACCTTCATCCCATCCTTGATCCATTTAAGCAAGACCGATACGATGGCCGAACTCCAAAATGAATGCAGGTAAGAGCTGACACCTTTTGATTTCCCGTAGTATTTTTCTAGAAATTCTTGCATAGCTTGCACAAAGATTTTTTCTAAGTGATAGTCCAGGGCAAGCTGAATAACCTTGGCTTCTTTCTTGGCTTCTCGAAAAAGATGAACCCAAACCAGATAGAGATCCGTTTTAACATCGTAATGACTCAATTGCTCCATGATGTTATGGACGCTACGTTTAAAGACACTTTCTAAAATCTCTTCTTTTGAATCATAATTTCGATAAAAAGCTGCACGAGAAACGCCAGCACGCTTGACTAACTCAGAAATGCTAATCTTAGCCAAGTCCTTTTTCTCCAAGAGTTGCAAAAGAGCTGTTTCAATCGCTTCTCTGGTTAGCAAATTAGATTCTTGGTTTGATTTTCTAAGGTTTTCAAGCGATTTTTCAGATATTTTACGTTCAGACATAACAATTTCTTTCTACTTGTGACAACAGAGAGGTACTACTTTTGTTTCAAGGGCTTTCATGATATAATTGTAAAAAAAGACAGAACCTTTGTCAATGTATAAGTGATAAAGATGGAGAATTTCTATGACTTGGAAGATTGTAGCTGACTCTGGTTGTGATTATCGCCAACTGGAAAACCCTGCTTTTGATACTGAATTTGTCAGTGTCCCCTTAAAGATTCAGGTAGCAGATCAAGTCTTTGTCGATGATGCCAATCTGGATATTGATCAGATGATGGAAACTATGTATGCGACTTCTGAAGCTTCTAAATCAGCTTGCCCTAGTCCTGATGATTACTTACGTGCTTTTGAAGGTGCCAAACATATTTTTGTAGTGACTATCACTGGAACTCTCTCTGGTAGCCACAATAGCGCTCAATTAGCTAAGAATATCTATCTCGAAGAACACCCTGATACTCAGATTCACGTTATTGATAGTTTGTCTGCTGGTGGAGAGGTTGACTTAACTGTTGAGAAAATCAATGACTTGATTCACCAAGGACTTTCATTTGAAGAGGTGGTTGAAGTTATTACTACTTACCAAGAAAAAACGAAGTTGTTGTTCGTTCTTGCTAAGGTTGATAACCTGGTTAAAAACGGTCGCCTAAGTAAGCTTATTGGTACAGTTGTCGGGCTACTCAATATTCGTATGGTTGGCGAAGCAAGTGAAACTGGAACCTTGGAACTCCTCCAAAAAGCTCGTGGTGCTAAAAAATCACTTCAAGCTGCTTATGAAGAATTGCTCAAAGCTGGCTATGCCGGTGGCCGTATCGTCATGGCTCATCGTAGCAATGAAAAATTCTGCCAACAACTCTCAGAACTCTTGCGAGAAAAGTACCCGCAAGCTAATATTAAAATTATCCCTACTTCTGGGCTTTGCAGTTTTTATGCAGAAGAAGGCGGGCTCCTCATGGGATACGAAATCAACTAATAAATCTGACAAGAGATGTCTAATCATCTCTTGTTTTTTTATGGTACAATACTCTTATGAAACATTTTGATACTATTGTCATCGGAGGTGGTCCTGCTGGTATGATGGCTACAATTTCCAGTAGCTTTTACGGGCAGAAAACACTTCTCATCGAAAAAAATAGAAAACTTGGAAAAAAATTAGCTGGAACTGGTGGTGGTCGTTGCAACGTCACTAACAAC
This sequence comes from Streptococcus sp. CF8_St5-17, assembly GCF_024295665.1. Taxonomy (NCBI): domain Bacteria; kingdom Bacillati; phylum Bacillota; class Bacilli; order Lactobacillales; family Streptococcaceae; genus Streptococcus; species Streptococcus sp. CF8_St5-17. Next base: position 179,925 of record NZ_JANCOU010000001.1, read on the forward strand.
GGAACCCTAGATGACCTATTAGCCGGCATTCCTGGAAATGGGCGCTTTCTATACAGCGTCTTCTCCCAGTTTGATAACCATGATATCATCAACTTTTTCACAGAAAATGGTGTTAAACTCAAGGTTGAAGACCACGGACGTGTCTTTCCAGCCAGCGATAAATCGCGAACCATTATCGAAGCTCTGGAGAAGAAAATTACGGAACTAGGCGGGCAAATTGCCACTCAAACAGAGATTGTTTCTGTTAAAAAGATAGATGACCAGTTTGTCCTTAAGTCCGCAGACCAAACCTTCACTTGTGATAAACTCATTGTCACAACAGGTGGCAAATCCTATCCTTCTACTGGTTCAACTGGATTTGGTCACGAGATTGCTCGCCATTTTAAGCATACCATTACTGAGCTCGAAGCCGCTGAAAGTCCTTTATTGACAGATTTTCCGCATAAGGCCTTGCAGGGAATTTCGCTGGATGATGTGACTCTAAGCTATGGCAAGCATGTCATCACTCATGATCTGCTCTTTACCCACTTTGGTTTATCTGGTCCTGCTGCTCTGCGTATGTCAAGCTTAGTCAAGGGAGGTGAAGTCCTTTCTTTGGATGTCTTGCCTCAACTTTCTGAGAGCGACTTGGTGGCATTTTTAGAAGAAAATCGTGATAAATCCTTAAAAAATGCCTTAAAAGCCTTGTTGCCTGAACGCTTGGCAGAATTCTTTGTGCAAGGCTATCCAGAAAAAGTCAAACAGCTAACTGAAAAAGAACGCGACCAACTTATCCAGTCTATCAAGGCCTTCAAAATCCCTGTTACTGGTAAGATGTCCTTGGCTAAATCCTTTGTGACCAAAGGTGGCGTTAGTCTCAAGGAAATTAATCCTAAAACTCTGGAAAGCAAACTGGTTCCTGGACTTCACTTTGCTGGCGAGGTACTGGATATTAATGCCCACACAGGTGGCTTTAACATCACTTCTGCCCTCTGTACCGGATGGGTGGCAGGAAGTCTACATTATGATTAAGAAATACGAAGGAGAAGCCTATGAACAGAAGAGAATCAGTCGAATTTGTCAATATGTGTATGATTCAAAACGGAGACAAGGTTCTAGTTCAAGACCGAGTTAATCCTGACTGGCCTGGCATTACTTTTCCTGGTGGGCATGTTGAACGTGGTGAATCCTTTGTCGATGCCGTCATTCGTGAAGTGAAAGAAGAAACTGGTCTGACCATTTCCAAACCCCAACTCTGTGGTATCAAAGATTGGTATGATGATGCTGATTTTCGCTATGTCGTACTTTTTTACAAGACAGAACACTTTACTGGTGAACTCCAGTCTTCAGACGAAGGAAAAGTCTGGTGGGAGAATTTTGAAAATCTATCTCATCTTAAACTAGCTACTGAGGATATGTCTGATATGCTTCGTGTTTTTCTTGAAGAAGATCTAAGTGAGTTCTTTTACTACAAAGAAGGAGACAACTGGTCCTACCAACTAAAATAATAGTAAATAGACGGAGCTATCTCCATCTATTTTTGCTTATTTGAAATTTCATCTTTATCTATATAAAATAGTCTTTCCTAGAAACCATGACTTATTCTTAAAAACCTTGAAGATAAATATTTCCCCAAGTCTGGCTTTTCCTTCTTCGTTTCATCATTCCAATTATCATCATCGTGGTCTTTATCGCGCAATTTATGTAAAAAAAGGACTTGAGTAATAAACTCAGGTCCTTTCTTTTTATGGATGGCTTACAATCAATTCTAAATCTGATCCTTCCAAAGTCCAAGCTTCAACATCACTTGGCAAGATAAAATGGCTACCTTTTTGGATTGGATAATCTTTTCCATCAACAGTCAGTTTCCCTTCACCAGCCAAGACACTAAACAAGCTGTAGTCAACTGTCTTTTCAAAGTCAACTTTTCCAGTGATTTCCCACTTGTAAACTGCGAAGAAATCATTAGACACAAGAAGAGTTGAACGCAGGTCATCTGCTTTAACAGTCACAGGTCGGCTGTTAGCAGGCTCACCGATATTTAAAACATCGATGGATTTTTCAAGGTGGAGCTCGCGCAAGTTGCCATTATCGTCCTTACGATCAAAGTCATAGACACGGTAAGTTGTATCACTAGACTGTTGCGTTTCAAGGATTAAGATACCTGAACCGATAGCGTGCATGGTGCCACTTGGTACATAGAAGAAATCTCCAGCTTTTACAGGTACTTTGGTTAACAAGGCATCCCAGTTTTTATCTTCGATTTGCTGACGAAGTTCTTCTTTTGACTTGGCATTGTGACCATAAATAATCTCTGAACCTTCATCTGCTGCGATAATATACCAGCACTCTGTCTTTCCAAGTTCACCTTCATGTTCTAATCCATAAGCATCGTCTGGGTGGACTTGAACACTGAGCCAGTCATTGGCATCGAGGATTTTAGTTAAGAGTGGAAATACTGGCTCTGGACGGTTGCCAAATAACTCACGGTGTTCTGCATACAAAGTAGCTAGGTCTGTTCCCTCAAAACGGCCATTAGCTATCTTAGAAACACCATTTGGGTGAGCTGATATTGCCCAATACTCACCAATCTTTTCGCTTGGAATGTCGTAGCCAAACTCATCACGAAGTTTAGTACCACCCCAGATTTTTTCTTGCATTACGGAATTTAAAAATAATGGTTCTGACATGTTACATCTCCTGTCTAATTTTTCACCCTCATTATAGCAAAAAAAGAGTTCTAATTGAACTCTTTTTCTTATCTTATAAAGTAGGGAGAAGATTTTATAAAAATAGTAACGATATAGACTTCTTATTATATCGAAGGACTTAATTGACAAGATTTGGAAGAATGAACATGATAAAGAATGCCAAGGCAATCATCAGAAAAACAAGGAGATAGACAACACATTTAGTCAACCATGCATAACGACCTGGTTTTAAAGGTCTTTCTACATAGGAATGTTTTGGTTTTTTAGGATCATAATAAACAGTTACCTTTCCCCCAATTGGAAATCGTTCCATTAAAGGTGATTTTGTTAAAGAGATGAAACTGTTCCTATAAATCTTGTATCTTAAAACCTGAGGGATTTCACCATCTTCAAAATTATCCATCTTTACATCAGATACAATAGAACCTAAGGGAGTACTGATTGTATTTGAAATCGCAGATAGAAATTTTGGCCCGACAACCTTGTATTGGTTCCCATCAATAGTGTACTCGACAACTGGCAGGCTAATTCCGTTATAAAGAGCATAGGAATATCGGATAATGACTCCTTCCGTTCTTTCGGTGCATCTCTTGGCATTTCTGTAATTACTGAAGATAAAAAAGTCGAACATGAAATAGGTGAAGGCAGCAAAGCCTAAACTCATTAAGCCAAATAATAGAAAGAAAGTTGTTGGCATCTTTTTCTCCTTAAAATATCCTAATGAATCTATTTTAACAGAAAATACATAAAAGAAAAAGACCGGATTGCTCCGATCTTTTAAGTTTCTCTCTAAGAAAATCAATGCATAAAATCTACAATGTTTACTTTTGATTTTCGACGAGCAGGATTATTTGATTGCGCGTGATTGCAACCCTTCTTCTTCCAAGAAGAGGCGGAATGGTACGAGTTCTTCTGCTTCGTATTTTTCCTTGAAGGCTTTAATAGCTTCTTCTGAGTGTTGTTTTGGATCCAACTCAAGTACTTCTACTGGAAGTGGACGATGTGGAGTGATGTGAGCATCGATAACAACAGTTTTACCTTCTTTGTTCAATTTAACAGCTTCAGCAACGACTGCGTCGATGTCTTCGATACGGTCAACTGTAAATCCAATAGCTCCTTGAGCTTCAGCGATTTTCGCATAGTCAGCATTAGGGAAGTCACAACCAAACAAGTGTTTGTTTGTGTCTTCGTATTTGTCCTTGATGAAGGCATATTTACCATTTGAGAAGACAACGTTGATAACTGGAAGGTCGTATTGAACGTTTGTGATAACGTCTGGGTAGCACATGTTGAATGCACCGTCACCCATGATGTTCCATACTTGGCGATCTGGATTGTCTTTCTTAGCAGCGATACCACCAGGAAGGGCAATACCCATTGTCGCAAAGAGTGGAGATGTACGCCACATGTTCTTAGGTGTCATGTGAAGGTGACGAGTAGATGTTTGAGTAGTGTCACCTACGTCGATTGAGTAAATAGCGTCTTGATCAGCATATTTGTTGATTGCATTATAAACTTGGTACAATTGAAGCGCACCCTCAGTTTTACCTTCGAGTTTGTTCATGTAATCACGCCAGTTTTGGTTGTTCTTCACGTTTGCACGCCACCATGGAGTAGATTCAACTGGGTTTACTTTATCAAGAATTGCTTTAGCTGCTTGACCTGCATCCCCAAGGATTGAAGCATCAAGGGCATGACGTTTACCAAGTTTGTAAGGGTCGATATCCACTTGGATGAATTTTTCAGTGTTTTTGAATGCTTCGTAAACTTCAGCAAATGGGAAGTTTGAACCAAGGAAAAGAACTGTGTCTGCTTCAAAGACCACTTCGTTGGCTGGTTTCCAACCAACACGGTAAGCAGAACCTGTCAAACCTTCATAGTTCCATTCGAAAGCTTCAAAGTTTTTACCAGTCGTAATGATTGGTGCTTTAATTTTACGAGACAATTCAGTGATCACATCACCAGCTTTAACACCACCGTAACCAGCGTAGATCACTGGACGTTCAGCATTGTTCAAGATTTCAACAGCTTTGTCGATTTCAACTTCGTTCAAAGCTGGAGCGATGAATGAGCGCTCATATGAACCTGATCCGTAGTATGAGTTTTCGTCAATTTCTTGGAAACCAAAGTTTACTGGAATTTCAACAACGGCTGGACCTTTTTTAGAAACTGCAGCACGGCACGCTTCGTCAATAACTTTTGGTAATTGCTCTGCGTAAGCTACACGTTTGTTGTAAACAGCGATACCGTTGTACATTGGGTTTTGGTTCAATTCTTGGAAGGCATCCATGTTCAATTCGTTAACTGGACGTGATCCAAGGATAGCAAGGAATGGAGTGTTATCCATAGCTGCATCGTAAACACCGTTAATCAAGTGAGTCGCACCTGGACCACCTGAACCAACTGCAACACCAATAGATCCGCCAAATTTAGCCTGCATAACCGCTGCAAGAGCACCTGTTTCTTCGTGGCGAACTTGCAAGAAACGGATATCTTTGTCTTCAGCCAAAGCGTCCATAAGTGAGCTAAGTGTTCCTGATGGGATACCGTAGATTGTGTCTACGCCCCATGTTTTCAATACGTTAAGCATTGCTGCAGATGCAGTAATTTTCCCTTGAGTCATAATGATAACTCTCCTTAAAGTTAATTTGATAAAAGATAAAAGCGCTTTTATATGTTTTTTGAAAACGATTCAGTAAATTTACAATCCTAATTTATCACATTTGATTTCAGATTCATAAGAATGTGCTCAGAAAACTTCATTCTCTATTACAGTACAGTTTGAAAACGTTTCGAAAATCTGTTTTAGAATAGCAAAAAAGCGGTTAAAACCGCCTTTTTATACTCAATGAAAATCAAAGAGCAAACTAGGAAGCAAGCCGCAGGCTGTACTTGAGTACGGCAAGGTGAAGCTGACGTGGTTTGAATTTGATTTTCGAAGAGTATTAATCGACTTTAGTAAAATTAAGCATAAGAGAGCTGATTAAAACAGAGACTGAACTAAAGGCCATGGCCAATCCTGCAAGTTCTGGATTGAGCACCAAACCAAGACTTGAAAAGACTCCTGCTGCAATCGGAATACCAATGAGGTTATAGATAGAAGCCCAGAAAAGATTGAGTAGGATACGATTAAAGGTCTTCTTACTCATATCAAAAGCACGTGCCAATCCTAGTAAATTGTTGGTTGTAAGGACAAGATCTGCTGATTCAATGGCAATATCTGTACCAGATCCCATGGCAATTCCGACATCCGCTACACTGAGGGCCGGCGCATCATTGATACCATCTCCAACAAAGGCCAATTTGCCATTCTTTTGAAGCTTGTGAATTTCATGTGCCTTTTCCTCTGGCAAGACATTTGCGATTACTTCTTCGATTCCAATTTGCTCTGCAATCGCATGGGCTACTCCAGCATTATCTCCAGTAAGCATGACCGTTCTAAGACCACGTTTTTTCAATTTAGCAATGGCTTCTCGAGCATTTTCCTTAGGGACATCTTGCAAGGCAAGTAAGCCTTTTAACTCACCATCAACGGATAAGAAGACAACTGTTTTTGCTTCTTTCTCAAGCAAATCAAATCGTTCTTGATAATCATGTGGAATAGCAAGATCATCTAAGAGTTTGGCATTCCCCAGCAAGACTTGTTTACCATTAATATCCCCAGTCACACCTTTTCCATGTAAGGCTTGGAAGTTTTCAACAGGGTAAAGGCTAATTCCTAGTTCAGATGCACGATTTACAACTGCTTGAGCTAGCGGGTGTTGAGATACATCTTCCAGTGAAGCAGCCAAACTTAGCACTTCTCCTTCATCTCCGACAACATCTGTTACCACTGGCTTCCCTTCGGTCAAGGTTCCTGTCTTATCAAAAACAACTGTTTGGACTTTTTGGATTTCCTGTAAAACTGTACCATTTTTGAGAAGAATCCCCATCTTGGCACTTCGTCCTGTTCCAACCATGAGTGCTGTCGGTGTCGCGAGTCCTAGTGCACAAGGACAGGCAATTATCAAAACTGCTACTCCATAGAGGAGCGACGTCACAAAGCTTTCTCCTAAGAAAACAAACCAGATCCAAAAAGTAAGAAGTCCTAAAATGACAACTGCTGGTACAAAAATCCCAGAAATCTTGTCTGTCAAATCTTGAATAGGAGCACGACTCGTTTGCGCTTTTTTCACAAAGTCCACAATCTGAGCCAACATGGTTTCAGAACCTACTTTTTCAGCTCTAAAAATAATCGTACCACTATTATTGATGGTTGAACCAATGACAGCATCTCCAACTGATTTATCGACTGGAATACTTTCCCCAGTCACCATTGATTCATCGATGCTGGTTTCACCTTCTAACACAGTCCCATCAACGGCAATTTTTTCACCTGGTCGAACGCGAATGAGATCCCCAACTTTGACTTGTTCTAGAGGGATTTGAACATAAACATCATCACGCAAAACCTCTGCTGTTTTTGCTTGTAGGTCTAATAATTTTTCGACTGCCTGCGAAGTATTTTTTCGCATTTTTTCCTCAAAAACTGCTCCCAAAAGAATGAAGAAGAGGATAAATGCAGCACTTTCAAAGTAAACGGGCAGCCCAGTGAAGAGGGCAACTAAGCTATAGAAATAGGCCACTAGGGTTCCCAGAGCAACCAAGGTATCCATGTTGGAATTGTGCTTTTTAAAACTAGCCCAGGCGCTTCTGATATATGGAACTCCAGCTACCAGCATAATGGGTGTTGTGGCTAAAAAGGTGCCCCAACGCATGACTTGGTGACTAATTCCTCCTGTAGACATCCCAATCATGAGAATCACAAGAGGCACAGTAAAGATACTAGTAATCCAAAAACGCTGAAAAAGACTGAGAGACTTTTTAGTTTTTTCAACAACGGTATAGGTTCCCTTTTGCATCTTCATGCCGCATGAAAATTCATGCTCACCCAATTCTTGAGGCGTAAAGCGAATGACTTTTTCCTCGTCTTGAGCGATTGGTTCTAAAAGTCCTTCTTCTTCGAAGAGAATCTCTTTATAACAGTTTGAAGGTGTCACACGATGAAAGGTAATCTCAGCAGGAATCCCTTTTTGCAGTTGAATGTGGGCTGGATGGTAGCCTTTGTCTGCCGTGATACGAATTTTTTGCACACCATTTTCAAGGCTTGCTTTTACAATTTCAGTCATAATATTCTCCTATTCTACAATCATCTTACCGTGCATCATATTCATGCCACAAGAGAAACCATACTCACCTGCTTCTTCAGGTGTGATTTCAACAACGTATTGGTCTCCCATGGGCAGATCTGCATGCACTCCAAAGTCTGGGAAAACGATTTGATCCAAGCAAGGTGAAGGATCTTTTCGATCAAAAATAATGCGAGCAGGTTGCGATTTTTTGAGGATAATGGTTTCTGGAGTATATCCTCCCATGACCTCCACTCGAATTTCTTGATAGCCATTCTTTTGTTGGGCTCTCTTAGCATCTTCTTGCGGTTTTTTGAAAAACCAAAAGAGGATAAAAGCAATCATTCCTAAAACAACAATAGATACAAATAGATTTAACATAGCGTCTCCTTTACATACAATTACATCTTACTTCTGTTACAGCACTTGCTTTTTTCTTTGAAATCACTTCTTCCAAACCTTCCAAGTCAGCTAGGGTAAAGTCACATTCTTCAATCAAATCAGCTAGCAAGAGCTTTATTCTTCGAGAACAAAGCTTGTCTTTGATATCCTGAACCATTAAGCCCCTACTATCATCTAGCGTTAAAAGGGCCGAATAGACAAAGGACTTGCCCTGTTTTTCCCGAGTCAAACATTCTTTCTCCACCAAACGGGCCAAGAGTGTCTGGATCGTGGATTTGGACCAACTGAACCTTTTCTCTAATACTTTTATGAGATCAGTACTAGTCTGTTCTCCCTGCATCCAGATAATCTTCATGACCTGCCATTCTGCATCCGAAATCTGCATTGTTATTCCTCCTAAATCTACATTTGTCAATTACAATTATCAGTATACTCTTAAAATCTACATTTGTCAATTAAAAAAACCGATGTTATACATCGGTTAAGTAATTGCACTAAAAAAGTTATCCTTGCCAATTTTCTTGGTCTTCTTTAAATCGTTTTAGGAGAGCAAGTCCTTCTGGTGTAATGTAGCCTTCTTCTTGGGCTAGGTGGATGAGCTCGCTGTAGTTTGAAAGAGTCACTAGTTTGACACCAGCATCTGCAAAATTCTTATCTGCTTTTGGTAATTGATAGCTGAAAATGGCAACAACACCAAGAACATCTGCTCCTTCACGTTTAGCAGCTGCTACAGCTTCAAGCACAGAACCACCAGTTGAAATCAAATCTTCCACAACGACCATTTTTTGTCCTTGAGCTACACGACCTTCGATTTGGTTTCCAGCACCATGATCTTTAGGTTTGCTACGGATATAAGCAAATGGCAGATTCATCTTATCAGCGATGATGGCACCGTGTGGGATACCCGCAGTCGCTGTTCCTGCAATCACTTCTACCTCTGGGAATTCTGACTTGATGGCTTCTACAAAACCATTCTCAATCAAGGTACGTGTCTCTGGGTAGGCAAGTGTTACACGATTATCCGTATAAATCGGTGACTTGATACCTGAGGCCCAAGTGAAAGGCTCTTCTGGTTTGAGGTAAACAGCTTGAATTTTCAATAGATGGCTAGCAATGTTTTTAGCAAGTGTCATGGGATTCTCCTTTGTATTTTATACTTTATTCTTATTTCCAGTCTTGTGTCCATTCATCCTTGATAGCATGATAAGCTACTACTGGATCAGTGGCTTGAGTGATTGGGCGACCGACAACGATGTAGTCACTACCAATATGATAAGCATCTGCAGGTGTCATCACTCGTTTTTGATCTCCAACTGCAGCCCCTGCTGGTCGAATACCTGGTGTCAGGCAAATAAATTCTGGACTGGTAGCTTCTTTGATGAGTTTTACTTCTTGAGCTGAACAAACCACACCATCTAATTCCGCTTCAGCAGTTTTCTTGGCATAGTGAATAACCGATTCTTGAAGACTGGTTTGAATATTTTGAAAGTCTCTCATTTGTTCTTCAGAAGTTGAAGTCAACTGGGTAACAGCAATCAATTTGGCTTCTTTTCCAAGACCTTCACGCGCAGCCTTCATCATCTCTACACCACCTGCGGCATGAACATTGGTCATATCAACGCCCAGATGAGACAAGACCTTCATGGCTGATTTGACTGTATTTGGAATATCATGGAGTTTAAGATCCAGAAAGACACTATGTCCCAAACCTTTCAGATAAGAAACAATCTCAGGTCCTGTAGCATAATAGAGTTCCATACCTACCTTTAGATAGAGGCTCTCTCCTGCTGGAAAAAGAGCTAAAAATTGCTTGACTGCCTCAAAACTTGGAAAATCAAGAGCAATAACTGGACGGGCTTCGCGCATACTTTTCTCCTTTTACCTTTGTTAGCTAGAGAGCATGAAAAAAGGAACCTGCCTACAGCAAGGTTCCACGAAAAATGGGCAGTCTCCACCCTTTCACCGTCTAACCTTAGCTGCCTCTCTGGACTGCTTTAAAGGTTTTTTACTATTCTATTATTTAAAGTGGTACTTGTCAAGTAAAAACAAGTAACTGAACGAATCATTTGAAACTTAGCGACTCTGTGTTGTTTGAGTCGTCTGTGTTGTTTGATCTTGATTTCCTTGCTCAGCTTGTTTTTTCTTCTCTTCTTCCTGCTTCTTCTTTTCCTCTTCTTTGGCTTTGATTCTTTCGTCATCCAGAGCCTTATCCACTAGACTATAGCTATAGATACCGACCTCCATGTCAATACCACTAGGTACTGTCAACTGTGGTTTTATCTTACTATAGTAGGGTAATTTCTTCCCTAGTTCTGATAATGGCACCAAAATCTCGTCTGTATCATACATGGTAATCTTTAGAAGGTCACTTGTTACCTTACTTGGTGCAAGTTCAATCTTCTCAATCTCTTGCTTAATTTCTGGACTAACTTCATTTAGCTGAGAAATCAATGTTTTTATCTGTTCCTCATTGTTAAATAAAACAGATATGTATTTCTCAGGTAAGTTGTCAGAACTAACGGCAGTTGATTCAATACTTCCGCTTGATAAAATTGGATAATAACTATCACCAGAAACAGAGTAGGCTACAATCCCAAATTCCTTCACTTCAATGGTGAAGTGAACTGGGAATTGATAAACTATCTTTGCCGATTCAATCCAGTGATTCGATTTGACCATTTCCGCATGCTTATCTTTATTTAAGAGTAAGCTGATCGTATAGTCACTGTCACGAATGCCAGACGCTTCTCTAACTTGGTCTGCACTTGTCTGAACGTTACCCATAACCTCAATATGTTTCATTGTAGCCAGAGGGCTTAGAAGATAAATAGACAAGAATAAGATTAGAAAGCTAGGGACGAGGATCGTAACTGCTCGCCAGATATGTATAGAAGGAATAGCGGGTTTTGGAGGTTTATTCTTGGTTTTTACCTTTTTCTCTTTCTTAACCTCTGCACCAGCATTTTCTTCCCCTGCCTGGTCCTGACTCTTAGCGTCTTCTTGTGAAATTTTCTCCGAATCTTTCTCTTCATTTGAAGTCTCATCGCTAGTATCCGAATCCTTCTCTTCAGATTTTTCGGATTCTTCGTCCACTTCTTCAGAACTCGTAGATTTTTCTTCTGTTTTTTTACTCAAATACTCATGATGTTGTTTTTGCCATTCTGACACTTCTTGAGTATTTTCAGAAGAAGACTTTGCTGCTTGTTCTTCTTTTTCATGAGCTTCTTCTTCGGCACGTTTCGCCTCTTCTTTAGCCTTTTTTTGAAGATATTCTTGATTTCGTTTTTGCCACTCTGACAATTCCTTGCCTTGAGTGTCCTGATTCTTTTTATCCTTTGACATCAATTTTCCTTATGATAAATCTTTTTTTAGTAGCTCATAAAAATCTGCCACAGATTTTAATTCCTGAGAATTCTTCATCTTGTTTTGATAGATCTCTTTGTTGGTCAAAAGTTGATTTACTTTTTCTTCCAAAGTAGACAAGGTCAAGTCACTCTCTTGCAACTCCTCAGCATAGCCTTTCTTCACAAAATAGGCTGCATTTTCAATCTGATCTCCACGGCTAGCTTCACGACCCAGTGGCACAATGACGTGCAATTTAGCCATAGCAAGGAGTTCAAAAATAGTATTGGCACCACCACGAGTGATGACCACATCAGCCAGATTCATGAGTGGTTGATAGAGTTCCGTCGCATAGTCAACACGGTAGAGGTTTGAACTTAGTTCATTTAAACTAGCATCTCCTGTCAGGTTGATGATATTATAGCGACTAGTCAGTTCTTCCTTGTGGTCTGTAACTAGTTGGTTAAAGACACGCGCCCCAGCAGAACCTCCAACAAAGAGAAGAGTTGGTAACTTGTCGTTGAAAGAAGTACGGATATCCACCATTTCTTCAGGTTCTTCCATAACTGGACCAGAAACCTTGGTCACAGCTCCTACATGTTCTACCTTAGTGAGACTAGACGCTTGCTCGAAAGTAGAGTACATCTTAGTCGCAAACTTATAGGCAATTTTATTGGCCAATCCCATAGAGAGATCAGACTCGTGGATGAAGACTGGTACTCTGCATACTCGCGCTGCGATAACAGGCGGAACAGATACAAATCCACCCTTAGAAAAGAGGGCTTGTGGACGAACTCGAAGCATGATAAAGAGCGATTGAAGAATTCCAAAAGCAACCTTAAAGACATCAATCATATTTTGCCATGAGAAATATCGACGTAATTTCCCCGTTGCAATCGAATGGAAGGTGACATCTAAACCTGACTTGAGAATTTCATGATGCTCAATCCCATTTTTATCACCAATATAGTGGACTTCCCAGCCATCTTCGATGAACTTAGGCATTAACAAAAGGTTGAGGGTAACGTGTCCAACCGTTCCCCCACCTGTAAATACTATTTTTTTCATATTATCCCTTTAACTCCGCTACAGTGTCGATGAAAAGATCTCCACGTACTTCAAAGTTAGCATACATATCCCAGCTTGCATTAGCAGGACTGAGGAGAACCACATCTCCTTCTTCTGCAAGTTCATAAGCCTTGCGGGTTGCATCTGCAATATCTGTTGCATCCACATAAGCCACACCAGCCTTATCCGCTGCACGTTTGACACGTTCTGCAGATTGACCGAGGATGACCATTTTCTTAAGTCCAGTAATATCAGGAACCAATTCGTCAAACTCATTGCCACGGTCCAACCCACCAGCAATCAAGATAACCTTGCTATTATCAAATCCTGACAAGGCTTTTTGAGTTGCTAAGATATTGGTTGACTTACTATCGTTGTAGAATTTCACCCCATTTATTTGGTCTACAAATTGGAGACGGTGTTTAACGCCACCAAAGGCTGACAAGGTTTCCTTAATCGTTTCATTGTCAACACCACGCAGTTTAGCAACGGCAATGGTTGCAAGAGCATTTTCCACATTGTGGCTACCTGGAACACCGATCTCATCAGCTGCCATGACTTTTTCACCACGGAAGTAGAGAAGACCATCTTCAAGATAAGCTCCGTCAACCTTTTCAAGTGTTGAGAATGGTACTACAGTTGCATTTGTCTTTGTCGCAAGTTCTTTAGCTAATTCCTGGTTGAAGTTCAATACTAGGTAATCAACTGCTGTCATATTGTTTTGGATATTCCACTTAGCTGCCACATAGTCTTCAAAAGAACCGTGATAGTCAATATGCGTTGGCATAAGGTTGGTGATAACAGCAATTTCAGGATGGAATTCCCGGATTCCCATTAATTGGAAAGAAGAAAGTTCCATGACAAGGGTATCCTTATCTGTAGCAGTTTGGGCTACCTGACTAGCAGGATAACCGATGTTACCTGATAAGAGGCCATTTTGCCCAGCCGCAGTCAGAACTTCTCCAATCATGGTTGTCGTCGTTGTCTTCCCATTTGAACCAGTTATACCGATGATTGGTGCTTCTGAAATCAAGTAGGCCAACTCAACTTCAGTCAATACTGGAATCCCTTTTTCTAGTGCTTTTTCAATCATCGGATTGCTATAAGGAATTCCTGGATTTTTTACCATCAAGGCAAAATCTTCATCCAATAATTCCAAAGGATGTCCACCAGTGACAACCTTGATGCCCTCTTCTAAAAGGCTCTGAGCTGCTGGATTTTCCTCAAAAGGTTTACCATCATTAACCGTTACGATGGCACCTAGCTTGTCTAAGAGACGAGCTGCAGATTCACCAGATTTGGCCAAACCTAGGACTAATACTTTCTTATTTTTAAATTGATCAATTCGTTTCATATCTAGAACTCCATTTCTACTCTTACTATTTTACCATTTTTATGAAAATAAAAAAGCCACAAAGGGCTTTCTTATTTGTTTTTTGTTATAAAAAACCTATTCTACCGACTTGAGGGCTTCTAGCATATCGACCTTTCGGAGATAGTGATTGACAAAAAAACCGAGTATGGTCAAGATGATACCAACAGCTAAAACTGGGATTAGATACACTTCCCAACCGACCTGTGGTTGAAAACGGAAGGTGCCCGGTGCAATCATCTGAATTAGAAATTGATGGAGATAAAAGCCTGAGACCAAACCTACAATCATTCCAACCAGTGACAGTATGATGGTCTCCCGATAGATATAAAGGGTCACTTCTTTATTATGAAAACCAAGGACCTTTATGGTTGAGAGTTCCCGAATCCGTTCAGCAACATTGATATTGGTCAGATTATAGAGAATCACAACTGCTAGAAGTACCGATACCAGAACCAAAATTGCCATGGTTTGGTTAAGGGAACTAGCAAAACTTTCAAATAGCTGAATGGTTGAAGCATTTTGCACGACACCATTGACAGCCGCCTGCTCCATAAATTCTCTTGCAACTCTTTCAGTATTGCCTTCACTTTTATCCTTGAGTTGGACTAGATAGGTATTCATCTTAGGAGTTTGACCATAAATTTTCTCATAGGTCTCCTGATTCATATAAACAAAATGGCCTACATAATGCTCCGTGATGCCACCTACTTTAAAGGTTTTTCCATCTATTGTAAAGTTTTCACCAACGGAAACTCCTGCCAACTGAGCTAATTTTTCTGTCAAGACAACTCCGTTAGATAAGTCAAGTTTTTCCCCATTATTTTCTAAACGGACAAATGGAGCCAGGTCAGCCTTATCTGTTACCATGATGGTCACTGTCTGAATTCCAGCCTTGCCCGGATACTTCTCTTCAATCTGCTTAGAAAAAATCAAACGAAAATCTTTAACTTCATCGCTTTTCAGTTTTTCTTCTAACTTGTCCTTATCAGTATCTGAAGCTCTAGTATTTACAGAGAGAACCATCTGATATTGTTGCAGGTCCTTAAACTGCCTATCGGCCACGCCAACCACAGAGGATTGAATCCCAAGTCCTGCAAAGAGGAGGGCAACTGAACCTCCAACCCCAAAAATGGTCATTAACATACGCTGCTTATAACGAAAGATATTACGAGCAGTAACCTTTTGAGTAAAGCTCAAACGTGACCAGATAAATGTGATGCGTTCTAAGAGAATTTTAGAACCCTTGACTGGAGGCTTAGGTAATAATAATTGCGCTGCTTCTTCATGCAATTCTCTACGAGATACAAGGTAGGCTGGTAGGACGCTTGCTACTAAGCTTAGCCCCAGAGCCAAGCAACTATAGGTCCAGTAGAAATATTGCTGACTCTCACCAACAATCATTCGGCCAGTAATGATATGTGAGATTGTAGGTGCTAAGACATAATGGCCAATCAGAATCCCTAGAAGGGTTCCAAGAGTTCCAGCAACCAGACCATAAATTACAAACTTAGCGATGATGTCTTTGCTATGGTAGCCTAGAGCTTTGAAAATCCCAGCATTGGTTCTTTCCTCGTCTACAAATCGAGTCATAGTGGTAAAGGTAACCATGGCTGCCACTGCGTAGAGAACAACTGGAAAGATATTTCCCACGGCACGAATACTCATGGCTGAGTTACTATACATCAGATAACCTTGACCAGTAGGAGAGCTTTTTCGATTGTAGACATGATAGGTTGGCTCTGTCAGAGCATTGACCTCATCCTGACTGGTCTGCCACTTAGCCTTTTCCTTAGTAAGATCTGTTTCAGCTTGGCTTGCTTTTTCTTTTTCTTGTTTTAGCTGTTCTTTAGCTTGGTCTATCTGGCTCGAAACTTGGCTCTTTTGCGGTTCTGGAAGTTGGCTTAACTGTGACTCTTGACCTTGAAGCTGAGTCTCGGTTTCTTGTAGACGTTTCTTGCCAGCTGTCAAGTTGGTTTCCGCTTCATCTAGTTTTTTCTTCCCAACATCCAATTTCTCCTGAGAATCTTCTTTTATTTTCTTCAGCCGAGCTCGACCATTATCAGCAACTAGTTCCTTTAGAGTCTCCTCTTCTTCCTCGAGTTTCTTTTCGTAATCACTAGAAAAAGGATTGACATCTGTTAGACTAATAAAACGAAGGCGGGCAATCGTGTAAACAGAGCTCTTAAAGTTATCTTTTGTTACAACACCATAGACTGATAAGTTCCCATTACCACTGCCTGCACTCCCCATATCCGTTTTTGAGAAAATATCTGGAGAGTGAACAAAGCCTGTAATGGTATAACTATCCCGCTTCAATTGAGAATTGCTACCATTCTTTTGGTTCAAATGAATGACTTGACCAATCTGATAGCGATCTTTCCAAAAGTCCGCCAAGGCCAGTTCATCTTCTTTTTCAGGCAAACGACCTTGGGTTACTTGAAATTTTGAAATCTTTTCAGTATTTGAAAAAATTCGTACAGCATCTTCACTATCCTCTAATGTCAAATCCGTCATATAACCAAATTCAACATTTGCTCCTGATAGAGTTTGCAATTCTTCCTGGTCTGTCTGATCTAGACCATAATCTCCCATGATGGTCATATCTGCCGCATTAGTATCTTTCAGATAAGCCCAAGCTGTTCGCTCCATATTGGGACTGGCTACTTTAAGACCAACCACAGCCAAAGATCCCAACATCATCAGAGTTAGGATGGATAAAAACCGTCCCTTTGAACCTGTGAAAGACTGGAGCAGGTCTTTCCAATATGTCTTTCTTTTCATCTTAGTACTCCAAATCATCAATATCCTGTGGTTGAGGATTGAGGACAACACTCTTGACACCAGCATCATGCATTTGAATCACCCGATCAGCTATAGGAGCTAGCGAGGCATTGTGGGTCACAATGATAACGGTAGCCCCCTTCTTACGTGACATATCTTGAAGAATCTTTAGAACCTGCTTACCAGTCTGGTAGTCCAAAGCTCCCGTTGGTTCATCACAAAGGAGAATTTTAGGATTTTTAGCCACAGCTCGAGCAATAGATACCCGTTGTTGCTCACCACCTGACAACTGGGCTGGAAAGTTATTGAGACGATTGCCTAACCCTACGTCCTTGAGAACCTGCTCAGGATCTAAGGCATCTGATACAATTTCTGATGCCAACTCGACATTTTCTTTGGCAGTCAAGTTAGAAACCAAGTTATAAAATTGAAAGACGAAACCAACATCATCCCTACGATAGTTGGTTCTCTGATGGGAAGTAAAATTCGAGATATTGGTTCCGTCTATCCAGACTTGTCCTTCATCGTTTGTATCCATACCACCAAGAATATTTAAGACTGTTGACTTCCCTGCTCCAGATGAACCAAGGATAATGACCAGTTCTCCCTTTTCAATCTCGAAGTTAACATCACGATTGGCTACGATTTCTGTTTCTCCAGTATGATACCTCTTATAGCTATGTTTCATTTCAATATAGGACATCTTATTTCCTCCTTTCCTACCCCTTATTTCACCCTTATTATAACTCTTTTAATAATAGAAAGAAAGTTAATCCCTAAATATAAAACATAAAAAAGCGGACAAGATCTAGTTCTGTTTCTTGAAACTAGTTTGTCCACTTTTTATAGTTGAGATTGTTTTCTTGTCCAATCTCTATAATCTAAATACTGTCA
Source organism: Streptococcus sp. CF8_St5-17 (assembly GCF_024295665.1). Classification (NCBI taxonomy): domain Bacteria; kingdom Bacillati; phylum Bacillota; class Bacilli; order Lactobacillales; family Streptococcaceae; genus Streptococcus; species Streptococcus sp. CF8_St5-17. The sequence goes on from NZ_JANCOU010000001.1 coordinate 197,645, forward strand.
GATTATTTTATTCTTCGTCTTTCTTCTTTCCCATTGCAAAGAGTCCAAGAAGCGCTCCCACAACACCTGCTGTTGCAAGGGTTGCATTTTCCTTAGTACCTGTTTCAGGGAGAATATGTTGACGACTTGCAGGCGCCTGATAAGTCTTATCTTGTGACATAGCGAGGGCTACAATCGACTGCTCATCTTTGTACTCTGGTACTTCATTGACCGCTGCTTCGGCTGCGTTCAGGCCACCAGTATATTCTGGAACTTCGTTCACCGCTGCTTCGACTGCATTGGCTCCACCTTTGTACTCTGGCACATCGTTAACCGCTGCTTCGACTGCATTCACACCACCAGTGTATTCTGGAACTTCGTGAACTGCTGGTTCGACTACTTTCGCTCCTCCATTATATTCTGGAACTTCGTGAACTGCTGCTTCAACTCCATTCACGCCTCCAGTGTATTCTGGAACTTCGTATACAGCTGGTTCTTCTCCATTCACACCGCCTGTGAACTCTGGAATTTCATGTACAGCTGGTTCTTCTCCATTCACACCGCCTGTGAACTCTGGAACTTCATGTACAGCTGGTTCTTCTCCATTCACACCACCTGTGAACTCTGGAACTTCGTGAACTGCTGGTTCTGTCTTAGCACTTTCAGCATCTGCCTTAGTCAATTGGATACGGTATTCCTTGACGTGTTTACCACTTTCTGAAACGAGACGTACCAAGACTGGAAGTTTATCGTCACCACTATCGACAACTGTTGCCGCTACGTTTTCACCAGCTTCAACGGTCACTTTAGGACGGTTTCCACTATAGGTTACTTGGTAATCCACACGAGCTTCAGAGAAGTCAGCAAGCTCTTTTCCATCTACTAGAAGTTTAGAAGCTGTATTGTCTTTAGGTGCTTCACTTGGTGCGATGAAGGCCATTTCTGTAATAGCTACACCCTTGGTATCTGCTTTTCTTTCCATGCGCCATCTCATCGCCTTAGCTTTGACTGGAGCAAAGGTTACATGGATATCAGTACCTGCTTGAATTTCTTGATCCGCACGGTATTCAACTTTCTCCCAGTTAGAAGGAGTGTTAAATGGATGTTCTGGATCGTATGGTTGGTAGTTAGAGTAGTATTCTGGTGAGGCAAATTCTGGTCCCACATAGCGCTCTAAGACTAGTTTAGAAGGGGCGTCTGTTCCACCATCTGCAAAGAAGCGAATGCTTCCTTCAGCTACTGTACGTTCAACAATCTTACCATTTTCTCTGAAGATAACCCCTACTGAGACTTCTGGATTTTCAGATGGAGTTGGAGACCAGTTGGTCCAACGACGGGTTTCATCGTCTGAGCCATCGTTAACATAGTCTACACGGTCATGAGAGTTTGGATCAATATCGTTAGTTGCTGAGGCAAATGAACGGTTGCTATCGTCGTCGAAGTCTGGGTTGTCTGATAGGTTTTCACCGAGTTTATCAGTCACACGTACTGCTACTTCGGCATTCAAATCAGTACCTAAAACGCGACCACGAACTGTAAATTCACCTGCATTCGCTAGATTTTCAGCTGGAACTTCATCCCATTCAACTGCCAAGTCTTTGACTTCATAGCCATCTTTACCTGTGAAGTAAACAGCGACTTTCGCAGGTAACTCAAGAGTATGGCCCATAGCAACCAAGCGTGATGATTTCACAGCAACAACAGGTTTACTTGCTAGCAAGTCTTTATCATTTGTAAAGTGGAGACGGTATTCACCTAGAATATCTCCGTTTTCAGCCTTAACGACAACACGAACTGGATCCCCTTCACGAACGCTTGGAATCACTGTAGCAATACCATTATCTGATACACTTGCTGTTACAGTCGGTGCTTGGTCTTCTTTAGCTTCTAGATAATAGTCAGTCAAGCCAGGGTTAAAGTTTGGCAAATCTTTTCCATCTACTTGGATTTGAGCTTGAGCTTTCTTAGCTGCAGCTACTTGTTTAGAGAAGATTTGAATTTCTGTAATGGAAGTACCCCATTTACCATCTGGTCTAACCATACGGATACGAACCGCATAAGTATTGACTTTATCAAAGCTAAAGTGAGTCATTTCTCCAGCTCTCACTTGATCTGGAGCTTTAAGATTTGTCACTTGTTTCCAATTATTGTCATCGTTAAAGACGTGGTCTTCACTAGCTACAAAGCTTGGATTTTTAGGAACTGTTGGTACATCTTTTCCTACATAGTATTCGATGACATAAGACTTAGGTGCACCAACACCGTGGTCTTCGTGGAAGGCAACATTGAGGTTATCCACTGAACGTTTAGACATGATACCAGAGTCACCAAAGAGAATTCCCACGGATGCTTCACTTGTACGGTTCCAGTTTGTCCAGCGGTTTGCTGGTTGATTGTTATATGAGATTAGTTTGTCATTGACATTAGCTACTGAGTCACTTGGATTTGAGTCTGATGCAAAGGCAAGTGGCAATTCTGAACCAGTCCACTGGTCAGAAATATTAGCACCAGTTTCTGTCTGAGCAGACACACGAAGATGAAGTTTAGTTGGTAGTTGAGTACCTTCGACATGTCCTGTCACAGTAAACTTGCCTTCTTGCGCGTATTGGCTTGGTTCAATTGCGTCCCAAGTTACTTTAGCTGAAGAGACTTGGCCATTTGAGTGGTAAGTACGAACGCTCTCTGGTAGTTGAGGAGCTTCTGCAACTGGAGTAGTTACGCTCACTTCTTCGACAGCAATGATACCTTCGACAGATACCTTAGCATGTGCTTCTTTCTCAATTCCTTCAACTTTACCTAGGACTTCAAAACTATGGTATTTAGCAAGGTCTTCCTTAGCAACTGCTTGCCAAGTCACCTTGTGAACTTTTGGAAATCCTTTATCGTACTCTACGGTTACAGTATCAGGGAGACTTGGTTCTTGGTTCAAACCTGTCACGACGCTAACTGGACGAATGGCTTGGACGACTTTGTTTTCAGTATTTGCTTGAATGTTCAAGTCAATCTGACCTTCAGCTCCTTCAAATTGAGATTTCAGAGTTACTTGACCAGGTTTGTGCAATTCAAGCATACCTTTACGAACAGTTACGTCTCCTTCACCTGTAGTTGAGAAGGTCACCTTATCGGCTTTCAAGACTGCCTGAGTACCATCTTGATAGTGAGCAAATACCTTGATACCAACTGTTTGGTCTTCTTTCAGTGCATCTGCATTTTCTACTTCTAGGCTCAAACGTTCAATCTGCGGAGCTTCTTGTAAGAATTGGATAGCATACGTTTGAAGTGCTCCACCATCATTTGGTTGAACATAAATGCTTGCACGCATACCATTTGCTTCGTTAGCTTGAATAACTGTTACTTGAGCATTTTCAGCTAAAGCTTTGACTTCAGGTAAAGCAGTTCCATAAGCAAGTTTATGGTATAGAACTGGTTGATCAGTTGAGAGACCTTCTACTGCTTGGTCTGCTACTGTTACAGTCGGTACTACTGGACCAGCAGCTTGACCTTCGGCAACTACGAATGTAGCAGAGATTTCATCATCTCCTGATATTCCTTTAACCTGAATGCGAGAACCTGGGATAGCTAGTTTAGCTTGATCTTCAGCTGCAACTTCCCACTTATCAACGTCATAGCTTCCTACAGTACCATCTGACAAAACATAGGTAACAGATGGATCAACCGTACTTAGATCTGTAGTTGGTGCAATTCTCTTAACTACAGGCAATTCTGCTTCGAGTGCCAAGACTTCAACACGCGCTTCTACATCACGACCATCTGCCACACCTTTAACAGTGAAAATACCAGGTTCATTTACATCAACTGCTGACCATTCTACTGGAAGTTTTGCACGGCTGCCATCACTGTAGATAAATCCTACTTTTGAAGGCATTTTAGCTGCTTGACCGATTACTGTACGTACTTTAGGCACCTCTGTACCTAAAACAGTTTTTTCCTCTTGGTCTTTCTTACCTGTGAAGATAGTTGTCTGACCAGATTTCAAGAAATCAGAGTGAGCAGTCAAGGTGAATTTACCTGCTTGCTCAGTTGATTTGACAATCACAACACCCTTACCATTAAAGGCTTTTCGAATCCATGAACCATCTGCTTGTTCTTTGTAACGTTCACGGCTGGCTTGTTCCCCGTTATCCACACCGACAATCTGACCTTGTCCATGCAACTGGAAGCGAACAAGATTATTGGCTGTAGGAACTACGTTACCTTTACTGTCAACAATTTCGTAATAGATATAAGTGAGGTCTTTTCCGTCAGCTGCGATAGCATTTTCTTCTTTGACCAAACGAACCCCTGCAGGTTCGCCAGCAGTCACAATCTTATCACGAGCAATAATATTTCCAGCTTCATCACGAGCTACTGCTTCTAATGTCCCTGGTTCAAAAGCAACCTTCCATTCAAGGTAGAGCTCATTCGCATTAGCACCTTCTTGGTAAGTGCGTCCATCGCTTGTTTGTTTTTTAGTAAATGTCTTCTTGCCTAGAGTATTACCATTCAAGAATAGTTCTACACTTGCCGCATTAGAATAGGCACGGACTGGAATATTACCATCTGCATCCGCTACATTCGCTTTTAGAGTAGGATTTTCCCAATTCCAGTGAGGAAGGAGATGAACCATTGGTTTCTTCTCAGCAGAAACCCATTGGCTTTGGTACAAGTAGTAATCATTCTTTGGAATACCAGCTGTATCTACGATACCAAAGTAAGAACTCTTAACTGGAGTTTGGTTTTGGTTGTGCCATGGAGTAGGTTCACCGATATAGTCAGTACCTGTCCAGATGAACTGACCTGCATAGCCAGCATTGTCACGGTCAAAAGTCCAAGATGCAGTAGCTGTTTTACCCCAACCAACACGGTCGTTACCGTAGTCTGATTGCTCATAATGACGGTAAGCTTGATTGCTATGTACCAATTCACGTTCTGGGCGGAAATAACTTCCACGTGTACGAGTAGCTGAGGAAGTTTCAGAACCGTAAATCAACCAATTTGGATGTTTCGCACGAAGTTTCTTGTAGTTGTCTTCTGAATAGTTAAATCCAACCGCGTCAAGTTCATTGGCAATCTTTTCATGGTCACCACTACCATCACCAAAACGGAACTTATCTGCTCCCATAGTGACATAGCGTGTCTTATCAACAGCCTTAATAACTTGAACCAAGCGTTTAACAGTTGCTAGAGAACGTGGTTTCCCGTCTGCTTCACCGATTTCATTACCGATAGACCACATGACGATAGCAGGGTTGTTCTTTCCTCGTTCAACCATGGTACGAAGGTCAAAATCAGACCATTTTTCACCTTTCTTAGCGTCTGGGTGAGTAGCATCTTTGTCAAAGAAGCGACCGTAGTCATACTGTTTCTTACCACCATACCAAGTATCGAAAGCTTCTTCTTGGACCAACAAACCAAGCTCAGCAGCGATTTGTAAAGTTTGCTCACTAGCTGGGTTGTGAGTTGTACGGATAGAGTTTACACCCATATCCTTCATCTGTTTCAGACGACGGTATTCTGCCTTATAGTTTTCTTCAGCTCCAAGAGCTCCATGGTCATGGTGAAGAGAAACCCCATGGAATTTAATGCGTTCACCATTCAAAGAGAAGCCTTCATTTGGAGTCCAGTTATAGTAACGGTAACCGAACAAGTCCTTCTTAGCATCGACCAATTGACCATCACGATAAACACGTGTCACCAATTCGTAAAGGGCAGGCTTGTCGCTATGAACTGTCCAAAGTTTTGGTTTATCAACTTGTAAAATAGCATTCAAGCTAGCTGATTGATGAGCTTTCAATACTTGACTAGCTGTACGAACTAGGTCCGTTACAGCTTGACCATTACGTTCGATAATTTGGTATTCAGCAAGAATTTCATGATCTTTATCATCAGTATTGACGATCTTACTTGTTACATGAGTATCTACCTTACCATTTTGTTGTTTTTCAAGGTCTGGAGTTAAGATAGTTGTTCCATTTTTCTCAGTATGGACCTTATCTGTGACTTGAAGGGTAACATCACGGTAAATCCCGCTTCCTGAGTACCAACGGCTACTTGGTTGTTTGTTGATGGCATGCACTGCTACGACATTCTCGCGACCGTCTTTATGGAGATACTCAGTGATGTCATATGAGAATTGGTTGTAACCATTTGGATAGTGACCAACTAGCTGTCCATTTACATAAACCTGAGAATCCATGTAAACCCCGTCAAATGTGATACGTACATTCTTATTGAGGTCTTCTTCATCGAGTTTAAAGGTCTTACGATACCAAGCATCACCACCATTGAGTTGCCCACCTTCGTTTTGGGCAGGTGAGTCATGGTCAAAGTCATTGTAGATACTCCAATCATGAGGAAGGTCTAATTTCTTCCAACTAGAAACATCGGCATCTGGCTTGACCGCATCTTTAGCATTGGCATTGAGCTTAAAATGCCAGTTTTGGTTGAATTCTACTTTTCTATCCTCAATCAACTGTTTTACCTCATCATTAGTTGCAGGTTTGAGCTCTGGTTTTTCTGTTTGAGCAGATTGATCCTGAGTCACAGCTGGAGCTTGCTTTTCTACATCAGAGGTTTCTTTTTTCTCAGGAGTAGTCTCAGTAGTTGGGGTTTCCACTTTTTTCTCTACTTCATGATTAGTTTCTACTGCTTCACTGTTAACAGTTTCTGTTGTTACAGGTTGTTCAGAAGCTTTTGAATCTACAGCTTCCTCTTTAGGAGTTTCTTTCTCCACTTTTTCTGTAGCAACAGCGACTGGTGTCTCATCTGCAGATACAGAATTTACACCTGCTAGATTTGCTCCAAATAAAACAGAGCAAGTCCCGATAAGCACTGAGCATGTTCCTACCGTAAATTTACGGATGCTATAGATACTTTTGCGATTCCAATAATCTTTTCCCATAGGGTTCTCCTTGTTAAGTAACCGCTTCCATTTTTGTTGAAAGCGCTATACTTATTTTGTAATTATTACTTCTATTTTATAAAATAATATAGGAAACTTCAATACTATGACTGTAAAAATCATACTTTTGATTGTTTTTTCTATATTTTGTAGAAAATAATAAAAATCTGAATGTACATTTAGAAAAATACGTCAAAACAGCTGTTTCACTTATAGAAACAGCTGTTACTGAAAAACTATTCTGAATTTACCTTCGATTACTGATTATCCTTCTTTTAACATCTTGACCATCTCATTTTTACGCTCTTCTAGCTCGGCAATTTGATGGAGTAAAAGTTCTGAAAAATCACATTCAAGCTCTTCCGATTCGCCACTATTATACCAATCTAGAGCTACAATATGATTGTCCTTATCAAAGCAAAAAACCACATCTCCATCCCCGATGATAGACAGAAATGGAATATAATCCACAAAACCCAGAGCGTGTAATTCCTTGGTTTTAAGACGAATGTCTAAGAAATCTGGGATGCCATTTGCAATTCCCAAGACTTTAATACCTCGACAGAAGGTCCAAAATGGTGCTACATCGTAAGCCTTGGCTCTTGGCCATAGCTCTTCTCTAACTTCCATAAAGAGACCTCCCAGAGATGACATGGTGAATTCCCTGAAATCTTCTGGCAGACGAATGCCGTATTGATTTTCAAAATCCTGAACATCTTCTTCCGATGGTTCATTGCCCATGCAGGCGACAACCTGATAAGTTTCCTTATCATAGTGACGAAAATACTCATAAACTTCCTTGAGTGCCATTATTTTAATCCTTTTTACTCAGAAATAGTAACTACAAATCCATCTGGTAAGATGACTTGCTGACCATCTTCAAACTGGCAATGACTCGCTAAGTCAACTGAATCTCTGTCTAAGATAAAATTCTCAGAAGAGTGATTAAAGATTGCCTGAACTTCTTTTCCTTGGTAGTTCCAGCTCAAGGCAAGAACATCTGGTTCCACTTCTTCCAAGCGATAATTTCCATGCTGAATCATACTTGCCGATTCCTTACGAATCTTGATTAATTTCTTCATAAAATTCAGCATGTCATTGTCTTCAGATACACGGTCCCAAGGCATGACACGACGGCAATCAGGGTCTGGTCCACCAATTAGTGCCAACTCTGTTCCATAATAGATACAAGGGGTCCCTTTTTGAAGATAGAGGAAAGTCAGGGCAGCCTTGACATGCTGGATATTTCCTTTGGCAGTTGTAAGGATTCGCTCTGTATCATGAGAATCTAAAAGGTTAAACATCACCTCTGAGATTTGTTGCTTGTAGTACATAGACTGGCTGTTGATTTCTGAAATAAACTGCTCTGTCTTTTTACGCTGACGCAAGAAATAATCCTTGATACTTTCAGAGAGTGGGTAGTTCATAACTGCATGGAACTCATCCCCTTGTAGCCAAGGTTGTGAGGTATGCCAGATCTCACCTAAGATATACAAATCAGGCTTTTTAGCGAGAACTGCCTTTCTGAAATCTCTCCAGAACTGATGGTCAATTTCATTAGCAACGTCCAAGCGCCAAGCATCGATATCAAAATTTTCAATCCAGTAAGTTGCAACACTGAGAAGATAGTCCCTAACCTCCGGATTAGCTGTATTCAACTTAGGCATGTAACTAGCAAAGGCAAAGGTATGATAAGGGAGTTCTCTCGCTTTCTTAAGCTTATCTTCTGTAATTGGAAATTCTTGGATATGGAACCAATCTTTATAAGGAGAATTTTCTCCGTTTTTTAAGACATCCTGCCATTGGGCTGACTGGTAGCCGATATGATTAAACACCGCATCAAGCATGACCTTAATGCCCCGTTTATGGGCTTCCTCGACTAGATTACGAAAGACTTCCTTGTCTCCAAAGTGACGGTCAATTTCAAAATAATCCGTTGTATCATACTTGTGATTGGTTGTAGCTTCAAAAATCGGACATAGGTAAAGTCCAGTGATTCCCAAATCTTTAAGATAGTCTAAATGATCAATAATCCCTTGTAAATCTCCACCAAAAAAATCATCCCTATTAGGTGCAATGCCAGCATCCCACTCTCGAGCTCCATCAGGAGTCAATTTAGGATTCCCATTGGCAAAGCGTTCTGGAAAAATCTGGTACCAAACGGTATTTGAAACCCAGTCAGGAACCTGACATCCGTCGATTTCGTGAATATAAGGAAGCTTAAAGCCATTTCCTTCCGCATCCAAGTTTTCTTGAGTATGTTCTACGCAACCCTTATCACCGTAAAAAACACCCTGACCTTCCTCATCAAGGAGCTCAAAGAGATACTGAATCCGTGCAAAGTCAACCGATACCGTAACCTGCCAATAGTCAAATAGGGCATCTGAGGTTACTTTGGTCATTTCTTTCTTGGCTTCATACTTATCCTCAATGAAAATAAAGGGATCTCCATAGTGTAAGATAACCTTCTGGACATCATTTTTCTTTGTTCTAATTCGGATATGTAGCCGACCTTCTTTGTAAAGATAAGCATACTCTGATTCTGGTCTATGATAAATGGCTGTTAATTCCATGTCTTGTCTCCTAAAATTAATGAAAAGCAAACGTTTTCATAATTGCTAGTTCTAGTATACTATTTTAGCTGTTTATTTGCAATTTTTATACTAGTTTTACGATAGGTATACTGATGGACAAGGGTAAAATTGAGTAGACTCTTTTTAAGCTTTAAAAAGAGAGTTTCCATGAACTGGAAAACTCTCTATCATTACGAATCAGATGATTAGAATAAATGCTATCTGATATCTTTAATCTTCTAAAATGAAAATTTCTTCAACATGTAGTCGTAGCAATCTTGCAATTTTCATTGCTAGTTCAAGTGTAGGATTGTACTTGTCATTCTCTATAGCAATTATGGTTTGTCGACTAACGCCTAATATTCTTGCCATATCTTCCTGACGTAGTCCTTCAGACTTTCTTAACTGTTTGATATTATTTTTCATACAGCATTAGTCTTTCTGAAAACAATAAATGCCAATCGCCAAAACTACGATAAGGATAACAATAATCAAAAATATTCCTTGAACAAGTTTATTAGGTTCTTTGAAATCTTCATCACCGTCAATCATTTTCTGTTTTATGGCAGTTTGTGCAAATCCTTGAACAGAAATAGATAAACATAAAATCAGACATGGTAACATTTCAAGTTCAATGCCTTTTGTAATAGATTGATAAATATTAAATACTGTCCATCCACATAAGCCAAATAGAGCAGTTTTATAACCCCATTCCTCAGAACGTAGCTGAATCGCTCTGTCCATTTCATCCATTTTTCTCATGGTCCTGTTCCTCCAATCTGTTAAAACAATGTTAAGAGCCCTTTACATTTTTTATTATACTCCAAATAGATAAAATGTCAAGATGTTTTAACATTTTTTATTTTCTTCATCTATTCTAAGAATATTCCTAACTCCAATTTACAGTCTAATCAATCTGAAAAAGGTCAAGTTCTTTTAATCCTATTTTATCTTGACTTCATAAGCTTCGGCTATAGATATACTTTCAGTTATGTTAGACTCGAAGTTTATCCTCTCTTTTCTGCTTTCTTATCACTATTATACCTTAAAGTGGCTAAATCGTTATAAACTGTCTGTTTTTCATGTGGTATTTTTCTACAAATTAGCAACCGAAAAAAATAAAAAGCCATTCCTCAAGGGAACAACTTTCTCACTTATAATTAAAAGTTTCCCCAGCCAACTTATCTGCTAACTTAGGAAAGAGGGTATAAAACTTATGGGCTAGATTCAGCAAGGCTGGGAGATTGAGCTCGCGTTTGTTTTTGCCTATGGTCTTAACAATTTTTTTAGCTACTGCATCTGGCTCGAGTAGGAAGCGATTGACCGATTTGAGGTAGGTCCCATCTGGGTCTGCCTGATCAAAAAATCCTGTACGGATAGGTCCTGGATTAACAGTCGTCACATAGACACCATAGGGCATGAGCTCAAGGCGAAGAGCATTTGAAAAACCAATGGCCGCAAACTTGGTCGCAGAATATAGACTTGACCTAGCAGTCGCAATCAATCCTGCCATGCTGACGATATTGATGATATGACCTTTTCGAATCTCCTTCATACGAGAAGCAACCAAACGAGACAGATTCATCAAAGCAAAGGTGTTAACCTCAAACATTTGATGAATATCTTGATTAGAAATCTTGTCAAAATCCTCAAAAATCCCGTAGCCAGCGTTGTTAATCAAAACATCAATCTTACCATAACGCTGATAGAGTTCAGTAACTAGTTCTTCTAAGGCTTGAGCGTCGGTAATATCAATTTCAATCAATTCTGCCTGAGGACGATTTCCGTATAGTTGAGCTAATTTTTCCTTATTTCTACCTAGCAAAATGAGTTGGTCTTGAGGTAAGAGTTTGACCATTTCTTGGGCTAGACCCCCGCTAGCACCTGTAATGAGAATAGTAGACATACTTTTCCTTTCTCAATCTTCTAGATTTCCACTTCTTCCAAATCTTTAACTACATGGACATTTTCAAAAATTGTTGCCGCATCTTTTTTTAGCTGGCTGATATCTTTTGAAAGAAAACGGGCGCTGATATGGTTGAGTAAGAGTCGTTTGGCTCCTGCTTCTGTTGCAACCTGCGCAGCTTGCATATTGGTTGAGTGACCATGATTGCGGGCGATTTTCTCATCACCCTTGCCATAAGTCGACTCATGGACAAGAACATCTGCATTGACACCAAGACGCACACTGGCATCTGTTTTTCGAGTATCTCCCAAAATGGTAATAATCTTACCTGGACGTGGCGCTGAGATATAGTCTGAAGCCTTGATTTCTCTTCCGTCCTCTAGGACTACATCCTGACCGTTTTTGATTTTCCCAAAAAGTGGGCCAAATGGGACACCTGCCGCCTTGAGTTTTTCAGCATCCAAGGTTCCTTCTAGGTCCTTTTGCATGACACGATAGCCCACGCAGAAAATAGTGTGATCCAACTCTTCCGCATAAACTGTAAATTTAGCGGTTTCAAGAATTTTCCCTAGAGAATCTTGGTTGAACTCATGGAAATGAATCTTATAGGGCAGGCGTGAACCTGACACTCGTAGACTGGTCAAGACAAAAGATTTGATGCCTTGGGGACCATAGATTTCCAAATCTGTCTGCTCTTCATTGGCCTGAAAAGCGCGGCTAGAAAGGAATCCTGGCAAACCAAAGATATGATCTCCATGCAAGTGTGTGATAAAGATTTTGCTGACCTTGCGTGGTCGAATCGTGGTTTCCAGAATGCGATTTTGCGTACCTTCTCCACAGTCAAAGAGCCAGACTTCGTTAATCTCGTCCAAGAGTTTCAGGGCGAGACTTGAAACGTTGCGGGCTTTAGAGGGCTGGCCAGCCCCCGTTCCTAAAAATTGAATATCCATTCGATACTTTCTAATTAATCAATATATAACATGGCAGTGCGGTTTTCCGATTGGAAATAGCGCTTGCCAGAAAAAGCAACAGCTTCTTGCAATAAATCCTCTTGGCTGTAGCCTTTTAGACGTTTGCGACCATCAGCCAAACTTTCCAAATCAGTCAAAGCTGTAAGATTTTCCACGCTAACAACTTCCTCGTCCCCGACAGCCTTCATGTAGATCTTGCCAGACTCCTCAAAGACTAGTTGATGGGGGAAAATTTGCGCAATCTCAAAGAGCAAGTCTTCTGAAATAACCTCTTTATTTTCAGAGAAAATTCTACCCAGACCCTCACTCTCATAACAAAAACCAAAGGATTTGCCAGACAGATTAAGCCGAATAAAAGGCTTACTTTCTAAGGTGAAACTTGGTTCAACATTGTAAAGATTCAATTCTTGACTGAGTTCTGCAAAATAATCCGTCGCAGCCTCAGGACTCTTTTTCTGGTAGAGTTCAGCAAAGTAGGCGTTAACTACACTCGGCGGAGGTGTGATCAGTGCCAACTGCTCCTGCTCTGTCTTTCCAGCTAGAAGCTGATCTAGATAGACCTTGTCTAGACTTGTATAGCCCCCATATTTTAGAGCCAAAGTTTTGATATCAGTCATAAAATTCCTCTAACCTCCATTTGTTTTTTTCAGAAATGTAGCCTGTAATCACTTCGCCGTCCTCCTGATAATCACGTTCTTCCAAAATCGCAACACTTTCTAAATCATGAATCTTGTAGGATTTTGAAAAAGGCACGCGCAAGGTAAAAGATTCAAAAATATCCTTGATTTTCTCTAAAAATAGTGCCTGAAAATTCTCACGACTATCCTCAGACTTGGCAGAAATAAGGGCATAAGGCGTTTGGGTCGGCGTAAAATCCTCCACCAAATCCGCTTTATTATACAGGGTCAGGCGAGGAATATCCTCCATGTCCAAGTCTTTCATGATGGAAAGAACTGTTTTTTCATGCTCTTCGTGGTAAGGATTGCTGGCATCGATAACATGAACCAGAAGGTCCACATGCTTGCTTTCTTCTAAGGTTGACTTGAAACTGGACACCAACTCTGTCGGCAAATCTTGGATAAAGCCAACGGTATCTGTCAAAGTTACTTGGAGATTGCCTCCCAGATGGATACTCTTAGTCGTCGCATCTAAAGTCGCAAAGAGCTCGTCTGCTTCATACTGGGTCTTACTGGTCAAGGTGTTCATGATGGTTGATTTTCCAGCATTGGTGTAACCAATCAAACCAATCTTAAAGGTACTTGACTCCAAACGTTTTTCTCGAACTGTCGCTCGGTTTTTCTCAACCACCTTGAGTTGACGTTCGATATCTGTAATCTGGTTGCGAACACTACGACGGTTCAGCTCCAGCTGACTTTCACCTGGACCACGGGAACCAATTCCCCCTGCCTGACGGCTGAGCATAATCCCCTGACCAACCAAACGAGGCAAGAGATACTTGAGTTGTGCAAGATGAACTTGTAGCTTACCTTCATGGCTTCGAGCTCGCATGGCAAAGATATCTAAAATCAACTGCATACGGTCAATGACCTTGACACCTAAGACTTCCTCTAAATTGACATTTTGTCGAGGTGTCAGACGGTTATTGACGATGACAGTCGTGATTTCTTCTGCGTCCACCATTTGAGCAATTTCTTCCAACTTACCAGAACCGACAAAGGTCTTAGAGTCGTATTTTTCTCGTTTTTGTCTGTAGCTATCTACCACAACTGCTCCAGCTGTCTTAGCTAGACTAGCCAACTCTTCCATGGAGAGGTCAAAATTATCCATGCCCTGGAGCTCAACACCAATGAGCAGGACTCGTTCCTCTTTTTTCTCCGTTTCAATCATTTAAAAACTCCTCAATCTGGCTTAAAATACGCTCTTTAACACCCGATTCTCCTATCTGATAAAAAGTCACCTGCATGCGGTTACGGAACCAGGTCAACTGGCGCTTGGCAAATCGGCGAGTCGCTTGCTTGAGACTATCGCTAGCCTCCTCCAATCTCTGCTCTCCACGAAAATAGGGGAAGAGTTCCTTGTAACCAATTCCTTTAGCAGCCTGCACATCTGGATAATGGTCAAACAACCACTTGGCTTCGTCTAGAAGTCCAGCTTCAAACATCAGGTCCACTCTGTGATTGATACGCTCATAAAGCTGACTACGCTCATCATCCAAGCAAATAATCAGCGGATCATATAAACTTTCTTGATTTTCCAAATCTTGACCAAAATGGGCAATTTCCAAGGCACGCATGGCACGACGACGATTAAATTGGGGAATTTCAAGGCCTGCTTGATCTAGGAGCTGGGCTAACTCCTCATCTGAAAAAGGCTCTAGACTAGCACGATAAGCTAAAATGTCCTCATGTGGTGTCTCCCCACCTAAATGATATCCTTCTAGCAGACTCTGGATATAAAGACCTGTCCCACCTGCAATAATAGCAAGCTTACCTCGACTTTGAATATTCTCGATGGCTACTTTAGCTTCTGAAACAAAATCAAAAGCCGAGTAAGACTCGGTTACATCTCTCACATCAATCAAATGATGAGGGACAGTTGCCTGCTCCTCCGGACTAGCCTTGGCAGTCCCAATATCTAGGCCTCGGTAGACTTGTTGGCTATCCCCACTGACTACTTCACCATTGAATCGCTGAGCAACTTCAATGGCTAGGGCAGTCTTTCCAACTGCAGTTGGACCAACAATCACAATTATTTTGCTTTTCATCGTTTTTCCTTGAAAAATTCCCATTTTTTCGTTACTATTATTATATCACAAAATAGACAGGCAGAAAAATGCTATATCTTAAGCTATTTCCGTCTGATTTATAAATAAAAGGAGGAAGACTCATGGCTAAAGGATTTGCTAAAGGTCTCGTAACAGGTGTTGCAGGAACTGTTGCTGCTGTTGCAGGTGCAGTATACGCATTCAAAAAGAAAGTGATTGAACCAGAAGAACAAAAAGCAGCTTTCATCGAAGAAAATCGTAAAAAAGCAGCTCGCCGTCGCGTATCACGCTAATTAATAAAAAAGAAGTTGGAATTTCCAACTTCTTTTTTTCTATTCTTTTATACTCAATGAAAATTAAAGAGCAAACTAGAAAGCTAGCCGTAGATTGTAGATATGACTGACGAAGTCAGTTACATATATCTACGGTAAGGCGACGCTGACGTGGTTTGAAGAGATTTTCGAAGAGTATTAAATAGCTAGGTCAAACTTCAACTGCGGTTTCACTGGATCATAGTCAACCAACTCAAAATCTTCTGCTTTAATATCAAAGAAGTTGGTCTTGTCTGGTACATTCAAGACCAAACGTGGTTGGCAATTTGAAGGTTCACGACGGAGCAATTCCTGAGCTTGTTCAAATTGATTGTCATAGATATGAAGGTTATTGATAAAATAGAAGAATTTTCCAACTTTCCAACCAAAGTGTTTGGCAATCATCATTTGAAGAGCCACATACTGCATGGCATTGATGTGATGAGCAACCAGCATATCGTTAGAACGCTGAGTCAAGGTTGCATCCAGGTAAATTTCCCCATCTACACGACGTACATCAAACATGGTCTGGAAGGCACAAGGAAGAAGGCCATCAGTCTCCTCAAAAGCTTGGTAATCCCAGAGAGAGATGATATTGCGACGGTTCCAAGGATTAGCTTCCAACTGCTTGAGGATTTTATTGATGATGTCGTGCTTTTTAACAACAGCCCCGTAACGCTCACCGATTGTCCCTGTATCTCCAACTTCCCAGTCATTCCAGTAATGAACATTGTACTTGTCATTGAGAACTTCTAGGCTATTGGACTGGTCTTGGTAGATCCAAAGTAGTTCTTTGATAGCTGATTTGATAGCAATTGGACGCAAGGTCGTGATTGGAAATTCACCCTTAGACAAATCATACTCCGCAAAAGCACCTGTAATGTACTTGGAGTTAGCTACTGTTCCATCCTTATACTTGGGACGAGCTTGTTCTGAAAAGACTCCTTCATTGAGAATTCGCTCAATATTTTCTTTAAAAATCGTATCTGCTTTTGTCATTTACTCTCACCTCAACGTTTATTCTTAACTAGTATAGCATAAAAAAAGAAAGGAGGAAAATCACTCGCTTCAAGATAGTGATTTTCTCCTTCTTTTGCTTCTTATTGCAAGACAAGAGATGCTGCCCCAATCACTCCAGCGTCATTTCCTAGAGTCGCAAGAGCCAATTTCGTTGTTGTGCGAACTTGCGGGAAGGTATTTTCGTCATAGACCTTTTGCACACCTTGTAGAAGGAAGTCTCCGGCAGCTGATACACCACCACCGATAACGATCGTTGATGGATTTAGGATAGAGCCGATGTTGGCACATGCAATACCCAAGTAACGTGAGAAGTTACGGTAAACGATCAAGGCAAGATCGTCCCCTTCTTTTGCCAAGTCAAAGACAGTTTTAGCTGTTACTTCTTCACCGTCGTCAATCAAGCGTTTTAAGGCTGCATCGCCTTCATATTCATCCGCGTAACGACGAGTCAAGTTGACAATACCTGTTGCTGAAGCCACTGTCTCAAGACAGCCTTTTTTACCACAGGTACATGCGATTGGTTGGTCAAAGTCAACAGTGATGTGACCAAGCTCACCAGCAGCACCAGCAACACCGTGCAGCAATTTGCCTTCTGCCACGATACCGCCACCAACACCTGTACCCAGAGTCATAAAGACAACGTCTGGTTGGTTTTCACCAGCACCCATCCAACGCTCACCAAGAGCAGCTACGTTAGCGTCATTGTCGATAAAGAATGGAATACCCAAGGCTTTTTCCATCTTTTCTTTGATTGGTTGAAGAGTTTTCCAGTTGAGGTTGTAGGCTCCGATAACAGTTCCGTTTTCACGGTCAACCACACCAGGTGAACCCATACCAATCCCTTGGAAATCCGTAGCTGACAATCCAAGCAAGTTCAAACGATGTTGAATTGATTCAATCATATCGTCTACGATATGGCTCCCTTCATCCAAAATGTTAGTCTTAATAGACCATTTTTCTTGGATTTCTCCTTCTTGAGTTAAAATTGCAAACTTGACAGAAGTTCCACCAAGGTCAATTCCAATAATCTTTTGACTCATCTTTTTCTCCTTTATGATAATATCAACTTCCATATTATTTTATCAAACTTATTTCAGCAATTCAAGAAAACTTCTAGTTATTTCTGCAAACTCTTTTGGTTTGGCCCTATTCAGAACATGAGGTCCATCAAGAATAATCTGAATCTGAGAATTTGGAATCAGTTGTTGCAGACCTTTCATAGACTTTAGATTAGGCTTATCCTGACTACCACAGATTAACAAAGTTGGATATGAACAATTCTTTGCAATCTCTCTTAAATCAAGTGTTTTTAATTCTTCAGATACTCCAACTAAAAGCGATTTGTCTGCTCCCTGCTTCTCAAATATCCTTTTTGGGAGTAGTTTAAATATCAGAGATTGAATATAAAAAGGGATGTTTCCCGCTAATTTCAATGGACAACCTGATAAAACCAAGGCCTGAAGATTTGGCAGATCGTAACTTGA
This sequence comes from Streptococcus sp. CF8_St5-17, assembly GCF_024295665.1. Taxonomy (NCBI): domain Bacteria; kingdom Bacillati; phylum Bacillota; class Bacilli; order Lactobacillales; family Streptococcaceae; genus Streptococcus; species Streptococcus sp. CF8_St5-17. The sequence continues at coordinate 215,515 of NZ_JANCOU010000001.1, forward strand.
CAATTCTAATGCAAGTGCAGCCCCTAAAGACAAACCGACTAGGACAAAAGGTTCTGTCTCCTCTGATAAGTGCTGATAAATGCATTCTTTGGCTTCTTGATAAGTCCCAACTCCAGTAGGAAATAACTCTATGGCTTCAGAAGGATAATCTGCCAGCAAATCCTGAACTTCTTTCCAACTATCTGCTGACTGTCCTAAACCGTGTAAAAATATGAGTTTCATTTAGTGCTCCTTTACTGACAACTCATACAAGCCCCTAACTGCATTACAGCCATAGATGGCTTCTGCTTGTGCCAAATCTTCTATTGTCAAGACCTTCTCTTCTACCTGCCTGCTTTCAAGTAAATGCTGGCGATAAATCCCTGGTAACAGGCCAAGAGTACTAGGTGGGGTATAGAGCTTGCCATCCATTTTTAAGACCAGATTCCCAATAGAGGTTTCAAGCAATTTTCCATCAGCAGTGTGATAGATGATTTCCTGCTCTCCCACTGTCAAATGTGGTCGGTGTGTGGTTTTAAAGTAGGTAAAGGGTTGTTGCAAATCAGCCTCCTGTAGACATAGTTTTGCCTGACAGAAGTTAGAACTAAGTGGTGTTAATACTTGTCGTTCGATTTCAACCTCTCCGGATTTGCTAAGACTGAGTCGCAAACGATAGTCTTGGTGGAGGTCACAAGACTGGCACTCCTTCTCTATCTCTTGTATCAAACTATCTTCATCAAATGGAAAGGCAAAATAACGACTAGCCTTTTGCAGTCTTTCTACATGTTGCTTTTCAAAGAGCAATTTTTTCTGACTGATTTTCCCTGTCGTAATCAGCTGAAAACGAGGCTGTTTTCGGTAAAGAACCGCTGCTTTTTGCTGGACTTCGCGGTATTCTGACTCCCAAGTGCTATCCCATGTAATGCCTCCACCGACTCCATAGATGGCTTTCTCTCGATGCAGTTGAATAGTTCGAATAGCCACATTGAAAATCCGTCGTCCATTTGGAAGCAAGAGACCAACAGTACCACAGTAGACTCCTCTTGCTTGCGGCTCCAAGTTCTTGATAATTTCCATAGTCGCTATTTTGGGAGCTCCTGTGATGGAGCCACATGGAAATAGAGAACGGAAAATTTCAACTAGGTCAACATCTGGTCGTAACTGACTCTTGATAGTTGAAGTCATCTGCCACACTGTAGAATACTGCTCCACTTGGCATAAACGCTCCACATACTCACTACCAACCTCAGAAATACGATTCATGTCATTTCGCAAGAGGTCCACTATCATCATGTTTTCTGAACGATTTTTGGGATCTTGTTCCAACCAAGCTGCCTCTTTCAAATCTTCAGCATCAGTCAGAGCACGTTTAGTCGTCCCCTTCATAGGACGAGTCATCAATTCACGACCATTTTGTTCAAAAAAGAGTTCTGGACTCATGGAAATCACTGCCATGTCGTCATGTTCAACATAAGCATTGTAACCTGCTTCCTGCTCTACCACCATACGATTGTAGATAGCAAAAGGATTATCACTTAAATGCTGTTTAAGTTGAACCGTATAATTAACCTGATAAGTATCGCCTTGTCTTAAATGATGATGAATCTGGTCAATAGCCTTTTCATAGTCCTCTGCAGAAGTGACTTCCTGCCAGTTTGACGGCAAATCTACGTCCTCATAAGTCAGAGGTATACTTGATTTTTCTACACTTTCATGAACGGTGAAATAGAGGAGATACTCTCCTAACAAGGGACCTGAGTGTACTACTAATTTTTTCTCAAAAGCAGGTGCAGCCTCGTAGCTGACATAACCAACTACATAATAGCCATTCTCTTGGTAGCTTTCCACCTGTGCTAGCAAGTCTGCTACTTCTGCTAAATCTCTCGTTTTTAACTCTTTGATAGGCTTAATAAAGGTGTATCGCTCGCCCAAAGCCCTAAAATCAATCACTGTTTTTCTATGCATATCCTAAGTATACCATAAAAGCCAGACCCCAAACAGGAGATCTGGCTTTTTTAACTAATATGGTTGAGAAAACTTACTCAACATAATCTAACAGATAACCATAACCTTTTTCTTCCATTTGATCCTTAGGAATAAAACGTATGGATAGACTATTGATACAATAGCGTAGGCCTCCCTTGTCCTTAGGTCCATCTGTAAAAACATGTCCCAGATGGGAATCACCAGTTCTACTTCTGACTTCTGTTCTGACCATATTATAAGACTTGTCTTCCTTATAGGTCGCAACATCTGGACTGATAGGCTGGGTAAAACTAGGCCAACCACAGCCCGATTCAAATTTATCTTTCGAAGAAAAGAGAGGTTCGCCAGTCGCCACATCTACATAAAGACCTGCTTCAAATTTATCCCAGTAACGATTTGAAAAGGCACGTTCTGTTTGACCGTTTTGAGTCACTGCATACTCTTCAGGAGAGAGAAGTTTTTTCAATTCATCGTCACTCGGTTTTGGATATTTACTAGAATCAATGACAGGATAGGCTGCTTGATTGACATTGATATGGCAATATCCATTAGGATTTTTCTGGAGATAGTCTTGGTGGTAGTCCTCAGCCACGATAAAATTTCTTAAGGCTTCTTTTTCAACCGCTATAGGTTCGTCGTACTTCTTAGCAACTTGATCAAAAACTTGATTGATGACTTCTAGGTCTTTTTCATCTGTATAGTAGACTCCCGTGCGATATTGGGTTCCTACGTCATTACCTTGCTTGTTTTTACTAGTTGGATTGATAATACGGAAATAATGGAGCAAGATTTCTTTTAAGGAGATTTGATTGGCGTCATAGGTCACATGAACAGTCTCAGCATGCCCGGTTTGGCCAATCAATTCATACTGGGTTGTTTCTCCTCTACCATTCGCATAGCCAGAAACAGCATCTGTCACACCCGCTACTCGTGAAAAATACTCTTCGACTCCCCAGAAGCAACCTCCAGCTAGATAGATATCATGTAGGTCAGCATCTTTACTTGGTTGAGTTTTTTTCGTGACTTTTTGCCCTTGACTAACTGCTGCCTTCTCAATTTGAGTGGTATCTGTGTAGCTTGCGCTCCTTTTTTCCAAAAGAAATAAAAGTCCGATGATGATGCAAATGATCACTCCAATTAAGAGTATTGTTTTTAATTTATCATTCATAATAAGCCTCTAATTCATAGTCTTTAAATTCTCTAAAATAGTTTCCTTGTCCATAAAGCCTGGTTGAGTCTTCACCAATTTGCCTTCTTTATCAATAAAGACCTGAGTCGGATAAGAACGAACTCCGTAACTCGCTAAAAGTTGTCCCGAAGGGTCTAGAAGGACAGGGAGATTTTTATAGTCTAAACCCTTATACCATTTTTGGAAGGCTTCTTCTGCTTGCTCTCCTTTTTGACCAGGAGAAACAACTGTCAAGATGACAAAGTCATCGCCAGCTTCTTTTGCCAGTTCATCGGTATCAGGGAGGCTGGCTAGACAAATAGAGCACCAAGATGCCCAAAATTTGAGATAGACTTTTTTGCCTTTATAATCTGATAGGCGATAAGTTTTACCATCAACTCCCGTAAGCTCAAAGTCTGTAACTGCTTCTCCTTTTTTTGCAGTTTGAGAGCTAACTTGTGCATTTTTGTCTCCATTTTGCTTATCAGCTTGATTCTCCATCTGATTGTTACAAGCCGATAGACAGACCAGACTAGCGCAGACCAATACAGTTGCTTGCCATGTTTTCATCTTCATCACCTTCTTTTTTGTTATATGAATATAGATATTCATTTTGTAGTTCTATTATATACCTACCTTGCTAAAAATACTTGGAATCTGTTTGGAAAATTCTTAAAACCCTTGGGAACCAAAAAACTCTCACCTGCTTAGCAGATGAGAGTCAATTGATTATTTAAAGATAGAAGTTTTAAAGCTATCTGTTTGTTGAAGAAGTTTCTTAAAGAGTTTTTCTTTCAAAGTGACAGTATTGTCAAATTTAACAGAACCATTCTTCAAGCTTGCCTTATCTTTTTCAACAGCAGCAGCAAATGCTTGTTTCAAGTCCTCATAAGAGTTATACGTTGTACCATCAATTTCAATAGATTGAATTCCATGTTTGGCACTTGTCACAACTTCATTGAAGTAAACTTTCTTCCAATCTTCAAGATTGTTGAATTTTCCATCAGAAATCTTGTTAATGATGAAGTCATCACCTAGAGTATCTTTACCAGCTTTTTTAGATTCAGCTTTTAGCATGTTAGAAGCATAGTTTAGGAAGCCTTTTTCGTAGCCATAGTAACCCCAGATTCTGAAAGTATTGTGTTTAAATGACATCGCTCCTGGAGCACCTTCACTTGTATTACCACCATAGATACCAGTCATCATTGGAACAGTGACATAAGCAGAATCAAAGTCAGATGGATTATAAACTCTGTTACCTGGACCACGATTGGTCATGAAGTTGTTAGTTACTAGGTCATCTACTGTACGTAATGGAATAGTCTTTTCATCATCACTCAAAGGACGTACCTTATCGAATTGATTCTTGGTATTATTTCCTCGGTATTGTTTGTCTACTTTCTTGAACCAAGCGTTGTTTAAATCTTGATTTGCCTTATCCAGGACAGCTTCTCCTTCAAGATAATCCAGAAGCATGAGGGTGTCATTATAACCCTTCATGTAACGATCAATTTCGTCACGTGATTTAAGGTCATTTGGATTAGTGTTATACCATTGATTTCCATCGTTTGGACGTTCATAAGCCATGTTGAGACCAAGGGCTTTGTATTCACCATTTGGATTTGATACAGACGGAGTTTGTAACATTCCTTGAGCAAATGCTTCAAGATCTGTTCCTTCACGGTGTCTTGAGCCACCTAGATAAACCATTCGGTCATTTACGTGAGTTGTTTCATGAGTAAAGGCAGAAACCCCAAAATCACTAACCATATCCGTCACCATAAAGAAGACAGAATCATCCTTATATGGATTCGCATAAACGCGAGCCACAGCTCCCATACGGCCATCAGTCGCATGGTAACGATCTGTAGGTCCATACAATTCACGGATAGGCGCCACATCTTTACCACTGTTTGTATGGCCATAACGATCAGTACTAATGCCCTTATAATTCTGGTTGTCCAGTACAGGTGTCGGAACCATATTATTGCTCTTCAAGAGCTGATTACGGACTTTATCTAGAGATAGACGTGACCAGAAATCCAGGTAATTCTGTTGACCTTTCGCAACCTTGTCAATTTCAGCTTTGAAGGCATTCCGTTCTGCTTCAGTGTTCTTACCATATTTTTCAAATGAACTATAGGCCATGGTATTGTATGTTGAAATCAAGAACATGTGGGCATCTTTTAAGTTCAAGAGTGGTAAGATCATCTTGCCGTGCATATCGTTATTTAAACCTTCGTAGGCTCTATGTTTCTTATCTGCAAAATCAGGATTTGTTGTTTTTGGTTCCACGATATAGACATTATCTTTGGTTGCTTTGATGAACCAATCATTCAAGTCTGTATCTTTTGTGAAGAGTTCCATGTTATATTTGAGGAAGTCATTTAAATTGCCTGATAGAGTATGTTTAGCAACTACTTCACGGAAGGCATCATGCGTGCGAGTTCCTTTTACATAGTCTTCTTTTGAACCAATTTCAATCAAACGGTCTAATACATTGACGTTCTTACCATAGAAGTCTGGCTTGAACAACATGAGTTGCTTGATATTGAAATCATCAAACTTCACTCCGTAATAACGGTTAAGGTAAGATAGGCCAAGGAGAACCGCTGCCTTGTTATCATCAATTTTCTTGATCAAAGCACGCTTAGCAGCCTCATCTGTGTTTAATTGATGGTCTTGGTTTTCAACCAGTTGTTTGACAAAGTGAGTCAGATTATCCTTAACTTCTTTGAAGGTTTCTTCAAGATAAAGGTTCTTAATAGCATTAACTTTGTTTGGACCAGTTCTACCAAGGTGCGTGTAGATTGGGTCAGATTGTAATTCCACAGGACCCAATTTTTCAACAATAGCATTGATGAGATCACTACGGTCCTTGTCAACCATATTCGGAGTATAAACAACTTCACCAAGTTCTGCAATACCGTACTCTTTCACTTGTTTCACTTTTGAATCTTTAGGTGAAATGGTAAAGATATCTTTTGTCTTATCTGCATAGTGGATCATAATATGATCAGCATCAGCTAATTCCGTCACAAAGGTATTGCCTTTCATAGCAGTTACAGACAATACTTCTTTAGTCAAGAGAGGACTTCCTGCAGCTAATTTATTACCTTGGTCTACAATCCACTCTTTATTATAGAAAGGTTGAAGTTTTGCAATATTACGGTAAGCTAGCTCACGAGTCGCATCATAACTATCAATTGCTTTGTACTGATCGTCTTTGTTTAGACTGTTATTAAGCTTGTCTTCAATAGGTTTGTTGCTGGTAAATTTATCAGCAGTGATTCCCATTGCTTCAATTTTTTTCTCGGCTTCTGCCAGTGAGATACTTGGAATTTTACGGGAGTTGTTAAAGGATTTCTTCCCTTCACTCACACCATCAACACTATAATTACGTTTGGTTCTTGAATAAGTGAAGTAGTCGTCAGCATCAATATCTGAGTGACCAAACACCACCTCACCTGTTTTGACTTTCATCATAGTGATGTTGTCTTCAATAGTACCTAAGGCCCAGTTAGTACCCAGCAATCCACCAGACTGAACAGCTTCTTTCAGTTCGATAGAACCTTTAGCAACTGAATTTCTTAGGACCCCTTCTTTACCGACCGTGTAGTTATTAGCACCATTTTGAGATGAATAGACTAGACCTGCAGCTTTGGCTTTATTACCAGTGATCTCAGCATCAACGTATGCTTTCTCAACAACACCCTTCCAGTTTTCACCAAGAACACCAGCTAAATAGCCTCCTCTGTTGCCAGCAGCATGAAGTTTACCTATAAAGGCGACATTACTTACTTTTCCACTACCATCAATTTTATTGATAATACCAGCTACATCATTGTTACCGACAACATTTCCAGTTACTTTGACGTTTTCAATAGTTGCATTATTTTTGATGACATTAGCAATTGGAGCTACTCGATCAACTCCAGGCATATCAATATTGACATTTTCTAGTAAGAGATCCTTAACTGAACCACCTTCGATGTTTCCAAATAATGGTTTAGTGATATTATGAATAGCAAATTTATTACCATCAGTACTTCCCAATGAACCTTTAAAGGCATTGGTTACATAAGATTTGCCAGCAGCTGGTACATTATTAGCATTCATATTGCTACCAAGTTTAAATGTACCAGTAGGATTTGCTTGCATAGCTTTTACAAGTTCATTAAAGTCGTAATACACATCACCTTCATGAGCTTTTGGCTTAGGTAAATAGTGTATATACTCTTCAGTGAAACGATTCTCTGCAGTACGTTGAATCAAATCTGGTGCTTTAGCAGTTACTTTGTAAAGTTTATTTCCATCTACAGTAACTTCTTCGATTTTATCAACAGCTAGTTTAGTAACCTTATTGTCATGAGTGGTAACTTTTAAGTAGTAAGGCTTAACATTCGATGGTTTTTCAGACAAGAGACTACTGTCGGTCTCATTACCTTGGTCATCCACACTGATTAAGCTTGTTTCCTTAATATTTTTGACTTCAACTTTTTTAAGGTCGATTCTCAGTGGTTCTTCCTTAAGAATTTCTTCTTCGTCACCATTACCACGATCATACACCATGGTCGTTGCAAGTGTATAATCCTTGTAATAATCTAGATCAGCTAAAGCTGTCGCAAGATTAGACTCTGAAATAGCAAATGTCTTAATAACTTGATCGCCTTTTTTCAACACTGCTTGAATAGACTTGATAGTCACTCCATCTGGTTTTTTAAGGCTATAAGTTGCTTTTGCACTTCGATTCAATTCTTCTGTATCAACTTTAGTTAATGTTAGAGTAGGTTTTTCTAATTCCTTAGTACCTTTTTTGATAATGTGGTCTTGTGCCTGTTCAAGAACTTCTTCTGAAACAGTAGGCGCATCTGCAGTTTTCACACCCTTGATAGTCTTGTAAACTTTGGTAATTTTCTTCTTACCATTCTTACCTACCTGAGCAACTGTTTCAGTTCCCTTGAGTAGACTAGAATCTTGTTCCATTATCGTTTTAAAAGGAACTTCTTCAACAGAAACTTCTTCGGTTTGGCCTTCAATTGGTTTGGTTCCATGACTAATTTTTTCAGCTACAGGAACTTTAACAACTTCCGTACTAGTGCTGATAGCTTCGCCAACTTTCTCCCCATCTACAGTTTTGTAGACACGATGTATGAGTTGACTACCAGCTTCACCCTTTTGAACAACACTTTCTTCGTCTGTATAGCGATTAGCATCCGATAGGTATTCTGTAGTGTAAGGAATTGTAACCGTTTCTGATTCAGTCACAGTTGACTCTGTCACCTTGTATTCTGGCAAGCTCGGTTGAATGAGAGATTCACCCACATGACCTTCCTCTTGAGTGCCCTTAGCTGTCACTTCGCCTGTATATTCTGGAAGTTCAGGTTGGATTGGAGATTCTCCTACATGACCTTCCTCTTGGGTACCCTTGGCTGTCACTTCGCCTGTATAGGCTGGGAGTTCAGGTTGGATTGGAGATTCTCCTACATGACCTTCTTCTTGAGTACCCTTGGCTGTACTATTCTCTGGTTGGGCTGGAGACTCTGGTTTGACAGGAGACTCACCAATAGGAGCTTCTTCTTTGGTGTCCTCAGTTGTTTCTTCACTTGTATGAACAGGAGGTTCTGGTTGAACGAGAGATTCACTTCCTTGAGTTTCTCCCTGTGTTGCTGTAGTTGTAGTCTCTTCGCTGTAGGTTGGAAGCTCTGGTTGAACAAATGATTCGCCTTCACGAGCTTCTTTTGTCACTTTATCTGTAACCAAGTTGTTGTCTTGGTTATTTTCAGGCATAGAAATTTTAAAATCAGCTTCTTTGAAGTAACCAATATAGTCATATCCATCAATTTGAATAACTCCATTCGCTAAATCTTCTTTACTACATGAAGAGAGTGTCTGATTATAAGATTGTAGGACCTGATTTTCAAAAGCCTTAGCAGTAAGAGGAATAAAGTAACTACCTCCAAGGGCACCAATCAGTAGGATTCCAACTACCTTATTGCGATGTTTCTTAGATATTAAGAGGACCGCTAAAGAAGCCGTTGCAAAACCGAGCCCCGCTAGCGCTAATTCTTTACTTCCAGTATTTGGTAACTGCTGGCTTCCAACTTCTTTTTTTCTATAAACAAGATAAACAATATCATCTTGTTCTAAATTCGACGGAAGCTCTCTATGAATAAGGGCTTTTTCAGCTTCTGTCAGCTCTTGCTCTGCCAAATAGCGATAGTGTACCTGATTTGGCTCACAAACTTCATTAGCTGCTACTTGATCAAGCAAGAGGTTATTAGCACCAAAAAGCAAGGCCCCGATGATAGCAGAACCCACTCCAACAGAGAACTTTCTAATAGAATATTTTATAACCTTTTCAACTTGTTTCTTTTCCATTTTACGATTTCCTAATAGCATCTTGTGGGTATTGAGCACGCGCCCCTCCAATCAGTTTTGGACGACTAGCGAGCGCAGTTACGTGGGCATGGCCGATTGATTTTAAAACTGGACGTATAGGTACTTGAACATGCTTGATATGCATCCCAATAGCCGTATCTCCAATATCAAGGCCTGCATCAGCTTTGATAAATTCGACCTCAACTGGGTCTTCCATATAGCGAAAGGCCGCCAATTGACCAGAACCTCCCGCATGCAGAGTCGGCAGAACACTCACAATTTCGAGATTGTATTTGATAGCAACCTCTCGTTCCACTACCAAGGCACGATTAACATGTTCGCATCCTTGAACTGCTAGATGGATACCTTTCGCTGACAGAATCTCTAATATTTTTTGAACAATCAATTCTCCAATTTCTTGACTAGAGGCTTCACCGATGTGTCCTCCTATCACCTCACTGGACGATAAGCCTAAAACAAAGAGAGCCCCCTCATGGAGAGAAGCCTTTGCCAGCACATCTTCTAGGGTTTCCTCTATCTCTTTTTGTAAATGTCCTTGGTCCATACTTTACCTCGCTTATTTCTTTCTATGATATCGTTTTTTCATTATTTTAGCAAGCTAGGGACATTGGCCTAAGTCCTATTGACTCTTCTACTTTTTAATCAAAAAAGACAGAGAATTTATATCCCTGCCTCATTTTTATCTATCTTTAGACCTTTTGAAGTCCTTGAACAGCATCATGATTGATGATGACTTGTCCATATTCTTGAAGGACTGAGCGACTGATATCACTATCATCCGCAAATTCGCGCATACGTGCCAATAACCATGCTGGATAAAGACTTGGATGATCCTCTACATCAACCAAAACTGTTAGATAGTATTGGTCATTCATCTTGTAGAGTTCTGAAGTCTCCATTTGGTAATCAACCGTTTTAGCAAAAGAAACTAAACTAGCTAGGTTGTCAAAACGTAAGATGTAGTAGATATAAGGTTCTCTTTTCCCTTCATCCACCTCAGCAATTTCATCAATTGATGCTTCCTCTTCTTTTTCAACCTGCTCTAAAGATTGAATGGCTTCAATATCCTCTTTAGTTTTCTCTGCCATGGTTTTCTCCAAAGTCTTCAAAAATTCATCTGGAGACATTTTCGCTAACTCATCCATATCTGGAAGATCTGCCAAATCTTCAAAATCCAAGTTTTGGTCAATCTTAGACTTGGTCACAAAGACATCAACCTTATCAGGCTTCGGTGTCACTCGGAAGCTAAGCATTCCTGTATCCAAAAAGCTGTCTGGCATTTCTAACTCATCCAAGATTGCATAGAAAAACTCTTCTGTTTTTTCCTGTGGAATGAGAAAGTCTGCGATTTCCATTCCACGATCCATCAAATCTTCTAAAGACATCGTGATTTTTAAAGTCGTATCACTGATTTGTTTCATTTTCATAGTCCGTAACCTCATACTTTCAGTTCTATCTATTATACAAGATTTAAATGATTTTATCAAAAGAATGGCGTTGGAATGTGATATAATACTAGTATCTATTTTAGAATGTAAGAAAGAAAGTTTCATGAAAAATATAAAAGTTAACGCTTTGGCTAGCTTGCTGGTCAATATTTTAAACATCGTTTTTCCCCTGATTACTAATCCCTATCTAACACGGATTCTTAGTAAATCAAATTACGGCTACTTTAATACAGCTAACACCTGGGCGAGCTTTGTCATTCCACTAGCTGCCTTTGGGATTTACAATTATGGGATTCGAGCAATTAGTAAAGTAAAGGATGACAAAAATAAGATTAATTATGTCTTTTCTAAGTTGTTCTATATTTCGCTCATTACTTCAGTTGTAACAACAGCTATCTATTTCCTCTTTATTTATTTTGATACTAGTATTGTCAATCTAAAAATCCTTTACTATATCCTCGGAATTCAAGCCCTTTTCCAATTCCTAAATATTGAGTGGATGAACGAAGCCTATGAGAACTATTCATTTATCCTTTATAAAACACTAGTTATTCGTATTGGAATGTTAGTGGCTATCTTTGCCTTTGTCAAAACACCTGATGATATCGTTCCTTATGCTATTGTCATGAGTGCAACAACCATTATCAACTATCTACTCAGTTTCTTATGGATCAAACGAGAGGTTTCTTTTGTCAAGATTGAAGTCATCGAACTCATCAAAGCATCTAAGCCTCTCTTAACCATGCTCCTTCTAGCAAATGCCAATATGCTCTACACCTTGTTGGACCGTATGTTCATTACTAAAGGACCTGATGAGAATTACATCTCCTACTACACTATTGCTTCAAGTATTGTTATGCTGATTGCTAGTGTCCTGAGTGGAGCTATCAATGTCAGCATTCCTCGACTTGGTTACTACTTAGGAAAAAAAGATTACACTTCATACAAAAATCTGGTAAACCAAGGTGCGGCTCTCTTCTACTTCCTTATAATTCCAACTAGTATCGGGATTATGGTTTTAGGAACTTATGCGACTGTTATCTACTCTTCGGAGAAGTATATAGAAGCAGGAATTGTAACAAGCGTCTTTGCCTTTCGAACCATTATCTGGGCTATCGAATTAATCCTTGGTAAGCAAATTATCTTTATCAATGACCACGAAAACCGATTAACAGCTTTCTACTTTATCGGTGGTGGTGTCAATGTCATCCTAAACTCTCTACTCCTTTTCAACAACATCTTTACTCCTGCCTACTACATCGGAACAACGATTATTGCTGAGGCAATCGTAGTTCTACTTGAAATCCGCTTTATTCAGAAACATAAACTCTTGGATTTGAAAGAAATTTTTGGAACATTAGCTCGCTACACAGTTGTGTCACTAGGCTTTATTCCAATTTACTATATCTGTAAAATTCTCTTCCAAGTTCAGTCATACACAGTGAATATGGCTATGCTCAGTATGGTGGTAGCTACAATTGCCGGATGTGCTATCTATTACACTGTCGCTCTCTTTATAATTAAGGATAAAACCCTTCACTATGCACTCGGTTTAGCGCGTGCCAAACTTAAAAGAAATTAAAAGAACTATAATCTACTCATAAGGAGATAGCATGATAAAAAAAAAATATATATATCAATCCTTATATTCCTTGCTACTTTAATAAAACCAGTTTTAGCAAATGATAGACTTCATATCATAATTGTTGCTGATTGGTCCGATGCCATGATACTAGAAAGCAACGGACATTTTGCAATGATAGATACTGGAGATGATTTTTCTTATCCAGACGGTTCTAACCCTAGATACCCCGATAGACCAGGAATTGAGAAAGATCCCAAAGCAATTACTGAAGATAGATTACTATCTCATATTGAACAATTAGGTATTAAAAATTTCGATTTCATAATCATAACACATGCACATTCCGATCATATTGGCGCAGCTCACGATATTCTAAAAACAATACCTACTCAAAAAATATACATAAAAAAATATAGTGATGAGCGTCTCACAGATAAAACAGGTCTTTGGGATAATTTGTATGGATATGAACGAGCTTTACAGGCTGCCCTAGAAACAAATACTACAATTGTTCAAGAAATTTCTGAAAAAGATTCACACCTAACTCTTGGAAATATAAAAATTGATTTATTAAATTATGAGAATGAATACGAAAATGATGGCTCATTAAAGAAAGTATATGATGATAATTTGAATTCAATTTTATCAATAGTAAATATTAATAATACAAAAATTTTCTTAGGAGGGGATTTAGAAAATACTGAAAGACATATAGAAGAGAAATATGCACCTTTGATTGGACATGTAGATGTCATGAAATTTAATCACCACGTAGAAACAACTAAATCTAATACGAAAGAATTTGTCGACAAACTTAATCCTAAGAAAATTATAAAAACAGGGATTAGACCAGTAGAAGAAAAATACGCTGAATATCTTAAACAAAAAAATATCAGCATTATAAATGCCGGACAACTAGATAGAGCAGCAATCTCTCTCGAATTCAACAATGGAAATGTTACTGATGTATCTGATGAATACCCACATTATGGATTTTATACCAATGATGGTATTCTAAAATTTAAAAATTGGAAAAATGAAGCTCCTGAAGATGGTTGGACACAACACAACGATAATTGGTATATTTCTTTGATTCTGGTACAGTCGCAGTTGGTTGGAAATATATAGATAAAAACTGGTTTTATTTTAATCAAAACGGAGAACTTCAAACAGGGTTAGTTGATGATGGAAATAGTCTATACTATATTGAAAAAAATACAGGTATGCTAACTAACACTTGGAAAGAAATTAATTCCAAAGAAACCTATTACTTCAAAGAAAATGGCAAAGCAGCTAAAGATGAGTGGATGGATCGTTATCATTTTGAAAATGATGGAATCCTTAGTAAAAATAAATGGATTGGTATTTTTCATCTGAATCATTCTGGAAGAGTTAGCCTTACAGATTACAGAAACTATCTATTTATTATATTCACACTTGCTATAGCTTTAATCTTTTTGAAACTTAAGAAAAAATATAAAGATAGAATCATAAAAAAATAATTAAAGATAAAAGAAATGAGCTGGATCAAATCCAGCTCATTTCTTTTATCTATTTTAGTGTTCAAATAATTTAATCAAAAGGACTTTAGCCATTTTAGCATCTCTTTGTTTGTAAATTGGATTTTCTTTCCAATTATAATTGGTATTTGGAGTTTCAAAATCAGCTCCATACAAGTGACTGATATAGTCTCTTGTATTCTCTGGAATTTTCACATCCACTCCCTTAAAGTTAACAACTTGTAATTGACTGAATGGCAATTCGTAATGATAGACCTCATGACGAGTTGGGGTTCCCAAAGCATTGATCATAAAGAAAATAGTATCTGAGGAGATTGTTTCCCCCTTTTTAGTATAAACAATAAGGTCGACATTCAGTCCTTTAAAACTATAGGATAGTTCTACCAATTGATCATTATAGTAAAATTCTTTAGTTCTTGAAAAACCTCTAGCCAAGAGATATTGTTCATCCTCTACAAAGCGTTGATAATCTGGAATAATGATACCAAAATCCATATCCAAGTCATGGCTAATAAAATCATTTTCTCTGTAGTAGCCCAATAGAGTCCCGAAATCCAACCAAATATCATAATCTTTCAAAGGAGAACTATAGATTGTATTGAGAATCTCCTCAAAATTATCTTTTAATAACTCACTTCTCTTTGAATCCAATTCAATGTTCGCTTTGTTATTGAGACTTTTAATGATTGGCAAGTTTTTTATGAGGTCTTTTTTGTCCCCTAAAAGACTTGCCAAGCTTCTTTTTAACCATTGTAACACGTCTTACACCTCTTTTATATAAGCGACAAAATCATCATGTTTCACTCGTTTTTCAACTGGAGGAATTTCCATGAAATCATCACCATAGATAGCTGATAAGATTTGATGAGAAGCCTCAGGGATTTTGTAGGTTCTATCTTCAAATTGACTATCAATTACCTTATCAAGTAGAGTCTTCCCAAATTTTGTAGAAGTTCTCTTATTTTCCATCAAATAATCGATAGAATCACTATCTTTAGCCTGCATAGATAGTAGATTCATTTTTTTATTCCAAGTTTTTACTCTTGTTAAACGAAAAACAAGAATCAAGAGATATCTGACAATATTCTTTAATCCAGCACTCTTGCTATGAATACCATAGAGGGTATAAACAGATAGTCTACGATAGGTATCTAGTTTAACCATCTCTTTGTTGACATCAGCGTAATAATCAAATGGAAATACATCAACGCAAATTCCTAGTTCAATATCATTTTCAATGTAGTTGTTCTCATAAACTGTACGTGCATCATATACTCGATAAAATGGATACGGATAGCGTTTATCATTTTCCCATGATGCGACTTTATAAATCGGATCGTTATCATTTAAAACAGCTTGGTATAATTTATCATACTCATCACGTTTTAAAGAGATATCAACATCATCATCCCAAGGAATATAACCCTTATGTCTAACGGCTCCTAATAGAGTTCCATAAGCCAAAGAATAATTAATATTCTCTTTTTGGCAGAGATTATGAATGTAGTCCATTACTCCTAATTCTACTTCTTTAATCTCTTCTTCAGATAGCCTTCTGTATCCATCTCTCTTTTTAGAAATAACAGAGAAATAATATCCTGAAATCATAAATAGAATACAACCCAACAATGAAATACCATAGAGAGTTGAGCTCAAGAACAAATTAGAAATTAAGATAACAACCGTCATGAGTAAACCAGAAATAAGCTCATTATCTGTTATCTTGTCCTTTTTGTCTTTTAGGAATTTCTTGATGCTGGCACAGATAAATGAAATCATAAAAGCAGCAAAAGGTAGGAAACCTAGTATACCATTATAGAAAAGTAGTTCTAAATATCCATTATGAGTCAAGTAATGCTCTTTAATGATATATGCACTTGCGTCATAAGTTTTCCCTAACTCATACCAGTTACCTGCTGAGTAACCAAATAGTAGTCTCTTTGGAATAAATGAAGCTGTCGATTGCCAAATAGCAAAACGATTATTGGAGATATTTTCTTCGCTAGTATCAGTTCTCTCTAAAGTTAAATTATTGTTTTCCCCTTTTTCTTTATTGAGCTGAATTTCCGCAGAATGAGCTTTTAAATACAAATCACTGCTATACTTTACACCATTATATGATAAAAATACTAGCCCAACTGTTAATAATACAGTGACAAAAGATTTCGCCTTATTGCTATATTCAAATTTTATCAAAGAATAAAGAAGTGCTGCTACAACTAAACAAATATATGTCGTTCTTGAACCTGATAGAACTATATAGGCAAAGTTTAAAATTATGGAAGAAATGGCAAGAGTCTTAATAACTTTGTTTAAAACAGAAAGTCTCATCCATAAATAAATAATGATGATTAAGGAAATAATTGAAAGATAGTTGGGACTTGCTAAAATACCGAACAAGCGTGACTCAACAAATCCTTGACGAATCAACAAACCTTTATAGTCGAAAACTCTATATCCGATTAGCATAAAAAATTGAACAAGAGATAAGAAAACCCCAACAGTGTCTGCAACAGTAATTACTGAAAAGAATACGTTAAACAAAATTCGAGATTTTTCTCTACTAAAGTTTTGAAAAATTGGGTAAATAGCAAAGAAATAGATAAAGAACACTACCAAGTTCTTGATATTTGTTGAAAAACCATACTTCATCACCAGTAAACTTGTGATAATATTCATGGCAAAAAAGATGATTAAGTACTCAATTTTTCTAACAAATAAATAGGCCTTCTTTACAAAGAAATTATATAAACCTAATAGGACTCCCAAAAGAGTCATACCTAAGGTAACAAATTTATTTGCAGAGATAAATTGAAGGGGAACAATGAGTCCCGCCATACAATAAAAAGATATGACTGATAAAAATACCAGATTAATTTTAAAATAGTTTTTCTCAATAATAGAAATCATTTTCTCTCCTAACGGGTATGTTGACGAAGTAAAATCTGTGTGTAGAGTTTTCTGCTAAATAGTAGAGCCAAGAAGCTAATTTTTCTAGCATTCGTAAATCTACTATCTTTTAAAATATTCACTCTATTCTGTTTTAGATAATTTATCAATTTATCTTCTAGTAGTTTATCTTTAAAATTAGAATCAATCAACAATCTATCCAAGACATAGAAATAGGCCCAATTTAATCGCATGGTTGCGACATCGGCGATTGCGGGATAGTGCTCTCTTATTATATTCGCATTTTGCTCATATGCTTCAATCACATTTAAGAATTTTAATGAGAATTTTTGTGTGGTAATACTATTTTCACGATGGACATAATAATACTTCTTCTCATTGGTTGCAACAACCTTCTGACATTGATCTAGTAAACGAATCATAATAAAGGCATCTTCTGCAATTTTTCCAACTTCAAATCTCAAATGATTAAAGAGCTCTTTTTTATATAATTTATTAACAGCAGTAACTGATAAGACCTTTGCTTCCATAACCATTTTTATAGCTTCTTCCGAAGAAAGTTCCCAAGTTTTAATCTCTGAGACTTGTTTTTCAGGTATTTGATTATAGACATCATAGTGTCCACACATTGATAAATCTGCATTCGACTCTCTTAATTGACGGTAGAGTGTTTCGTACATATCTTCATCAATATAATCATCACTATCAATAAAGCCAATTAAATCTGAACTAGCATGATCAATTCCAGTATTTCTAGCTGCTGATAGGCCACCATTTTCTTTATGAATCACACGAATTCGTTGGTCTCTCAAAGCCAGCTGATCACATAAGTCACCACTCTGGTCTGTCGAACCATCATTAATAAGAAGCAATTCAAAATTGGTATAAGTCTGCTTTAAAATCGACTCAACACATCGTTCAAGATAATTTTCTACGTTGTATACAGGAACAATGATACTAATTTTTTCTTGCATTGTATTCTCCCTTATATTCTGTATAGCTCTTATCCATATCTGCTATTACGGCATCGTGGTGAGGTACTTGCTTGTCTGCCGGAGGCGGTGTCATGTAATCACCAAAAGCTGTGCTAAGATAAGCGTCATAACCAACCGGAATAGGCATTTCTGTGCCTTCGAATGGCAGGAAAATGTTATCTTCAAAAGCCTGAATTGGATACTTATTCTTCATGTATCCTGGCCCTGAACATAATTCTGTAATGCCATCACTTTCAGCTGGTCCATACTTGGTCATTTCTTTCTCAGCCTTTTTCCAGATACGGTAGAGAAGCGACTTAGGAGTTAATCCTAGTAAAATGGTACTACCCCACTTCATGAGAGCTCCATGCTTTTCTGGAATGGTTTGTGCACAAAATAGAGAATAAATCAAAGCCCAGCGGACCTGTTTCTTGCGCTCTGCTAGATTTTTAGGGTAGTAGTCCAAGGGAAGAACATCCAAAGCCAAGCCGTGTGGTAAATCCAAATCTTGTTGATAAGGCTTGATACAAGTCGTCTCCTTATCTCGAATCGTGATAAAAAGGTTACGATCTACATAATCTTTAGAACTCTTTGATAGGAAGTAACGCTTATCCGCATATAGAGGCCATAACTCTGCTAGTTTTTCATAGTCCTTTCGCGGCATAAAGAAGTCCAAATCATCATCCCAAGGGATGAATCCCTTATGACGCAAAGCACCGATAGCACCTCCGCCACATAAATAACAGAGCAAGTCATGTTCTTTACAAAAGGCGACAAAATATTCAGCCATCTCTAAGCTACGGGCTTGAATTGCCTTTAAATCACTCATCTCATTCTCATCCTCTTCTATAGAATTACATCATTTCATTATACCATAAAAATGACCCAAAAATCCATCTGATTATGTAAAAATCAAAGCCTGAAGCACCTATTTTATTAGATGTTTCAAGCTTTGATTTTAATGTTTTTATCATCTAAATCCCATTTGGGCTAGTTTATTCTGGTAGGCTTTTTGATCCACTCGAAGTGCTAGACCTCCATATACATCATAGTCATCTACCCAGTCTCCAAGTTCCGGTACTGTTAGTCTTTCAATACCGTTCTGACCTCCTTCGAGGACGGATAAACCGTTGGTCAACAAGAAAGTATAAGGAAGGTTTGTAGATGTCATGGCGAATACTTTACCAAGTGCTTCTGAACCTGTGAAAAGTTTTGTAGGATCTTTAATTTGCTGTAAAACAGCCGTCATGACTTGTTGCTGTCTACGAGTGCGTCCATAGTCGCCTTCATCATCATCACGGAAACGTGCATAGTTGAGAAGAGTTGAACCGTTCATTTGTTGTGTCCCAACTTTAATAGTCTGTGTAGGTGATTCGGTTTCTGTCGCATGCAAGTCATCACCGACTGTCGCTTCTTTAACTGGAACACCATTTAGGGTTGAAAATTGAGCATCAATGGTCACACCGTCAGGGAAAAGCGTGTCAATAGCAGTCGCAAAGGCTTGGAAATCTACAAGAGCATAGTATTTGATATCTAGGTCAAAATTATCTTTAAGGACCTTACGTACCATTTCAGCCCCTTGTTTTCCTTCTTGTTCACCTAATTCGTAGGCTAAGTTCAACTTGTGGTCAGTTTGTTTTTGTCCGTTAATAACTTGGCTATAACCATCAATATAAACTAGGTTATCTCGCATAAAACTTACAAGCTTAAGTTTTTTATCTTTACCACTTACATTCAGAACCATAATAGAATCTGTCCGTGTTTCTGCACTATTCTGTCCAATACGGCCGTCTGTCCCTAAAATAAGAATATTGACACCATCTCTTGTATCCTGTCCATTGAAAACTTCAACTTGGGCAGCCTTGGCATCTTTTGGTTTGTCTGAATCAGCTGTTTGCATCCCTTTCAAAAACATGATGATCATTCCAACTAACACAAAAAGCAATAAGGTGAAAACCCATCCAAACAAACGTTTAAAAGAGAACCCTCTTTTCTTTTTGAGCTTCTTGACTTTTTGTTTTGGAACTTTATGTCGAGAGCTGCGACTTCTTTTGCCATAAGTTGGAAGGCCTATATTAGATTCTTCTTGAGGGAGTTCTTGCAAATCTTCGAATTCTTCCAAGTCCTCACGATAAACCTGACGAACTTCTTGTTGCGGCTTATCCAATTTAGCTTGTAAAAAAGCAAACTCCCGCTTTTCTTTATCATTTAGATAGTGGATGTTTTTTAATAGATAGTCATAACGTAGTTTCTCATGGTGTGTCAGAGGATTTTCTCTAGTCATTCCTTCTCCTTCCCTTTATCCTGTATGGTATAGATAGGGTAAGCTCCTAGTACTTTATAGTGGATGCCAATCGTTTCTAATTCTTTTTGAGCAAAATGGACCAATTCTTTATCTCTGTAGTCCACATCAATGATAAAAAAGTACTCACCTAGTGCTGTTTTTAGGGGACGACTCTCAATCTTAGTTAGGTCAATCCCGCGCCAAGAAAAGGTAGAAAGCGCCTTATATAAAGCTCCTGGAAGATTGTCTGGCAAGGTAACTGCTAAGCTCATTTTTTCAGTTGCATCTTGTAAAGGAATCTGTGGCAACTCTGCACCCAACACCCAAAAGCGAGTGAAATTGGCTTCCATCTCTTGAATATCTTGAGCAATTAATTCCAAACCATATTCACCAGCCGAACTTTTGGGGGCAATGGCCGCAAAAGGCTGATCTGGATGCTCGGAAACATAGCGCGCAGCGTATGCTGTACTGGCAGTGACTTCTAGTTGAGCATCTGGATAATGCTCATCGATAAATTTCTTTCCCTGAGCCAAGGCCTGCGGATGAGAAAAGATTTTCTCAATTTTAACTTGCCCTGGCACCGCCATCAACTGTTGATGAATTGGCTGCACAATCTCCGCCACAGCTTGAATACGAGCTTGATGAAAAAGATAGTCTAAGGTCTCATGAACACTACCTTCAATGGAATTTTCAACTGGCACTACTGAATAGTCTACCAAACCTTGTTCATAGGTCTTGATAACGTCCGTAATATTTGAAAAAGGCTCTAGTTCCTCATTTGGAAAAGCCGTCTGCACAACATGGTGCGAAAAAGATCCTTTGGGACCTAGATAGGCAATTTTCATGTCAGTTCCTCTATAATTTCCTCTGGGCTTAATCTTGATACATCAACAATCTGACTAGCCACTTCCTCATACCAGATTTGTCTTTCATTAAAAATCGCAGCCAAATCTTCCTTGCTATTGTTTAAAAATAGGGGGCGTTGGTTGTCCTTATCGGCTGAAATACGCTGGTAGAGAGTCTCAAAATCTGCTTTTAGATAGATATTCTCTGGATTTTGCTTTAGTAAGTCTCGATTACGTGGCGAAATAACAATCCCTCCACCAGTAGAAATAACTTTGTCTGTCTTTAGCAGGTCAGCTAGGACTTCTTCTTCTACCTGACGAAAGGCTCCTTCTCCTTTTTCTTCAAAGAAACGAGCAATCGACATCCCCAGTCGTTCTTCCAGCATGGCATCCATGTCTACGAAGTCAGGATCTAATCCTCTAGCGACGGTAGATTTTCCTGCACCCATAAAACCTAGTAAAAACTTAGCCATGAATTAAAGTCTCCAAATCATCAAAGAAGCTTGGGTAACTAGTATTGATAGCTTCGGCACGATCCAATTCGACCTCTCCATCTGCAACTAAAAGAGCTGCAATGGCTGTCATCATGCCGATACGGTGGTCCCCAAAGGTATTGACTCTGGCTCCATGGAGAGCAGATTTCCCTTTGATAATCATGCCGTCTGCTGTAGGAGTAATAGTTGCTCCCATGCTATTTAAAGCATCTGCGACAACTTGAATGCGATCTGTTTCTTTAACCTTGAGTTCTTCTGCATCTTTGATGACCGTTTGCCCTTGAGCTTGGGTAGCAAGGAGCGCGATAATCGGTAATTCATCAATCAAACGTGGAATCAAGGCTCCACCAATTTCTATCCCTTTTAGGTCTGAAGTTCCAACAGTCAAGGTTGCAGATTTGGCAATTGGATCAATATCAGTAATCTCTAATTTCCCACCCATAGCTCGGATAACATCGATAATACCTGTACGTGTTTCATTAATACCGACATTCTTAAGCACCACACGAGAATTTGGCACAATCAAACCTGCTACTAACCAAAAGGCTGCACTAGAAATATCTCCTGGTACGACAACTGTTTGTCCACTAAGTTTCTGTGGCCCTTGAACAGTGATTTTCTTACCATCGACACTCAAGTCTCCTCCAAATTGACGTAACATATCTTCTGTATGATTACGAGTGCACTCCTTTTCAATGATGACTGACTGACCCTGAGCCTGCAATGCTGCAAAAATCAAAGCTGACTTAACTTGAGCAGAGGCAATCGGCAATTCATAATGAATAGGTCTTAATTTTGTTGTCCCTTTTAAGTATAAGGGTGGCAAGTCTCGTTCTGTTTGACCTGAAATGCTAACTCCCATTTTTTTCAAAGGAAGGGTCACACGATCCATCGGACGTTTGGAAAGACTGTCATCCCCAAACATCTCCACTTCAAAGTCTGCACCAGCAAGGGCACCTGAAATCAAACGAATAGAGGTCCCAGAATTCCCCATATCTAGAGCATTTTGAGGAACTTTCAAACCATCCATACCAACACCTTGAATGGTAACGACACCCTCCTTGTCCTCAATCTCAACGCCGAGGTCACGAAATACCTGCATGGTTGACAAGACATCTTCACCACGCAAGATATCATAAACCTTCGTTTCACCCTCAGCCAAGCTTCCAAAAATGATAGAACGATGACTGATGGACTTATCCCCTGGTACGCGAATACTACCATTCAAATGCTTAACGTTTGTTTTTAACTTCATACTAGACCTCATACTGACAATACTTTTTCTTATTTTATCATAAAAAGTCAGAAATTTCTTAAAAATTCCTGACTTTATGAGGTGAATTCTTATTTTAAAAGTTCTGAAATTGGTTCAAAGACAATTTTTTCAATATCAGAAAGGTAGATAGAAAGTTGTTGCTGTTTTGCAAAGAATTCTGACAAGAGAGCATTGCCTTGAATCAACTTACCAAAGTTTTCCATTTTTTCCTGGAAAGAAGCGTCTGGAATTTGACCAGTTTGGGCCATGACTTGGATTTCATGCTGAAAAGCAATATAATCCGCAAAAATTTTGCTAGCTTCTGCATCTGCTTGGATGGCATCTCTAGCTTCCTTAACTGCCTTGTATTCAGGCAATTCGCGTAGTCCACGACTAAGTGCATTTGCACTATCATAAATATTTGACATGATTGTCCCCCTTATTTTATTACGACTGTGTAATCAGTATTTTCTGTAATGACTTGCTCAGCACGTTTTAAATCCTGAGCATTCTTAAATGAAATTTGTAGAATCCCGTGAACATCCTCACGGTTTTCCTCGTTAATATGGATATTGACCAAGGAAGTTCCTCGTAGCAATTCCAAGATACGCAAGATAACATCTTCCTCATCGGGAACATCGACATAGAGGTCATAAGAACTGTCAACACCGCCACGTTTATGGATTTCCATAGCTTGGCGTTGTTCCCGCGCTTGATTGAAAAAGTTCCAGATTTGGTTTTCGTCACCCTTACTGATAGCTTGCTCAATCTCGTCCAAACGCCCCTTGAAATCCTCGATGCGTTCAATAATGGTCTCCCGATTGGATAAGAGGATAGAAGTCCACATTCCTGGCTCACTTTCGGCAATTCGAGTCATATCACGGAAACCACCTGCCGCAAAACGTCGGGCCATCTCATGCTCTTCAGCATAACTGGCAGTTTGTTCCATCAATCCTGATGCTAAGATATGCGGAAAATGACTGATCTGAGAAGTCACTCGGTCATGCTCTGTAGCATCGATTTCAATGAAACGAGCGTGAAGACCTGACAGCAAGCCCTTCATTTCTTCGAGCGTATCCTGGGTTGTTAAGCTCGAAGGCGTAAAGATATAGTAGGCATTTTCAAAAAGATTAACATCGGCAGAAGCGGCTCCTGTCTTATGACTCCCTGCCATAGGATGAGCCCCTACAAAGCGAACAGGCTTATCTGCAAAACACTTATCTGCTGTAGCCACAATAGCTGACTTGGTCGATCCAGCATCGGAAATAATGACGCCTTCCTTTAAATCTAAGCTTGCCAACTTCTCGATAAAATCAAGTGTTTGTTGGATAGGAAGTGACAAAATAATAATATCCGCTAGTGGAGCAAAACTAGCAAAATTATCCGTCGCACGGTCGATCATTCCTCGCTCCAAGGCAATATCTCTGGACGCCTGACTACGATTGTATCCCAAAATCTCATAATCAGGATGATCTCTTTTGATGCCCAGTGCCATTGAAGCACCAATCAAACCAAGCCCTGCGATATAGATGGTTTTTGCCATAAGAACTCCTTAATAATTCTTTGTATACTCCCGATGATTAGCAACAGCTTCTTTTAATTCTTCCAGATTATCTGAGGAGAATTTCTCTAGAATTTCTTGGGCCAAGACCGTTGCTACGACTGCTTCCATAACGACACCAGCCGCTGGAAGAGCAGTTGGATCACTTCTCTCCACCGTTGCCTTATAAGGCTCATGGGTTTCAATATCAACGCTCATCAGTGGCTTATAGAGTGTTGGAATTGGTTTCATAACCCCACGGACAATAATCGGTTGGCCGTTAGTCATACCACCTTCGAAACCACCAAGATTATTAGTACGACGAGTATAGCCATCTGCTTGTGACCAGAGGATTTCATCCATGACTTGACTACCCTTGAGATAACCTGCTTTAAAACCAAGACCAAACTCCACACCCTTAAAAGCATTGATGGAAACAACTGCTTGAGCTAATCTTGCATCTAGTTTTCGATCCCATTGGACGTATGAACCCAGACCAACCGGAACACCACCGACAACCGTTTCAACAACTCCACCAATGGTATCACCATCGCGTTTGATTTGGTCAATATAGTCCTTGATCTCCTGCTCACGTTCTTGGTTAACGATAGAAACTTCTGACTGGGCAGCTAGTTTCTTAATCTCTGTGACTGTCAAGTTTTCTGGAACATCGATTTCCTTACCACCAAAGACAACAACATGGTTAGCAATTTCAATATCAAGCTCAGCCAATAGTCGTTTAGCCACAGCCCCGACTGCTACTCGCATAGTCGTTTCACGGGCAGATGAACGTTCTAGGGAATTTCTCAAATCATCAAAGCGGTATTTGATACCTCCTACCAAGTCAGCGTGACCAGGGCGAGGATGAGTGATTTTTCGTTTGCTTTTAAGTTTGTCTTCAATATCCTCTGTTGACATGATATCCAACCATTTTTGGTGGTCTTTGTTAATAACATCCATGGTAATGGGAGCCCCTGTCGTCTTTCCATGACGAACACCAGAAGTAAAGACAACCTGATCACTCTCAATCTTCATGCGGCCACCACGACCGTAACCTCCTTGGCGACGTTTGAGATCCTCATTGATATCCTCGGCAGTTAAAGGAAGGCCTGCTGGAATTCCTTCAATAATCGCTGTCAGACGAGGACCGTGTGATTCTCCTGCTGTTAAATATCTCATACATTCTCCTTATTTTACCAAGTAATCTTTCATTTCTTCGAGTGAGACGGCGTGAATAGTAGCTGAACCAAGCTCTGGTACCAAAACTAACTTCATAGTGTTTCCACGCGCTTTTTTATCATGAGTCAAAGCCTGATAAAGCTTATCAACATCCCAGTTTTCATAATCAACAGGAAGGCCAAATTTCTGACACATTTCTCGGATTGACTGAGTGATTCCAACTGGCATAAGGCCTTTTTGTTCTGCGACCTTTGAGACCTGAACCATTCCCATCGCTACTGCCTCACCGTGCATGACACGTCCATAACCAGCAGTTGCTTCAATAGCATGACCAATTGTGTGACCATAGTTTAGATAGAGACGAATGCCATTGTCCAATTCATCTTCAACTACCATCTTGCGCTTGACCTGGCAAGAGTGCTCAATCAAACTTTCTGAATGTTCCAAAATGCTTTCCACAGAACCATCCATTTTAGATAATAGGTCCCAAAGCTCTGGATCTTCGATGAGGCCATACTTGATGACTTCACCCATTCCTTCAATCAATTCTCTCTTCCCTAAGGTTTCAAGAACAGTTGGGTCAATCAAAACACCATCAGGCTGGGCAAAAGTTCCCACCATATTCTTAGCAAAAGGAGTATTCACTCCTGTCTTACCACCGATTGAAGAGTCGACTTGAGCAGTCAAACTGGTCGGAATTTGAACAAAGTGAATACCTCGCATATAGGTTGAGGCTACAAAGCCAGCCAAATCACCAACGACACCACCACCTAAAGCTACGATGCCGTCACTGCGAGTCAAGTCTTGCTTAACTAGAAATTCATAAGCTTTTTGAACCGTGGTTAAATTTTTTCGCTCTTCACCCTCTAGGAAGTCAAAAACCGCCACTTGAAAACCAGCATCCTCTAGGCTCAATTTAACTTTTTCTGCATAGAGAGAAGCCACATGGTTATCGGTAATGATAACGACTTTTTGCGGTTGCCAAAGTTCCCGCAACCATTTTCCTGCTTGAGACAGGCATCCTTTTTCAATCTGAATATCATAGGGATGGTGGGGAAGGTCTATTTTGATTTTCATAGCAGTTCTCCTTTTTCATTTTTGATACTTTTGTTTTAATAATTCCCAGATTTGATCTGTTGGCATTTCCTTACCGGTCCATAACTGAAAAGCTTCAGCTGCTTGGTAAAGCAACATGCCTAGGCCATTAACAGCGTGATTTCCCTGGCTCCTTGCCCACTTTAGAAATGGTGTTTCAAAGGGTTGATAAATCACATCTGCTACCAATAGCTTTTCTGGTAAAACAATACTTGTTGGGATTGGCTGAGATACTCCATCCATACCCACACTGGTCGCATTGACTAAGAGATCAGCATGAGTGATGCTGCCTTGAAGGTCTTGACGATCTTCTAAAGCAAATAACTCTACTCTAAATCCTGTTTCATGCTGTAGCTTCTCTAAGTAAGGTTTTGTTTTTCCCATCGAAGCCGAGCGTACAAAGACAGAAATCTGGTCTACTCCATCCAAGATTGCCTGTGACAAAATTGCCTTGGCTGCGCCACCTGCTCCTAACAAGACCATTCTTTTCCCTGATATTTTAAAAGAAGGCAAGCTCTTAAAGAATCCCTTGCCATCTGTGTTATATCCGATTAAAGTTCCTTCTCGATTCACCACTGTATTGACAGCACCAATCAAACGAGCTTCTTCGCTCAACTCATCCAGATAAGGAATCACTTGCTCCTTGTAGGGCATAGAAAGATTGATTCCATACATCTGATAGCGACGAATATTGGCAACTGTTTCAGCCAAGTCAGTTGCCTCTACTTCCCAAGCAAGATAAACACCGTTAGTATTTGTTGCTTCAAAAGCGCTATTGTGAATAAAGGGAGAAACGGAGTGTTTGATGGGATTTGCGACTACAGCTGCTAAACGTGTGTAGCCATCAATCTTCATTTAGAATCTCCCGAATTTTTTTCATGCTAGATAGAGAAATCTGTCCTGGAGCACTGGCTTCATCCAGACTTGCAAAAGACCAGCTAGAGCCCGTTACATCCGAAGTAATACGTGAGACCTTACCCACTTTCCCCATAGAAATGGTTACATATTCTTGTTCAGGGTTCAATGTTTTAAAGCCACGTGTAAAGTTCATCAAATCCAATACATCTTGTTCTGTATGAGCCATAACTGCGATTTTCACAACTTTAGGGTTTAAACTTGTCAACTCAGACAAGATTTCCATTAGATTTTCAGGTGTTTCTTGGAAATTATGGTAGCTCAAGACAAGGTTTGGAAATTCTAACATTTCCTCAAAAACATCCCTATAGCTAAAATACTCAAAATCAATATAATCTGGTTGATAAAGCTGGGCTACTTCCTTGATAATTTGAACATATTCTTCTGAAGAGAGTTCAATTTGACCACCCTCAGCACGAGTACGCAAGGTAAAAACAAGCTCACGTCCTGCAAATTTTTCGAAAATAGCTGGTGCTACCTGCAAAATAGCTTCCTTTGGTAAGAAGTCAGCTCGCCATTCGATGATATCGGCATCATGGTACCGCATCACATCAATAGCCTGAGCCTCCTCTAAACTTCTTGGCATTACGGAAACAATTAATTTCATTTACTAACCTTCATGGTAATCACTTTGAGGTAATTACTACTTTCATCTTTTTCGTTGTAGACAAAGTCTGCTGGAAGTCCATACTTTTGAAGGACCTGATATTCTCTACCTGCAAATCCTTTGTCGATTTGTTCTGTGAATTTTTGACGGGAAACATTAGCAGCATTAGTACTAGCAATAATGATTCCACCTGGATTTAAAATCTCTAGGCTTTGGGAAATCAATTTATGATAATCCTTAGCTACAGAGAAGGTTTGTTTTTTATTTCGGGCAAAACTAGGCGGATCCAGAACAATCACATCGTAGCTCAAACCCTTCCTCTTAGCATATTTAAAGTATTCAAAGACATCCATGACAAGCAATCGATGATTGTCTAGACTCAAACCATTAGCATGAAAATGAGCTTCTGATAGTTCTCTCGAACGCTTGGCTAGATCCACAGAGGTTGTTTCACTAGCTCCTCCCATAGCTGCAGCGACTGAGAAGGCTGCTGTATAGGAAAACATATTGAGCAAGGATTTCCCCATTGCTAAACCATCAACTAAGCTCCCACGAACTTCATGCTGATCCAAGAAGATCCCTGTCATTAGGCCGTCATTCATAAAGACTTGGTACAAGACTCCATTCTCAAGAACAGTGAAATATTCAGCTGCTTCTTGACCATAGATATGGGCAGACTCATAATCTAGACCTTTAAAGCGAATCTTTTCATAGGCACCCAAGACTTCTGGAAATACCTGAGCAAAGGCTGCCATAATCTCTTGGCGAAGACCATAGATATAGGAGTTATACCAAGAGAAAACAACATAATCTCCGTAGAGGTCCAGAGTCATTCCACCAAAACCATCGCCTTCTTGATTAAACAAACGAAAGGCAGTTATCAACTCATCCTGATAGTAGGAAGAACGTTTTTGTTTGGCTTTTTCAAATAAGCTTTCAAAGAACTTTTGATTAAAAGAAACTTTCTGGTTGGTTACAAACCAACCAATCCCCTTGTTTTGACTGGATAAATAAGCCTTCCCTAAAAATTTTTTGCTTTGGCTGAAAAGCTCAACTTCTTGATTAGTTTCAGATAGCTCTGGAAAATCAATCTCTTCTAAAACCATCTGACCCTTATTCAGCTTTTTTTCGACACGCCGGCTGACGAATACTTTTTTCATAGATACAATTATATCAAATTTGTTGAAAATTCACAAAATAGAAAGTGATTTCTCCATTGATTCCATAGGAATTGAAGCTATTTTTCACGCTTTTTCATCAGATAATAACTCTCTTCCGCATTTTAAAAAGTTTTTTGTAAAAAATGGACATAAAATGGCTAGAGTATATTTTCTAGCGCAAACGTTTGCGTATTCCTTAGCTTTGTGGTAAAATGATTGTCAAATTGTTAAGTATGAGGACTTTCTATGAAAAATCAAACCCTAATGCAATATTTTGAGTGGTACCTTCCCCACGATGGACAACACTGGACGCGACTTACCGATGATGCTGAGCATCTTGCAAATCTAGGAATTAGCCACGTCTGGATGCCACCTGCCTTTAAAGCTACCAACGAAAAAGATGTCGGTTATGGTGTCTATGACCTTTTTGACCTCGGAGAATTCGACCAAAAAGGCACTATCCGTACCAAATACGGCTTTAAAGAAGACTATCTTCAAGCCATTCAAACACTTAAATCACATGGGATTCAACCTATGGCTGACGTCGTCTTAAACCACAAGGCAGCTGCAGATCGTTTAGAATCCTTCCAGGTTATTGAAGTCGACCCAGAAGATCGCACAATTGAACTTGGAGAACCTTTTACTATCAATGGTTGGACAAACTTTACTTTTGATGGAAGACAAAATACCTACAATGATTTCCACTGGCACTGGTACCATTTCACTGGAACTGACTATGATGCTAAACGTCGTAAGTCTGGCATCTATCTCATTCAAGGTGATAATAAAGGCTGGGCTAACGAGGAATTAGTTGATAACGAGAATGGTAACTATGACTATCTCATGTATGCGGACCTAGATTTCAAGCATCCAGAAGTCATAAAAAATATCTACGATTGGGCTGATTGGTTTATCGAAACGACTGGTGTAACAGGTTTCCGCTTAGATGCTGTAAAGCATATTGACTCTTTCTTTATGCGTAATTTCATTCGTGACATCAAAGAGAAATATGGACAAGACTTCTATGTCTTTGGAGAATTCTGGAATCCAGACAAGGAAACCAACTTGGACTACCTCGAAAAGATTGAAGAGCGCTTTGACCTTGTCGATGTCCGACTCCATATGAATCTCTTTGAAGCAAGCCAGGCTGGTGCAGACTACGACTTGCGTACCATCTTTAATGATAGTCTGGTTCAAATCAAACCAGATAAGGCTGTAACCTTTGTCGAAAACCATGATACTCAACGAGGACAAGCTTTAGAATCTACTGTAGAAGAATGGTTCAAACCAGCAGCCTATGCTCTTATTCTTTTGCGTGAGCAGGGTCTCCCTTGTGTCTTTTATGGAGACTACTACGGTATCTCTGGTCAATATGCTCAGCAAGATTTTAAAGAAGTTCTTGACCATTTGCTAGCTATCCGAAAAGATTTAGCTTATGGAGAGCAGACGGACTACTTTGATGACCCTAATTGTATCGGTTGGGTCCGTTCAGGAGCTGACAATCAAGCACCTTTAGCTGTTCTTATCTCAAATGCTCAAGATAATTACAAAACTATGTTTGTTGGTCCAGAATGGGTTGATCATACTTTTGTTGATTTACTTGGCAACCATTCAGACCAAGTAACTATTAATGCTGAAGGATATGGTGATTTCCCAGTTGCTGAACGTTCTGTAAGTGTTTGGGGACTTACTTATTAAGAACACAAAAAAACTTGCCATGGGCAAGTTTTTTTATTGCTAAATATTAGTCTTTCCAAAGGTCCATGGCATTTTTAAAATCAGATGAAACTTGTACATTTTGAGGGTTTGTTGCCTCTCTCTCCTGACGTTTCGCTTCTACCTGGGCTACACTCCTAATCCCTTCGTGACGCCAGTTTCGAAGGATAGCTTGGATATATTTCCAATTTGGTTTTCCATTTAAAACAGCTTCACGTAAGGCTTCTTTTATCAAATCCGCACTAGTTCCGTCTTCTTTCAAACTCTTTTCCAAATCTTCGATTTCAAATGGGCTCAATAGACGGCCTAGCTCCTGTTGGAAAGTATCTACCAAGCTCTTTAAATCATTTGGAGCAGATTGCACCTGGTTTGGAGCTTGTTTTTCAAAAAGTTGGTCTAGGCGCTCCAAGGCAAGAGTTGCATCGAAGATAATTTCTATTTCGCCATTAAGTTCAATCGTACGGTATTGAAGCAGGCCTTTTTCTGTCAAGCGTGAAATGGCCTGATTGACTTCAGTGACATTTTTGCCGATTCTTTCAGCAATCTGACTTGGAGACAATTCTCCTAAAGCCGTTGTATTCTGTAGGTAAAAGAATTGCCAAACCAAGAAATCATCACTTGATGAGAACAATTGATTGTAATGTAAAAGCAGGTCACTCGGTAACACTAAGTTTCCTGATTTGAAAGCATCTAAATATGTCATAATTCCTCTTATAAATATCCAAAAT
Organism: Streptococcus sp. CF8_St5-17; assembly: GCF_024295665.1. Lineage (NCBI taxonomy): Bacteria > Bacillati > Bacillota > Bacilli > Lactobacillales > Streptococcaceae > Streptococcus > Streptococcus sp. CF8_St5-17. The sequence continues at coordinate 247,305 of NZ_JANCOU010000001.1, forward strand.
GAGACACATCTTCTTCCGCACTCTTCCACTCAAACGGTGTTTCTTGGTAAACTGCATAATTTACCCAGTTACTGAAAAAGAGGGCTGCAGATGAACTCCAACGCATACAAGGAAGCTCATGAATGTCATCATTTTTGAAATAATTTTCTGGTATATGGGGATCTAAACCAGCATCTAGATCTCTAAAATATTCCTTTGCAAGCGTGTCGCGATCATACTCTAAATGCCCAAAGCTATAAACTTCTCTCAAATCTCGACTCGCAAGGATAGAGATTCCCACCTCTTTTCCTGATGCTAAAATCTCTAGATTTGTTTTATTCAGAATATCTTCTTTGTGGACTTCTGTATGGCGAGAATGAGGGGATACATATAAATCATCAAAACCTCTCAAAAGAAGGTGACCTTCTTTTAAAACATCCTGAGGATAAATCCCCGAAAGCTTCTGCTCCATCTGGTATTTATCTACGCCATAGCGATAGTATAGACCTGCCTGTGCCCCCCAACAAATATGCAAGGTTGAAAAGACATGAGTCTTAGACCAATCGATAACTTGGGTAAACTCCTGCCAATAGTCAACCTCCTCAAATGGAAGGTGCTCAACTGGAGCTCCTGTGATAATCAAGCCATCGAAATAATCATCTTTGACCTCCGAGAAGGTCTTATAAAAGGTCTCCATATGCTCTGATCGAGTTGTTTTTGATTGGTGACTCTCCATATATAAAAAGTCAATATCTAACTGTAAAGGAGTATTGGCCAAATGCCTTAAGAGTTGAGTCTCTGTTACAATTTTTTGCGGCATTAGATTTAAAATAAGAATTTTCAAGGGCCGGATATCCTGATGAGCCGCCCGTTGATCATCCATGACGAAAATATTTTCTGTTTGTAAAATCTCAACTGCTGGTAATTTTTTATCAATTCTAATCGGCATGGAAATCTCCTCACTGTATCATACTGGACTCAAGTAACCTGACTGTCATCAAATGGAATAATCCAGCTGACGACACTTCTTTCCTTTATTATACTGTAAGAAGATATAGTTTTCAATTATAGTTTTTCTCTAACTAGATATAGCCTATTTTTATATCCGATGAAGAGAAAACAGCCCTAAGGACTGTTTTTCATTAATAATGCATCAAAACTTTATAGTCGTAATCTCCGATTGCTTCACGACCTTTTAGTTCATCAAGCTCAATCAAGAAGGCACAACCAGCTACGATACCACCAAGTTTTTCAATCATTTCGATGGTTGCTTTCACAGTACCACCTGTTGCCAAGAGGTCATCTACGATAAGAACACGTTGACCTGGTTTGATAGCATCTGCGTGCATAGTCAAAGTATCAACACCATATTCTTTTTCGTAGTCAGCTGAAATCACTTCACGTGGTAATTTCCCTGGTTTACGTACAGGTGCAAAACCAATTCCCAACTCAAAAGCAACTGGACATCCAACGATAAATCCACGCGCTTCTGGTCCTACGATCATATCAATCTGTTTGTCAGTAGCATATTGAACAATTTCACGAACAGCATAGCTGTAGGCATTTCCGTTAGCCATCAAAGGGCTGATATCACGGAACGTAATGCCTTCTTGTGGATAATTTTCAATACTTGCAATGTAATCTTTTAAGTTCATAGCATTTCTTTCTTTTTAAGTTTTTACTCCCTATTATACCATATTTCCTAGAAAAGCAAAATAGAAAGAAGCCTTGGTACTTAGTCCAAGACTTCCCTTTGCTCTTCAATAGCAAATGGTTAATCAGGCAATGAAATCCTTACTTCTTTTTACTTTTAGAGTTTTGGTTGCGTTGACGATTTTGTTCGATGCGCCACTCTCGTTCATAGTAGGACATGGTTTCAAATACCCTTCGCGGCAAACCCACATCCAGCAAGTGGATTGGAATTTTTAAAACGTTAGAATCTTTCGAACTTGTAAATCTACTTCGTAGACGTCGCCATAGAGAGTTATTGTTCAAAAGATTTGTATCATAAAAATGAACATCAATAGTATAAAAATCCCTTGAATTTCTACTGCCCTTAATTCTCATAAGAGCAAATTTTTCTATATCTCCCCAAGAATAAAACTGCCAGTCTTTTTTCGGATGTGGCTTATAGGAAAAACCTTGAGCCGTACATTTTAAATACTCTTTATCTGATAGAAGAATCTGTATCCGTTCATACAAGAGCCATCCAACAATGATGATTAAGAATAAGACAAAGAGTCTTAATGCTACTAATCCAATAGGTACTTCTTTGGGATAGGTCATCATAAAAGAGAGAATCCAAAGAAGAAAAGCTAACTCAACTACGCAGAGAACAATAGTCCAAATGATTTTCTTACTGCTCCATTTGATGATTTTCTCTTCCATTAAACCAACTCACTTAAATATTCATAGCGTTCATATTTTTCAAGCAAGGCTTCATTCTTTTCATCCAGCTCCTTTTGAAGGGTGGCTAGCTTCCCAAAGTCAGAGCCATTTGCTTGCATTTCTTCTTCAATAGCAGCGATGCGATTTTCCAAGGCTTCGATGTCACCTTCAATGCTTGCCCATTCTTGCTTTTCTTGGTAGGTCATCCGTTTCTTTTCTTCACGAACTTTGACCACTTTTTCCTTGTCAGCTTTTTGGATTTGAGTTACCGTTTCTGCTTCAAAAGCTTTTTCATCTAGGTAGTCTGTGTAATGTCCAAAAAAAGGACGGATGGTTCCATTCTCAAAGGCAAGGATCTTAGTCGCAACCTTATCAAGAAAATAACGGTCGTGACTAACTGTCAGAACTGGACCTGCAAAACCTTGTAAGAAATTTTCTAAAACCGTTAAGGTCGCAATATCTAAATCATTTGTTGGCTCGTCTAAGAGGAGCACATTAGGCTTTTCAAGGAGTAGTTTGAGGAGATAAAGACGTTTCTTCTCTCCACCAGATAACTTCTCAATCAAGGTACCATGCGTTGATCGTGGGAAAAGGAACTGCTCTAGCAACTCAGCGATAGATGTCGTAGAACCACCACTGGTCTTGACTTCTTCTGCCACTTCCTGCAGGTAGTTAATAACCCGCTTGCTTTCATCCAAACCTTCGATTTGTTGAGAGAAATAAGCGATGCGAACCGTTTCTCCGATAATAACTTGACCTTCAGTTGGCTCGAGACTTCCTGCAATGAGATTGAGAAGAGTTGACTTCCCAACACCATTATCCCCGACGATTCCGATACGGTCTTTGGCTTGGACCAAAAGATTAAAATGTTTCAGAATCGGTTTATCGTCATAGGCAAAGGAAACATCCTTAAACTCGATTACCTTTTTACCGATACGGCTAGTTTCAAAATTCATGGCCAAGTCTGTCTCAACGCTAGTATCTGAAACTTCCTTTTTCAAATCGTGGAATCGATTGATACGAGCTTGTTGCTTGGTTGCACGAGCTTGAGGTTGCCGTCTCATCCAAGCTAATTCTTGTTTGTAAAGTTGTTCCTTTTTGTGAAGAAGAGCTGCATCGCGTTCATCCTGTTCCGCCTTGAGACGAACATAGTCTTGGTAATTTCCTTGATATTCTGTCAACCCTGCTCTGTCCAACTCAAAGATTCGCGTAGAAAGGGCATCTAGGAAATAGCGATCGTGGGTGATAAATAATACTGTTTTCTTGGAATTTTTCAAGAAGAGGGTTAGCCACTCAATGGTCGCAATATCCAAGTGGTTGGTAGGCTCATCAAGAAGCAAAAGATCATGGTTGCCCAGAAGGACTTGCGCCAACTGAACCCGTCTACGCAGACCACCTGACAATTCTCCAACAGGAGTAGATAAGTCTTGAATGCCTAGTTTACGGAGAACCGTCTTGACCTGACTTTCGATTTCCCAAGCTTGGAGGGAATCCATCTCAGCCATCACACGTTCTAAACGGGCTTGCTTATCCTCACTATAGTTGAGCATGAGCAGTTCATATTCACGAATTAACTGGATTTCCTTGAGGTCACTTGATAGAACGGTATCCAAGACAGTCTTACTATCATCAAAATCTGGGTCCTGGGTCAGGTAGCCAATCTTGTAATCATTTTTTGCTGAAAATGGGCTTACGTCACCATCAAAACCTGAAACTCCAGAAAGCACATCTAAAAGGGTTGTTTTACCGGTTCCGTTGACACCGATAAGACCAATTCTGTCCAAGTCATGGATGATAAAGGAAATATCCTTAAAGACTGTCTTATCTCCAACGGATTTACTTAGTTTTTCAACGATAAAGTCACTCATTTTCTCTCCCTTAGGTAGTCATGGATGGCTTGACGGTCATTTTTTAATTCTCCATCAACAATAGCATACTCAATTTCTTCTAAAACATCCCCTAATTCAGGACCTGGCTGATAGCCGTATTCTTTGATGAGAATGCCACCGTTGATGTGCATTTCTTTCTTATCATGAATGGTCAAACTCTCATAGGTTTCTGTGATAGCTTGCGGATTGACTTCTTTCCCTTGAGCTCGGCGAAGATTTTCAGCCTGTAGAAGCAAGTCCAAATCAAAGCGGTAACAATCACGCTTGCCGAGTTCCCCTTCTTCTCGGAGGGCCAAAATAGCGAGCAAATTCTGTACCTGCTTGGCAAATTGACGTGATGTCTTCCAATGTTTTAAAAAATTTTGAGCATCTTCCACTTTTAAAACCCATAAAAGTGCTGCCCAGGCTTGTTCAGAAGATTCAAAGGTGAAATTATCTTTTAAGTCAAATAAAGACTGGAGATTGCCCTGACTACCAGCCATATCTGGAAGATAATCATAAGCTTTGCTTGCAATCATAGAAGATAAGCCTACTCTCCAATGAGGGGCTAGTAGAAGTTTATCAAATTCTACAAAAGTACGTTCCACAGAAATTTTCTCTAAGAGTGGCGTTAAGGTCTTCATCGCTTCAAACGTTTCTTGTTCAAGTTCAAAACCAAGACTAGCTTGGAAACGAAATCCACGCATGATTCGTAGAGCATCTTCATTAAAACGTTCACTAGCTACACCAACTGCACGTAGAACTTGATTTTCTAAATCTTGTAAACCATCAAATAAATCAACGATTTCCCCTGTCTCATCCAAGGCAAAGGCATTGACTGTGAAATCACGTCGTTTGAGGTCCTCTTCTAACGAACGAACAAAAGAAACTGAACTTGGTCTACGGTAGTCTACATAGACATCTTCCGTTCTGAATGTGGTTACTTCGTACTCTTCATCTCCATCTAAAACCAAGACGGTTCCATGCTCAATGCCAATATCAGCTGTCCGTGGAAAAATCTGCTTGGTTTCTTCTGGATAGGATGACGTCGCGATATCCACATCATGGATGGGGCGGTTAAGAAGGGCATCCCTAACGGACCCACCCACAAAATAAGCCTCAAATCCTGCTTCTTTAATTTTTTCTAATACTGGTAAAGCCTTCTGAAATTCAGAAGGCATTTTTGTTAATTTCATAGTAAGTGTTCTAATCCATAGACAAGCTCATGACGCTTGACAACTTCTTTGATTCCCAAATTCACCCCTGTCATGAAGGAGCTACGATCATAGGAGTCATGACGCAGAGTCAATCCTTCTCCCTGATTTCCAAAAATGACTTCCTGATGAGCTACCAAACCTGGTAAACGTACCGAATGGATTCGCATACCATCAAAATTAGCTCCACGTGCACCTGCAACGAGTTCTTCCTCATCGCTAGCACCTTGTTGGAGAGGCTCTCGGACTTGAGCCATCAACTCAGCTGTTTTGATAGCTGTCCCGCTCGGCGCATCCTTTTTCTTGTCATGGTGAAGTTCAATAATCTCCACATTTGGGAAATATTTGGCAGCCTGAGCTGCAAATTGCATCAGCAAGACAGCACCCAAGGCAAAATTGGGAGCAATTAGGCCACCCAATCCTTTGGAACGTGAAAATTCTTTTAATTCTTCGATTTCTTGACTGGTGAAACCTGTCGTTCCTACTACTGGAGCATAGCTATTTTCAAGAGCAAAGCGTGTATTCTCATAGGCGACAGCTGGTGTAGTAAAGTCTACCCAAACATCTGCCTCAAAACCTGCCAAGTCATTCTTATCATTGAATACTGGAATTCCTTGCCACTCAGATGCAGACTCAAAAGGATCCAAAACGGCTACTAGTTCAAGTTCAGAATCAGACAAAACCATCTGACAAGCAGCTTGTCCCATTCTTCCCTTAAAACCTGCAATAATCACTCGAATACTCATCTTTACTCCTATCTAAGATACAAAGCCTGTAAGAACAATCTAGACGATTGGTGTGTATGCCAAAGCGATGCTTCCTTCTCCCAGGTGAGTTCCAATGACACTACCAAAGGTTGCAATCTCAACATCTGTAGCTACTCCACTATCTAGCAAAAGCTGACGTAAATCGGCTGCTTTTTGAGGAGCATTCCCATGAATTACAGTAATCTGATAATTTCCATTACTTGTTACTTCTTTGACAATTTCAACCAAACGTTTTGTTGCTTTCTTCTCTGTACGAACCTTCTCATAAACTTCGATAACACCTTGGTCATTAAAATATAGAATTGGTTTAATGCTAAGAAGATTTCCTAAAATGGCTGCGCCGTTTGATAAACGACCACCTTTAACCAAATGATCAAGATCATCTACCATGATAAAGGCAGAAGTATTTTCAATCTGTTCTGTTAACTTGTCTAGTATAGACTGGAAATCATTTCCCTGCTCAGACCATTGAAACACACTTTCCACCATGAATCCTAGTGGTGCACTTGTAATTCGAGTATCAGGAAAAGCAATGGTCAGACCTTCGAACTCATCCGTCATATATTGGATATTCTGATGAAATCCTGAGATTCCAGAAGAAAGGAAGAGACCCAGAACATGAGTATAACCTTTTTCTTTCAATGATGATAAAATTTCATCCAACTTTGCGATACTTGGTTGACTTGTTTTAGGTAGTTCAGATGAATGAGCCATTTTTTCATAAAATTCTTGAGCGGTTAGATTTACACCTTCAACATACTCCTGTCCGTCGATATTCACAGGAATGTCAAGCACAAATAAATCTTCTTTCCGCAAGGTTTCCGCTTGTAGAAAAGCAGATGAGTCTGTTATGACCGCTAATTTCATCTTTTTAAAACTCCAAATTAATTCCTGGTAAATCTAGTGCAATTTCCGTCACTTCATAAGTCAAACGGTTTAGCATATCCAAAGAAGGACGAGCAAGTGTCTCAACTTCTTCTTGACTAAAGTCACTTGGTTGATCTACGATACGACCTTCAACGTGGTTGACTTGAGAAATAGTACCACTGATAACAAATTTATCAAAGACAATCATAAAGCTCAAAACAACTACGAGAGAAGTCACTTGATTTTCTTGGTCATGTTGTAGTAGTTGGAAGTTCACATCAACCTTTGTTTCAGGAATTCCGTTTTCATTTTCCCATTCAAAATTACGTGCATCAAAGTGATACTGACTAACAAATTCTTGTTCACGTTTTAAATTCATCATATTCTCCATGGTTACAATTTACTTTGACATTGTAACATATTTTCTTATTTTCTGCTAACTTTCCTAAATTCCGATTTCTGCTTTCACAACTTCAGCAATGGTATCCACATAGTAATCCACTTCTTCAGTTGTTGGTGCTTCAGCCATGACACGCAAGAGTGGCTCAGTTCCACTTGGGCGAACGAGAATACGTCCGTTACCTGCCATCTCTTCTTCCATCTTATCGATAATAGCCTTGATAGCTGGTACTTCCATGGCTTTATCTTTCATGGTGTTTTCCACACGGATATTAACCAATTTTTGTGGGTAAATTGTTACTTCTGAAGCCAATTGAGATAAGCTCATCCCTGTTTCTTGCATGATCTTAGTCAATTGAACTGCTGAAAGTTGACCATCACCAGTTGTATTGTAGTCCATCAAGATAACGTGACCTGACTGCTCTCCACCGAGATTGTAGCCTGATTTTCTCATTTCTTCAACTACATAGCGGTCTCCAACAGCAGTGACAGCTTTATTAATGCCTTCACGGTCCAAGGCTTTATGGAAACCAAGGTTGGACATAACTGTCGTTACAATTGTGTTTTGTACCAATTGACCTTTTTCAGAAAGGTATTTACCGATGATATACATAATCTTATCACCGTCGACAATTTCACCATTTTCATCTACTGCAATCAAACGATCGCTGTCCCCATCAAAGGCTAAACCAATGGCAGATTGACTTTCTTTTACAAGTTCTTGCAAGGCTTCTGGATGAGTCGAACCAACATTCAAGTTAATGTTTAAACCATCTGGAGTTTCTCCAATGACAGTGATTTGAGCACCCAAATCTGCAAAAATTTGACGAGCACTTGTAGAAGCTGCTCCATTTGCAGTATCCAAGGCCACTTTCATCCCTTCAAGAGGAGTTCCAGTCGAAACAAGGTAGGCTTCATATTTACGCAAGCCTTCTGGATAATCAACAACAGTACCTAATCCTTCTGCACTTGGACGTGGGAGAGTATCTTCACTGGCGTCAAGCAAGGCTTCGATTTCTGCTTCTTTTTCATCGTCTAGCTTAAAGCCATCGCCACCAAAGAATTTAATCCCGTTATCAAGGGCTGGGTTGTGGCTAGCTGAAATCATGACACCTGCGCTCGCTCCTTCAGTTTTTACCAAATATGCTACTGCAGGCGTAGCAAGTACACCAAGTTTATAAACGTGAATTCCCACAGAAAGAAGACCAGCAATCAAGGCTGCTTCTAACATTTCCCCTGAAATACGTGTATCGCGTCCAACTAAAACCTTAGGCGCTTCTGTCGCATGTTGACTGAGGACATATCCTCCAAAGCGACCCAACTTAAAGGCCAATTCTGGCGTTAATTCTACGTTTGCTTCTCCACGGACTCCGTCCGTTCCAAAATATTTACCCATTTTAAGATTCCTTTTCTAGTATAATGTTTATTTTAAGATTCTGACTTCGTCTCTGCTGCTGTCGTTGAAGAGTTTTCGGTAGACGAACCATTACTTGTTGAGGTTGTACTACTTGTTGTTCTGACAGCTTTGGTCGTTACTTTCATAGTAGTTTCAAAAGGTGTAATCACTGTTGGTAAGACAGCTCCATTTTTATCAACAGCTTGCAAAGGAACTGATCCAGAATAGTTCCCTGTAATCTGTTCACTCGTTGGTAAAACTGCAACAATCCGATCAATCTTAGATAGTGTATCCGCATCACTAGTTACTGAAACTTTTTCATCAGAAACAGTAACACGTTCGATTATAATCTTCTCATCAATTTGACTAGAATCAATTTGAGGTACAACAGGTACATTATCTCGAGTAACTTTCTTACCAATCTTGACTGTGATTTTTTGTGGTGTTGCTACAGCTGTCAAACCACTTGGAAGATTTTCAATGGTTAAGGGAACTTCAATCGTTCCTTCTGTAGCCTGCGTCAAATCAGCAGTCACTTTAAATTTACGAGTGCTTTCCTGCATCTCACTAGCCAAGGCCACCCGATTTGAACCCGTTAGAAACACCGTCACTTCTGAGCTAAAACCACTGATAAAATACTGCTCACTATCATACTGAATATCAATCGGTACATTGACTACTGTATTGGTATAGGTTTCAGTTTTAGTTTGTCTTGCGTTGGTATTGTTTTGATAATTGATTGATGTTGCATAGATAAACAGGACACACGCGAACAGGAGCGAGGAGATGATATAAAGACTATTTCTTCTCATTATTCCAGCCTCCTAATAGACGTTCTTTTAAGCTTGGTTCTTGTGAATCCTTAGGGATCAGAATACGACGTAGTTCTTCCTCGAATTCTTCCAAACTTAGATCATGTTTGAAGACACCATTGTAGGTGATGGATATACCTCCAGTTTCTTCTGATACAACAAAAGTAAGGGCATCTGAAACTTCTGATAAACCAATGGCTGCACGGTGACGAGTTCCGAACTCTTTGGAAATACCTGTGTTTTCTGTTAGTGGTAAATAGGCAGAAGTTACTGCAATCCGATCTCCACTGATAATAACTGCACCGTCATGGAGAGGCGTATTAGGGATAAAGATGTTAATTAATAACTCAGCAGAAATCTTAGCATCCAAAGGAATTCCTGTAACGATGTACTCCTGCAAGGTTCTCACACGTTGAACAGCTACCAAAGCTCCAATCTTCCGTGGGCTCATATACTCAACCGATTTTACAAAAGCCTGGACCATCTGCTCTTCTGAACTCATAGGAGTATTTGAAAAGAAGTCCGTAGCTCGACCTAATCGTTCCAAACCTGTCCGAATTTCTGGAGAAAAGATAACAACCGCTGCGATAACTCCATAGGTAATCAATTGGTTAATCAACCAGGAAATAGTCGTCAAGCCCAAAAAATTAGCCGCAATCTGAGCTAAGATAAAAACTAAAACGCCTCGAACCAGAATCATAATCTTGGTTCCTGCAATTGATTTTGTAAATTGATATAAGATATAAGCAACGATTAGAATATCAATCACATTTATCGCAATACTCCAAGGACTGGAAAACAAACTAGACCAGTATTGAAGATTAGATAATTGCTGAAAATTCATCCTGTGTCCCCTCTCCAAAAAAGCTTCTCTTCATTATACCATTTTTAATGGAAATTTTCTCCCCCCTACCTCATTTTAAATTGGCAGAAAATATGATAGAATAAAATGATAAAAATGAAACAAGGAGAAACCATGTCTGAACTATATGATATCACCATCGTAGGGGGTGGCCCAGTTGGTCTTTTCGCAGCCTTTTATGCAAATTTACGTCAAGCTAAAGTACAAATCATTGACTCTCTTCCACAATTAGGTGGCCAACCTGCCATTCTTTATCCTGAAAAACAAATTCTTGATGTCCCAGGTTTCCCTAATCTCACTGGTGAAGAATTAACAAATCGCTTGTTAGAACAATTACAAGGGTTTGATACACCAGCCCATCTCAATGAAACTGTTCTTGAAATTGACAAAGAAGATGGTGTTTTTAAGATTACAACCACTAAAGGAACTCATACTAGCAAAGCTGTCATCATCGCTATGGGTGGAGGTGCCTTTAAACCGCGTCCACTTGAACTAGAAGGTGTCGAAGGTTATAAAAACATCCATTACCACGTTTCTAACATTCAGCAATATGCTGGACAGAGAGTAACCATCCTCGGTGGAGGAGACTCTGCTGTGGACTGGGCCTTAGCTTTTGAAAAGATTGCTCCAACTACACTTGTTCACCGTCGAGATAACTTCCGTGCCCTCGAACATAGTGTCCAAGCCCTTCAAGAATCATCTGTTAGCATCAAAACACCATTTGTGCCAAGTCAACTTATGGGTGATGGACAAATTCTCAATAAGCTTGAAATCACAAAAGTCAAATCCGATGAGACTGAAACCATTGAACTGGATCACCTCTTTGTCAACTATGGATTTAAATCTTCTGTCGGTAATCTTAAAAATTGGGGATTAGAACTGAATCGTCATAAAATTATCGTCAATAGTAAGCAAGAATCTAGCCAGCCTGGAATTTACGCTATTGGTGACTGCTGCTACTACGAAGGTAAGATTGACTTGATTGCGACAGGTCTAGGTGAAGCACCTACTGCAGTTAACAATGCCATTAACTACATTGACCCAGAGCAAAAAGTACAACCAAAACACTCTACAAGTTTATAAGAAAAAAACCACGAATCATACGATTCGTGGTTTTATAATGGAATTATATTATTCGCAACGTATAAATCCTCTAGAAATATTATAAAGACTACTTTGATTGTAGAAAAGAAGACTGAATTAAGACAAAAGCCCCAACATTAAGTTGAGGCTAATTATTATAGGTGGACGGATTTCAACCGTCGTCTTGATAATAGCACAAGCTTCAATAGCTAGATACTACTAAACTCAGTGTACCCTCACTAAATCCATCTTCTTTCAAAGGTGCTATACCATGTTTTCACTCGTAAACTACTACCCTACTTATTTAGTTCTATTGTACCAAGAATTAAGAGTTTTTACAACTATTTTCATATCCCCAGAATTCAAAGCATGAGTACACCCTTCTTTATCAAATTCATACCCGTAAGCACATATAGAAGTTTAAAATCCGCTTATCTTATGTGCTCTCTTCATAATTCGTCTGCAATTTTATTTATCTTTCGCAATCTATGATTGACACCACTTTTGGTGAGTGGATTTGTCAAACTGTCTGCCAATTGTTGAATAGAATAGTCTGGATGCTGGATACGCAGATGTGCTACTTCCTGCAAATCAACTGGTAGACTATCTAGACCAATGGTATCAATGATTTTACTGATATTGTTAATGGTTTTCATGCTTGCAGAAACCGTACGTGCAATATTAGCTGTCTCTGCATTATTAGCACGATTGAGATCATTTCGAGTTTCTCGGAGAATCTTGACCCCTTCAAAAGTATCACGCGCCTGCATGGCTCCCACCAAAATCAGGAAATCCATAATATCTTCGGCTCTTTGGAGATAGGTTACTGCTCCCTTTTTTCGTTCGATAACCTTGGCATCTAACAAGAACTGCTGCAAAAGCGAAGCAATCCCTTGCGCATGGTCCACATAGACAGAACTAATTTCTAACTGATACTTTCCTGACTCAGGATCCCGAATACTCCCATTTGCCAAAAAGGCTCCACAAAGGTAAGCACGTCCAGCTTCTTCATCTCCTAAAATTTCTGGATCAATCCCAGTCTCTAGACCAAAGAAAGAATCAGCCAAACGCAAATCCGCTAAAAGTTCTTGAACCCGCTCATCAGTAAACACGGTATAAACACGATTTTTCCGAAGATTACTTCTCTGATGATGACGAATCTCGGACTTGATACCATAGAAGTGCAGGAAAGATTCATAGAGGTGACGAGCTAACTTAGCGTTTTCTGTTACAACGGATAAGGTTAAACCAGAGCTAGATAAACCTACACTACCAGACATCTTGATAATAGCTGATAATTCATAACGACTCAGATGGTGCTGACCAAGGATTTCTTCTTTTACTGCTACTGTGAAACTCATTTTCTCACCTGTATAATTCGCATCAACTCGTCCACGATTAAATCTCCATCATGGAAGGCTCCACCATTTTCCAAACGTAGGAAGTTAGATGAAATGACACGCGGTACTTGCTTACGCAAACCTTCAAAATCATGGTCAACCTGCACCAAATATTCATCAAAACGGTTGGTATCCATATAATCTCTCGGAACCTTTTCGATATTAACAAGAACAGTATCGATAAATGAACGGCCCAAATGACGATGTAAGACTTCTACGTGATCACTATCTGAGAAATATTCTGTCTCTCCACGCTGGGTCATGATGTTGCAAACATAGGCAATTTCTGCCTTAGTCTCAAGAAGTGCCTGACCGATTTCTTCGATGACGATATTAGGCAAAATCGATGTAAAGAGGGAGCCTGGTCCCAAAACAATCATATCACTCTCAAGAATTGTATTCACAACTCGACGGCTAGCCTGCGGCTTTTCATCATCCAGAGTATTGGTCACATATACATGGTCTATCATTCCTGGATGGTCTGCAATATGACTTTCCCCAGCAACCTCTGTCCCATCATTAAAGACAGCATGGAGTGTCAAAGGATGGTCACTTGATGGGAAAATCTTACCTGTGGTATGGAAAAATTTACTCAGTAATTGCATGGCATTATAGGTTGAACCTTGCATTTCAGAAAGACCAGCAATAATAATGTTTCCTAGGGGATGACCTGCAAAGACGCCTGCATCCTCAGAAAAACGGTATTGAAAGACCTTTTCATAGAATTTTGGCATATCTGACATAGCCACAAGAACATTGCGAAGATCCCCAGGAGGAGTCAATTGCTGAATATTCTTACGAAGCTCTCCTGAAGAACCTCCATCGTCAGCAACGGTTACAATGGCTGCAATATCAACATCCTTTTCCCGTAAACTCTTTAAAATAACAGGAATCCCGGTTCCACCACCAATCACCGTAATTTTTGGTTTTCTCATGAACGGTTTACCGTTTCCTTTCTTCGGTCTTTATCACGATGACTTTCATTTACAGGCCAACTTTTAGATAGGTCATTTGCTAAACGCTTGGCAAAAGCAACACTTCTATGCTGTCCACCAGTACAACCAATCGCAATCGTTAAGACTGATTTGCCTTCTTTTTTATATCCTGGTAGGATTGGTTCAACCAAGGCTAACAAATGATGGTAGAAATCTTCAGATTCCTCATGGTTCATGACATAGTCATAAACAGCCTGGTCTTCACCTGTCTGGTTACGAAGTTCAGGTAGATAGTAAGGATTTGGCAAAAAACGAACATCAAATACCAAATCGGCATCAATTGGAATTCCGTATTTAAACCCAAAAGACATAACCTCGATACGGAAAGACTGCGTTTGTTCTTGGTCTGAAAACTGTTCTGCAATGGTCTTTCGAAGTTCACGTGGAGTTAACTCTGTCGTGTCTACCACGTTTTGACTCATATTTTTCAAAGGCGCCAAGAGTTCGCGTTCCAACTTGATTCCATCCAAGATACGACCATCTGCTGCTAGTGGGTGACTTCTTCTTGTTTCCTTATAACGTGCCACTAATTCCTTATCAGCCGCATCCAAAAAGAGAATCTTGAAGTCCAAATCATCTTGGTTTTCCAATTCATCCAAGACAGCCTGAATCTCTGAGAAGAAAGAGCGGCTTCGCATATCCACCACTAGGGCTAACTTGTGGTCGTCATCCTTGGTCTCTACCAACTGCAAAAACTTTGGCAAGAGAGCAGGCGGCATATTATCAATGGTAAAATATCCTAAATCTTCAAAGGACTGAATGGCAACAGTTTTTCCTGCGCCACTCATTCCTGTAACAATCACCAGGTGAAGTTGTTTCATTGTCATCATAGTCTCCTTATATCAAAAGAAGTTTGGAAGAACCAAACTTCAACTCGCTTATCCAATCTCTGCGATGACTTCAATTTCGACTTTTACATCGCGAGGAAGACGAGCTACTTCCACAGCTGAACGAGCTGGAAATTCCTTGTTAAAGGCTGTTTGGTATACCTCGTTAAAAGGTACAAAATCGTTCATATCACTCAAGAAGCAAGTTGTTTTAACAACATGGTCAAAATCTGTTCCTGCTTCTGCTAAAATAGCTCCAATATTTTTCAAGACTTGTTCAGTCTGTTCTTGGATTGTTTCTCCTACGATTTCTCCAGTTTCAGGAGATAGTGGAACTTGACCACTAGCGAACAAAAGGTTGCCAACGATTTTTCCTTGAACGTAAGGTCCGATTGCCTTTGGAGCTTTGTCTGTATGAATTGTTTTTGCCATATGTATTCCTCACAATTTACCTAAAATAGCATCCCAAGCTTGGTCCATTCCTGCTTTTGTTACGGATGAAAAGAGGATAAAATCATCACTTGGATCAAAGTTTAATTTCTTTTTAATAGCTGATTCGTGCTTATTCCATTTACCACGCGGAATCTTGTCTGCCTTAGTCGCCACAATGATGACAGGAATTTCGTAATATTTAAGAAATTCGTACATCTGCACATCATCTGCCGTCGGATCATGGCGAAGGTCAACGAGACTAACAACCGCTCGAAGATTTTCTCGAGTGGTCAAGTACTCCTCAATCATACGTCCCCATTTTTCGCGTTCCTTTTTGGAAACACGGGCATAACCATAGCCAGGCACATCCACAAAACGCATCTTATCATCAATGTTAAAGAAATTGAGTAGTTGTGTTTTTCCTGGTTTTCCAGAGGTACGAGCTAGATTTTTACGATTGAGCATGGTATTGATAAAACTTGATTTACCAACATTTGATCGCCCTGCAAGAGCAATCTCAGGAAGTTCATCCTGCGGATAGTGGGACTTGTTGGCTGCACTCAGCAAAATCTCAGCATTGTGTGTATTGATTTCCATAGTCACCTCTAGGCTGTCTCTAGAATTGGCTTAGCCGTTCCGTCAACTGCTTCTTTTGTGATACGAACAGTTTTCACATTTTCTTGACTTGGAACCTCAAACATAACATCTAGCATGGTTTCTTCGATAATTGAGCGAAGACCACGCGCACCCGTTTTACGTTCGATGGCTTTGTTTGCAATTTCTTGGAGAGCTTCGTCGTCAAATTCAAGCTCAACATCATCATAAGAAAGCAAGGTCTGGTATTGTTTAACCAAGGCATTTCTTGGTTCCTTCAAGATGCGAACCAAATCATCTACAGTCAACTGCTCCAAGGCTGCAAAGACAGGCAAGCGTCCAATCAACTCAGGAATAATACCGAATTTTTGAATATCTTCTGCGATGATTTCTTGCATGTAAGAACTATTTTCGTCAATAGCCTTGTTGTTTTGTCCGAAACCAATCACTTTTTCACCCAGACGCTGTTTGACAATCTCTTCGATGCCATCGAAGGCACCACCCACAATAAAGAGGATGTTTTTTGTATCCACTTGAATCATTTCTTGTTGTGGATGTTTACGTCCACCTTGTGGTGGTACACTAGCTACAGTTCCTTCGATAATCTTGAGAAGGGCTTGTTGCACCCCTTCACCAGAAACATCACGTGTGATAGACACGTTCTCGCTCTTCTTGGCAATCTTGTCAATCTCATCTACATAGATAATTCCACGTTCTGCACGTTCGATGTTAAAGTCAGCAGCTTGCAAGAGTTTGAGGAGGATATTTTCCACGTCCTCACCTACATAACCAGCCTCAGTAAGAGCTGTTGCATCTGCGATGGCAAAAGGTACATTCAAACTTCTAGCAAGAGTTTGAGCAAGGAAAGTCTTACCTGAACCTGTTGGGCCAATCATCAAAATGTTTGATTTTTGCAAATCCACATCTTCTGACTCTTCACGAGTGTCATGGAAATTGATGCGTTTGTAGTGGTTATATACAGCTACTGCCAAGGCACGTTTGGCACGATCTTGACCAATCACATAGTGGTTCAAGATGTTTAAGAGTTCGATTGGTTTTGGTACTTCAGATAAGTCTGCTAGGACTTCCTCTGCCAACTCCTCACGAATAATTTCCTGGGCTAACTCCACACACTCATTACAGATAAAAGCGTTGTTCCCAGCGATTATTTTTTTAACTTCTTCTTGGCTTTTGCCACAAAATGAGCAATAAACCATCATATCATTTTTCCTATTTGTAGGCATGATTCCCTTCCGTTCTAATTATTCATTCTCTCTAAAATAAGGTCATATAAAAAGCATGAATGCTATTCACCAAGTTTGTAAAGGCATTAAGCCAAAGTAGAGTAGCAAGTCCAAAGCGCTTTTTACGAAAAGCGTGTGTTCCAGCTACAAAACAGACAGCACACAAAAGAGCTGTAAAAAATCCAAAAATACTACGCTCCATTAGACTTCCTTTCTCTTTCTATATTCGATGGTAAAATCATAGGCATTTTTCTCATCTCTAGTATAAGATTTGCTTGCAAGAGTCTCAAAAACAGTCAAGTCAAAATCTGCTGGGAAATAAGTATCCCCTTCAACTTGAGCATGGATTTGTGTCACAATAATCTCATCGAGATAAGGTTCAAAAAGCTGAAAAATCTGCTTGCCCCCGATGATATAGAGATTTTTATCCTGGTTCTGATACCAGTCTAAAACGTCCTCAACATTTTGGAAAACCAGAGCACCCTCAATTGACTCTTCAGGGTTGCGCGTCAAAATCAGGGTCTCACGTCCTGGAAGCAATCGTCGTCCCATTCCATCAAAGGTGACACGTCCCATCAAGATGGCATGATTCAAGGTTGTTTCTTTAAAATGTTTTAACTCTGCTGGCAAATGCCATGGTAAGCGATCCTCTTTTCCGATTACACCCTTTTCATCTTGTGCCCAGATGGCTACGATTTTCTTTGTCATGCTTTCATCCTTTTTATTGATAGTTCTATTTTATCAAAAATCTTCAAAAAAGACTGTTTTGGAATGCCCTCCTGAATAGAAAAAATCCGTAGAAAACTTCTACGGATTTTTAGAAAAATTCAGTATCTTACAAACCAGGTGCTTGTCCTAATTCTGCCGCAAGCATCCAGACTGTTTTTTCAAGGTCAGCCTTAGCACCAACGAAGATATCATTAGTAACATCATCACCTTCCTCATCAGTTACATCCAATGCTTTTTGGAAGAGTGTGATGAGGTAACGATAAATAGATAGAACACGCTCTAAACTTTCTTCTACGTTACGGAATTCTCCAACTTCTTCTTCGATTTCACTGTGTTGAAGGAATTCTGTCAAAGTAGAGTAAGGTTTGCCACCAAGAGTGATCAAGCGTTCGCTGATTTCATCAAGGTAACCATCAAGGCTATTCATATATTCATCCATCTTAGGATGCCATACCATAAAACCACGTCCACGCATGTACCAGTGTACTTGATGAAGAGCGATATGCGCTACATACAAGTCTGCTACGGCTTGATTCAAGACTTCTTTCGTTTTTACTAGCGTTTCAGGAGCTGTCTTAGATAATGTTGTTACGTCTTTTAATGCATCTTTTTTCAATTCTACCATTTTTCTCACCTCATAATATTATTTTTGCAACCATATTTATTGATTACTATCTCAGTATACTACACCTAGTAGACAAAAGCAAGAAAATTAACCCATATTAAAAAAGTTGCAATAGACTGATAATTTAAGAATAGGAAGTCGTAATTTTTTAGTTGTTTTCTGCGTCTTTACCAGAAAATTGGCTTTGATAAAGGTCATAATAGAAACCTTTTGAAGCTAAGAGACTTTCATGATTTCCTTGTTCGATAATCTGTCCATCTTTCAGCACCAAAATCTTGTCCGCTTCCTGAATAGTAGAAAGGCGATGGGCGATAACAAAGCTTGTTCTCCCCTTCATCAAACGCTTCATGGCTTTTTGAATCAAGAGTTCTAGACGCGTATCGACTGATGAGGTCGCTTCGTCAAGGATTAGAATTTTTGGATCAGCCAAGAGTGCACGCGCAATAGTCAAAAGTTGCTTCTGACCAAGAGAAATATTACTTGACTCTTGGTTCATTTCCATGTTGTAACCACCAGGAAGGGTGCGGATAAAGTGGTCAACATTGGCAGCCTTAGCAGCTTCAACGATTTCTTCATCTGTTGCCTCAAGATTCCCAAAGCGAAGATTTTCCTTGATACTGCCTTCATAGAGCCAGGCATCCTGCAATACCATCCCAAACTGTCGACGATAGTCCTGACGAGACAGGTCACGAATATCTTGACCGTCCACTAAAATAGCTCCAGCAGTTACATCATAAAAACGCATGAGAAGGTTAATTAAGGTTGTTTTTCCTGCTCCAGTTGGTCCTACGATAGCCACCATCTCTCCTGGTTCAACATCCAGATTGAAATTGCGAATCAATGGTTTATTTTCCACGTATTGGAAATCAACATTCTTGAAGCTAACCTGACCTGTCAATGGTGCCAGTTCTTTCACTTCAGCAGTTTGGGCTTCTTCCTGTTCATCCAAAACTTCGAAGACACGATCAAGCGAAGACTTAGCACTTTGCATTTGTCCCGCTAATTGAGTGATATTTTGGATTGGTTGACTAACCTGCCACACATACTGAACGAAAGCTTGCATATTACCAATGGTTAAGCGTCCTGCGATAACCTGCAATCCACCTAATACTGCAACAATTAAGTAAGTTAAATCCGATACAATATGAAGGGCAGGCATCATCAAACCTGAAATGAAGCTAGCCTTGAATCCAACTTGTTGCAATTCATCCGTAATCTTTTCAAATCTCTCTTGAGATTTCTCTTCACGTCCGAAAAGTTTAAGAACATTGAAACCAGTCAAGCTTTCCTGTACAAATCCATTCATACTTCCTAGAATGGCTGCCTGCTGTTTAAAGTATGGTTGCGAACGATTCAGAATTGTTTTAGCCCCAAAATAAGTTATCGGAATCGACAAGATAACAATGATGGCCAACTGAAGATTTAGATAGAGCACCATTCCCATAACAAAAAGAATGGTAAAGACTGCATTGACAATCTGTAAGAAAGACTGTTGGAGAGCATTTGAAACAGTTTCAACATCACTGGTAAAGCGACCCAACAAATCCCCAAACTGGTGCTTATCAAAGTAGGACACAGGGATGCGATTGATTTTTTCGCTCATTTCATTTCGCAAATCCTGTATCATGGACTGCACCGCATTGGTCATAAAGTAGTTTGAATAATATGCCCCCAACTCATAGAGAAGACCACGCAGGAGATAAATCACTAGAATTACTGTGATATAGCTGGTATTGATACCTGCTCCTGCAACACCATTTGCCATGGCAAGGAGGTTGCTGGTTAACTCAGTGATAGCAAGCCCCAATACGAATGGCTCGATAACACTCATAATGACGCTGACTATTTTCAAGAAAACTGCAAAGAAAACAGAGAAACGGTAGGCTTTTAAATAACTCCATAGACGAGCTAGACTAGATTGTTGTTTCATCCTTTACCTCCTATTCTTCTGTTAGAGACGCATTTTTCAACTGCGATTCAGCAATTTCTCGATAGATGTCATTGGTTTCCATCAATTCTTCATGACGCCCACGACCAACAATTTCACCCTTATCAAGGACGATAATCTGGTCAGCATCCATGATAGTTCCAACACGTTGAGCAACAATCAATACCGTAGCATCTTGTGTCACTTCCTTGAGACGACGGCGCAAAATAGCATCTGTACGGTAGTCCAAGGCTGAGAAAGAATCATCAAAGATATAGATATCTGGACCCTTGATGACTGCTCGTGCAATCGACAAACGTTGTTTCTGACCACCTGATAGGTTGCTTCCGCCTTCTGCCAGATGCGTCGCAAAACCTTCTTCTCGACTTTCGATAAAGTCTTTGGCTTGGGCCACATCTGCTGCTTGGTGCAAGTCCTCATGACTGGCATCCTCTTTCCCGTAACGGAGATTGTCTGCGATAGTCCCAGTAAAAAGCAAGGCCTTTTGTGGAATAAATCCAATCTTCTGACGGAGTGATTTGAGACGGTAATCCCGGACATCAACACCATCGACCTTGATTTTCCCTAGCGTAACATCGTAGAAACGAGGAATCAATTGAACTAGAGTAGACTTACCTGACCCAGTTGAACCGATAAATGCAATGGTTTCTCCCGGTTTAGCAGTGAAGGAAATATTATGCAAAACAGGGCTTTCTGTTTCCCCAGGATAGGCAAAGGTCACATTATCAAATTCTAAATAACCATGAGTTTCTGTTTCTTGAATTCCACCCTCGTTTGGATCAATGGAAATTGGCATATCCATGATTTCTTTCAAACGCTCACTAGATACAGCTGTTCTAGGATACATGGTGAAGAGGTTTGATAAGAATAGGAAGGACAAGAGAGCATGGAAACTATACTCGATGAAGGCTACCAAATCACCAATCTGCAAACTGCCGTGCTTGAGGGGATCAAGGGCAAACCAAACGATAGCCACAATCATAGCGATAATGATTTGCACAAATAGCGGTTCTGTCAAACCTGTCAATTTGAATAAACGATTCGAATTGTCCGCATAGATAGCATTTTTCTCTTCAAAACGTTTTTCTTGGAAGTCTTCACGAGCAAAGGCACGTATGACACGCAAGCCCATCAAATTCTCACGGACATACTGATTAATCTTATCCAGTGTTTTCTGTTGCTTTTCAGATAAGGGGCGAGTTTTGACCGCCACATAAATGACTACTACAGCCAGAAAAGGTACGGAAAAAGCGACGATCCAGGCTAGTGAAGGACTCGTCAAGAAAATCATGAGAATACTCGACAGCATCATCATGGGAGTGATAACACCCAACTTAAGCGTTTGTTCCGCAAACTGCATGAGGACAAAGGCATCACTGGTGATACGAGTAACTAGTGAAGACACACCAATTTGTTCATATTCGTGATGAGAATACTCCTGTAACTTAGCATAGACATCATTTCGCATTTCCTTAACCATATTGGTAGTCAGTTTACTAGCAGCATAGGCTAGAACAATCCGCCCACATGTTCCCAAGACGATTATGACCAACATGACAATAGCCCAAAAATAGAGCTTATCCTTGTCTCCTTGGTTGATTCCCTGGTCAATCATGCGGGCCAGAACAGTCGGTAGTCCAAGATTGACAATAACAAAGAAAATAGCTCCAAGGAAGTCTAAAACTAGCCATTTGGGATAACGTTTGAGATAAGACCAAATATAAAGCATAATTCTCCTTTCTTTTTCATTCAAAATGCAGAAAAGAGCGTGCTTACGCACGCCTTTTTACTAAAAAGAAGACAGGCAGTCTTAACCTCGAGAGAGGGAACTGTCTGTCTCAGATATTTGAGGCTTATTTTACAAAGTCAAGCAATGCCAAGAAGCTTTCTGGATCAAGTGATGCACCACCAACTAGAGCTCCATCAACGTCTGGACAAGCCATGTATTCAGCAACGTTTTCAGGTTTTACTGAACCACCGTATTGAACACGTACTTTATCAGCAACTTCTTGACCAAAGTCAGCTGCTACAACGTCACGAACAACTTTACACATTTTTTGTGCGTCGTCTTGTGAAGCTGATTTACCAGTACCGATAGCCCAGATTGGCTCATAAGCGATAACTGTTGCAGCTACTTGTTCTGCAGTCAATCCAGCAAGAGCAGCTGAAACTTGAGCACCTACGAATTCTGCTGCTTTACCAGCTTCGTAAGTTTCAAGGCTTTCACCACAACAGATGATTGGAAGCATACCGTTCGCAAAGATTGCTTTTGCTTTTTTGTTGATGTCTTCGTCTGTTTCGTGGAAGTAGTCACGACGTTCTGAGTGACCGATAACAACGTAGTCAGTACCGATTTCTTTCAAAACTTGTGGGCTAGTTTCACCTGTGAAAGCACCTGCATTTTCAAAGTAGCAGTTTTGAGCAGCAACTTTAAGGTTTGAACCTTTAGCAGCAGCAAGAACAGTTGTCAAGTCAACTGCAGGAGCTGCGATACCTGCTTCAACAAGGTCTGATGAAGGAAGTTTTGATGCTACAGCTTCAACGAATGCTTTTGCTTCTTCTGGGTTTTTGTTCATTTTCCAGTTACCAGCGATAAATGGTTTACGTGACATTTCACATACCTCTTTTTTCATTTTATTTTCTACTTATTTTATCATAAATATAGGGAGCTTGCAAATCTTACTCTGTAACTAAAAGTCTTCTTTTCAAAAACTTTCCAGTTATTCTTTCTATTTGGAAGCTGACTTACGCCTCGTTAATTTGACCACTGCTTCTGTTCTAGCCGTGTGTGGAAACATGTCAACGGACTGGATATAATGCAGGTCATAGACCTCCATCAATCTAACCAAATCACGCGCCAAGGTAGACACATTACAGGATACATAAACCATCTTTTCAGGAGCATATTTAACGATGGTATCCAATAGTTTGTCATCTAAGCCTGTACGAGGCGGGTCCACTATCAAAGCATCGGCGCGATAGCCTTCCTTGTACCAACGAGGGATAATTTCTTCTGCAGTTCCTGCTTCATAATGAGTATTGGTATAACCCATGCGCTTAGCATTTTCTTTGGCATCCTCAATAGCTTCTGGAATAATATCCATCCCTCTCAAACTTTTGACTTTTTTTGCAAAAGCAAAACCAATGGTCCCAACACCACAATAGGCATCGATCAGATGGTCGTCCTCAGTCACGTCCAAGGCCTTAACGGCTTCACTATAGAGAATTTCAGTCTGTTCAGGATTAAGCTGATAGAAAGCTCGGGGTGAAAGAGAAAACTCATAGTCTAATACACCCTCGCGTATACTATCCTGCCCCCAAATAATCTCTGTCTTGTCCCCATAAATCTCACTAGTTTTAGCAGTATTGGTATTGACTGCGACAGTCACTACTTCAGGATAATCCTTGACTAAATCTTTCACAAATTGAGTCAAATTCAATTGGCGATTGGTCACAATGATAATCTGGACTTCCCCAGTTTTCCGTGCTCGACGAACCATGATGGTCCGAACTCCAAGGATTTTCCGTTCATCCGTAATCGGAATTTGATGATAGGTCAAAAGCTCAGCAATGCGATTGGCAATAGCTTGTGTCTCCTTATCTTGAACCAGACAGTCCTTTAACTCGACCAAATAATGGGAATTCTGAGCATACAAACCTGCCTTGACCTGGCCCTTAAACTTTCGTGTTTGAAATTGCAGTTTAGCCCTATAATACTTTGGTTTCTGCATGCCAATAGTTGGTCTAATCTCAAAGTTTTCATAGCCAGCAGGGGCAAATTTCTTCAGAGCTTGATGGAGAAGATCTGTCTTGAATTCCAACTGCTTGTCATAGTGTAGGTGCATAATTTGACAGCCTCCACACTCATTATAAATAGTACAGTCTGGAACTACTCGAAATTTAGATTTTTTATTGACCTCAAGCAGTTTAGCCTCAACGTAGTTACGCTTGACAGAAGTCACCTGACAATAGATATCTTCACCCTTGAGGGCGCCTGGGACAAAAACGAGTGTTTTCTGGTAAAATCCGATACCTTCCCCGTTAATCCCCATGCGCTTGATTTTTAATGGAATTTTTTGTTTGACTTTTAGATTCATATCCCTATCTTATCACAAAGTACGCTATAATAGAAACATGAAAATCACAAAACTTGAAAAGAAAAAACGTCTTTATCTTCTAGAACTTGATAAGGACCAAACCTGCTACATTACAGAGGATACCATTGTTCGCTTTATGCTGACCAAGGATAAGGAAATTAGTCCAGAGGAGTTTGCAGAAATTCAGACCTTTGCACAATTTTCCTACGGAAAAAATCTAGCGCTCTACCACTTATCCTTCAAGGCTCGTACTGAAAAAGAAGTCCGAGATTATCTAAGTAAACATGAAATCGATGAGAACATCATACCCAAAGTCATCCAATCTCTAAAAGATGATAATTGGATAAATGACCGTCAATATGCCTATGCTATTATCAACTCTAATCAGCTTTCAGGAGATAAGGGAAGCTATATGCTGATGCAGAAGATTTCTCAAAAGGGAGTTGCCAAATCCATCATCCAAGAAGTCTTACAAGAATTTGATATGTCGGAAGTCGCAGAGCGCACAGCCCAAAAACTACTGAAAAAATATCAGGGTAAATTACCTGCCCGCGCTCTACAAGATAAGATTATCCAAAGCCTAACCAATAAAGGATTCTCATACTCAGAAGCCAAAACAGCCTTTGACCAACTAGATAGCCAAGTCGAAGAAGAAACTGTTCAGGAACTAATTTTTAAAGAGTTGGATAAGCAATATCGGAAATATTCACGAAAGTATGAAGGATACGAACTGAAACAACGCCTAACCCAAGTTTTAGCTAGAAAAGGCTATGATTTTTCAGATATAGCCAGCGCTCTCAGAGAATATCTTTAATTTTTTCATGGAAAAACTAAGAACTTTAAATAAAAATGTGATACAATAGTAAACGATAAACTTATAAATTGTAGAAAGTTGGTTAGTTATGAAACTTCCAAAAGAAGGCGACTTTATTACAATTCAAAGTTATAAGCATGATGGGAGTCTCCACCGTACTTGGAGAGACACCATGGTACTAAAAACAACAGAGAACGCTATTATCGGCGTCAACGACCACACACTTGTTACCGAAAGTGACGGTCGTCGTTGGGTGACTCGAGAACCGGCTATTGTTTACTTTCACAAAAAATATTGGTTTAACATCATCGCCATGATTCGTGATAATGGGATTTCCTACTACTGCAACATGGCTAGCCCTTATTATCTAGACGAAGAAGCTTTAAAATACATCGATTATGATTTAGATGTTAAAGTTTTTACAGATGGTGAGAAACGCCTCTTGGACGTTGAAGAGTATGAACGTCATAAGCGTAAGATGAATTATCCTGATGATTTAGACTATATTTTGAAAGAGCATGTTAAGATTCTTGTTGACTGGATCAACAATGAACGAGGCCCCTTCTCAGAAGCCTATGTCAACATTTGGTACAAACGCTACGTAGAACTAAAGAATCGGTAAAGTTGTCAGAGGTCAGGAACAAAATCCTGACCTCGTTTTTTTTATAAGCAAAAAACCTGCCTTGAGGCAGGTTTTCCTTTAAATATCTAACTTCGTAACAGTAAATTTGATGTGGGAATAATCTTTCTCTATATCCTTATCTACCATAAAGGCTGTCGCATCCTTCTTGACCTGCACCAAGTCAATATTTTGAGCTTGAGCTGCATAGACACAGCCACAGTAACATTGGCGATAAATGTCGTACTCTTCACACATTTCTACAGAGCGTTTATAACCTTGATTTTTCTTAAAATCACTGGGAAGATAGTGAGTGGTGTAGATTTTCTGCACATCAATCCCGATACTATTGATGGTTTGTGAATTTTTATGAGGACTGATGGTTAGGGCTGAGCCAAAGTAGTCAAATCCTAAGTCCATAGCCACTTGTGCTGTCTTGTCCAAACGATAATCAAAACAGACCTTGCAACGGTCCCCGCCTTCAGGTTCTTCTTCCAAACCTCGAACCAGTTTACGATATTCATTTGGTTCATAAGGAGCTTCTAGGTATTGGACCTTATTGCCAGTTCGCTCATTGAAATTACTGACAAACTTCTTGGTCACATAGGCACGCTTGTGATACTCAGCTTTTGGATGGATATTTGAATTTGCAAAATAGATGGTCACATCCGCATACTTGGTCAAATACTCTAGAGTGTAAGTGCTACAGGGAGCACAACAGACGTGCATGAGAATAGTTGGTCTTTCTTCATTTTTTTCCCAAACTTGAACCATTTTTTGCATAACACGGTCATAGTTAATCTTTTGATTGGGATTCATCTTGCTTAGAATTTCTTCTACATCAATCATGCTCTTCTCCTTTTCTTCTTGTTATTTTATCACAAGAAGGCTCTTTGGGCAAATAGGGTTTCATGCTTTATTCAGTTATTAAGTCCTGATTTAATAGCTTGCCCATCCTTTTTAGACCAATTCTTAAGATAGGATAGGTTAATAGTAAGATAAGGCCTAGAACTAAAAAGACAGCTACAAGACCCCAACGATCAATCAACCAACCTGTCAGTGGGAAAATGACAATCATAGATAAACTAAAGAGCATGGAATTGATACTAAGCATAGTTGCTCTTACACTGGACGGTAAATAGCCTTGTAAGTCATTAAAATAGATTGGTTGATAAACTGCATAGAGTATATCGGTTAAAAGATAGACGAGAAGAAAAGCAAAGGGAGTTCCAAAAAATACCAATAGTAAGGCCAAGCCCGTTAGTGCAACAAGAGTCGGAAAAACTCGATTGCTATTCCATTTTTTACCGATTTGACTAGCTACATAAACTGCTATAAGATTTAAGCCACTACCAATCAGCATGACCAGTGAAACCTGCCATCCTGCTAAGTCACTTATTTTCTGCTGATAGTAAAAGTAAAACATGCACATGAGTGTTCCGACTAGCTGATAAGTCATCATCCAATAAAAGAGTACTGGTTTTTCATGCCATTCTTTTCGAACTTGCAGGACAATCGTTTTAAAGGTTAAGCTTTCATTTTTTTCTCTCTTAGCCATTGGTTCTTTCATCAAATAAATCAAGATTATAGAAAGAAAAGATAATCCAATAGCAATTAGATAAGTCCAAGCCAATGCTCCGTGAATAAAGAAGCCTGCCACAACTGTACCTAGGGTTCGGGTAACTTCTGCCACACCAGACAAAAAGCTCGAAATCTGAAGATATCGGTCCTTTTGACCCGCTTCAACCGCAGAATCATATAAGAAAGCGGTGCTGGTTCCCGAGTCAAAATTATAGGACCAAGCACTGACCATCATGGCAAGAGCATAGATCCAAAAATTCCCCTGACCAAACAAAATCAAGATAGAGGATACAATACTGGCCAAGCGAGCCAAATAGAGATTGGTCTTGTAGCTAAATCGATCGGCCAACATACCAGATGGGATTTCACATAAGAGACTTGTCCCATGAAAGATACTCTCTAATAGACCGATTTGCAACAAGGAAAGACCATTCTGAATGAAAAATAAAATCCAAAAACTGGTAATTCCAAAATAAGATGTAAATTCCAGTCCTGCTAGGAGTGGAATATTACCTTTGTAAGTTCTTTTAAACATTGTTTTCTCTCTTTCAATATGTAATATGATTGTTTCTAAAAGACTTACTGAGAGTTGCCTACATTTTCTCTACCTCTTTCATTTAAAGTAATACTCAATGAAAATCAAAGAGCAAACTAGGAAGCTAGCCGCAGGCTGTACTTGAGTACGGCAAGGTGAAGCTGACGTAGTTTGAATTTGATTTTCGAAGAGTATAAAAACGCCAGACGGCGTTTTTATGGCTATTAAGGTTTGATACGGTGCAACATACGTGGGAATGGAATAGCCTCACGGATGTGTTTTGTACCAGCTGCGAAGGTTACCATACGTTCGATACCGATACCAAATCCACCGTGTGGAACTGTACCGTATTTACGAAGGTCAAGGTAAAATTCATACTCTGTACGATCCATACCAAGAGATTCCATCTTCGCTACAAGGGCATCGTAATCTTCCTCACGCATGGAGCCACCGATGATTTCTCCGTAACCTTCTGGTGCGAGCAAGTCTGCACAAAGTACGCGATCTGGGTTACCAGGGACTGGCTTCATATAGAAGGCCTTGATATCTGCTGGGTAGTTCATGACAAAGGTTGGTACACCAAAGTGGTTTGAAATCCAAGTCTCGTGTGGTGAGCCGAAGTCATCTCCATGCTCGAGATGTTCATAGTCAGCGTCTTCATCATTTTCATGCTCTTGCAAGAGATCAATGGCTTCATCGTAAGTGATACGTTTGAATGGCTCTGCAATGTAGCGTTTCAAGAGCTCTGTATCACGTTCCAAGGTTTCCAAGGCTTGAGGGGCACGATCAAGAACACCTTGAAGCAAAGCTTTTACATAAGCTTCTTGCAAGTCAAGTGACTCATCATGTGTCAAGTATGAATACTCAGCATCCATCATCCAGAACTCAGTCAAGTGACGACGAGTCTTAGATTTTTCAGCACGGAATACTGGACCAAAGTCAAAGACACGACCAAGGGCCATAGCACCAGCTTCCAGATAAAGCTGACCTGATTGGCTCAAGTAGGCTGGTGTTCCAAAGTAGTCCGTTTCAAACAATTCAGTTGAATCTTCCGCCGCATTTCCTGAAAGAATTGGGCTATCAAACTTCATGAAGCCATTTTTATCAAAGAACTCATAAGTTGCATAGATAATAGCATTACGGATTTGCATGACAGCTACTTGTTTGCGAGAACGCAACCACAAGTGACGGTTGTCCATCAAGAAGTCTGTTCCGTGTTCTTTTGGAGTGATTGGGTAATCTTGAGATTCACCGATAACTTCGATGTCTGTAATATCCAACTCGTACCCAAATTTAGAACGCTCGTCTTCTTTAACAATCCCTGTCACAAAAACAGAAGTTTCTTGGCTTAGGCGTTTGATGGTGTCAAATTTTTCAAGACCTACTTCTTCTCCAAATTTTTCGATAAAGTTTGGTTTAAAAGCTACACCTTGGAAAAAGGCTGTTCCATCACGCAATTGCAAGAAAGCAATTTTCCCTTTTCCTGACTTGTTAGCAACCCAAGCACCGATAGTCACTTCTTGGCCAACGTAGTCTTTTACTTCGATAATTGTTACACGTTTTGTCATCATTTATCTTCCTTTATTCGTTTAACTTGTCCAAAGACATTATTACTCATTATTGTACCACAAATAATGGCTGATAGCTAGCTAGTTTGATAGAAATTCATAAGTTTTTAGCTACAAAAACCTCCGTTATTAAGACAGAGGTTAAGCTTCTTATTTTTCCATAAATTGGTGCAAACGACGAATGGCTTCCTTAAGAGTTTCCAAGTCTGTCGCATAGCTGAGGCGGACATTTTCTGGTGCTCCAAATCCAGCTCCTGTTATCAAGGCTAGCCCCACCTCTTCAAGGATGGCCGTTGTAAATGCTGTTACATCGGTATAACCTTTCATCTCCATGGCTTTTTTGACATTTGGGAAGAGATAGAAAGCTCCTTGTGGTTTGACAACCTCAAAGCCAGGAACTTCACACAAGAGTGGATAGATAGTATTCAAACGCTCTTCAAAGGCTTGGCGCATGATTTCTACAGAATCTTGAGGTCCAGTTAGCGCTTCAATCGTTGCATATTGAGACACTGCTGTCAAATTTGAAGTTGTTTGACCAGTCAATTTGCTCATAGCAGCAATAATTTCTGGATCACCTACTGCATAACCAACACGCCAACCAGTCATAGCGTATGCCTTAGACACTCCATTGATGACAATGGTTTGTTTACGAATAGCTTCTGACAGACTTGAGATTGGGACGAACTCATTCCCATTATAGACCAAACGACCATAAATATCGTCTGCAAGAATGAGAATATCGTGTTCAACTGCCCAGTTTCCGATGGCCAAGAGTTCCTCACGAGAATAAATCATTCCAGTCGGATTAGAGGGTGAGTTAAGAACCAAAACTTTGGTCTTACCTGTGCGAGCTGCTTCTAATTGGTCTACCGTCACTTTAAAGTGATTGTCTTCCTTGGCTTGAACAAAGACTGGAACACCTTCTGCCATCTTAACCTGATCCCCATAGCTAACCCAGTAAGGTGTTGGAATAATGACCTCATCACCTGGATTAATCACAGCCATAAAGAAAGTGTAGAGAGAGAACTTGGCACCTGTAGCAAAAGTGACTTCGTTTGCCGCCACAGAATAACCGTAATAACGTTCAAAATAGGTATTGACTGCTGCTTTTAACTCAGGCAAACCTGAAGCTACCGTATAGAAAGAAGCTCGTCCATCTCGAATAGCCGCAACAGCAGCATCTTGAATATTTTCAGGAGTATGAAAATCGGGCTGACCTAAAGTTAAGAAAAGAACATCTTTTCCTTCAGCCTTTAACTTCTTTGCTCTTGCATCACTAGCCAGAGTGACACTTTCTTCCATTTCTAATACACGCTTGGATAGTTTCATAGCTTCTCCTTTTCGATTAGGCTACCAGATTCAAAATCTACTAGATAATAGTCTCCTCCAGACTCGATTTCCCAGACGGGCTTATCAGCGTACCGCCCGAAAGTAATCTTGTCGATCTCAGTTGCTCCTTTTTCTCTGACAACTGCTTCTGCTTTTTCTTGAGAAGTACCATTTTCTAGTTGATATACGTAAATATTATTGCTACTTTTCTCTATTAAGACAGCAACTGGTTTCTGATTCTTATCTTGACCAAAAACACTATAATAGCTTTCTAAACCATTGAAGATATCAACCTGGCTAACCATTTCTAGATTTGCATACTGCTTGGCAAGTTTTTCCCCTTCGACTTTTGCAGTTTGATAAGGTTTCATACTAAGCCATACCAAATAGAGAAAGGAAGAAGTCACAACTAGAGCCAGCAAGGTTAGGCCAATAGTATACTGAAATAATAGGGAATTTTTTTCTTTTTTTTGTCTCTTTTTCACTCGTCTATTTTACCATCTATCCTAGTGAATTACAAGTGAATTAAGGGGGAGATTCTTGAACTCTAACCTACTTTCAGGCATTCAAATATAAGCTCCAACTATTGAGCTATAGGCTTTTCTTTATCTACAATCTCATGATTGATAGCTTCAAATTTAATACTTTTTATATTTTGAGCAAATT
Source organism: Streptococcus sp. CF8_St5-17 (assembly GCF_024295665.1). NCBI lineage: Bacteria > Bacillati > Bacillota > Bacilli > Lactobacillales > Streptococcaceae > Streptococcus > Streptococcus sp. CF8_St5-17. Next base: position 278,943 of record NZ_JANCOU010000001.1, read on the forward strand.
TCTTGCAAATGATTTTGCTTTGTTGTAACATATATTGTAACAACAGAGCAAATCTGAATAAAATTAAAAGGAGACATCCTATGTCTAAAAAAGTATTATTTATCGTTGGTTCATTACGCGAAGGTTCATTCAACCACCAAATGGCACTAGAAGCCGAAAAAGCTCTTGCAGGTAAGGCTGAGGTTAGCTACCTTGACTACTCAGCTATTCCTCTCTTTAGCCAAGATCTTGAAGTTCCTACACTTCCAACTGTTGCAGCTGCACGTGAAGCAGTTCAAGCTGCTGATGCTATCTGGATCTTCTCTCCAGTCTACAACTTCTCAATTCCAGGGACTGTAAAAAACTTACTAGATTGGCTTTCACGCGCAATTGACTTATCTGACACTCGTGGAGCATCTGCTCTTCAAGATAAGATTGTTACGGTATCTTCTGTAGCTAATGCAGGTCATGATCAACTCTTTGCAATTTACAAAGACCTCTTGCCATTTATCCGTACACAAGTTGTTGGTGAATTTACAGCAGCCCGTGTTAATGATTCTGCCTGGGCAGATGGTCAATTAGTCCTTGAAGATAGCGTCGCTGCTTCTCTAGAAAAGCAAGCTGAAGATTTACTTCAAGCTATTCAATAATAAAAAAGATAGTAGAAAATCTCATTTCTACTATCTTTTTGTTTATTCAACAAACTCTCCAATCATACTATGTTTTAATGGCAAACTACACATTACCAAAAGGAAGATGAAGGAGGATTGAATCCAAAAGAGGGCCAAATCAAAAATTCCATGCACAGCAACTACTGTTAAAAACGAAAGATAAAGACCAACAATCGGACGCTTGCTCGGCTCCTGACTCATATCGATTAATTTTCGGATTGGGTCTGAAGAGGCAATCCCTAATAATACCGTCCCTACTACACCGTAACTCAATATCGTATCAATGTAAATACTATGAGCATGTTCATGATAAGGAGCAAAAATACGAGGGTAAGAGTGCATATAGGTTAGGGGACCCTCACCCCAGAAGGGGTTTTGTTTGAATAAGGTCATACCCGCATTCCAGATAGATACTCGTTCTTCCATAGATGAATCGAGCGTTCCCATTCGAACTCCCAAATCACTCGAGAAGAGGAAGGCTAGACCAACACCAAATACTCCAATACTGAGCCAGAAGGCACGCCAGTTTTTAATGGTTGTGAAAAGATAAATAATCGCACCAAAGATAATGGCTGGAAAAGCTGTTCTATTTTGAGTAAAGTTGAGTCCAAACAAATTCGCAAAAATCGCGATCACTGAGAAAATTCTCAACCATCTCAATTTAGTTGTACTAATTAAGTAAAATCCAATCATAATACAGAAACAACAGATAATCCCATAATAATTAGGATTAAAGAAGGCTACCTCTGCACGGTTCTGATGCCAGACCTGCATCTTAGGTGATAAGAAAGTATAATCAAATTTCTTTACAATCTGAAAGTGCTCTAAAGCTGCGAAAACTGATGCTAGCACACTAAGCGACATAACCGATTGCAATACTAATCTGAAAAACTTAGGGGTTAAATGAGCTTGGTAATAATAAAAGAAAATTGCAAAGAGGAACATTCCTAAAGTGGAAACCATCCCCATCACATTTTGAGCTAAAAGAGAGATAACACCACTATAGCCAATAAATAAAAGCAAAATGGCATGATTAGAGAGTCGTTTTAGAATTCCCTTCATTTCTCCTGTAAAAATTAGACCTATTAAATAAGCGATAAAAATGATGATGAAAATATAAAAAGGCAAGAAAATACTTAGAATAACTGCTAGCAAGACTAGTTCTTGCTTAGACAAGCCTTTCAATTTTTCAATAATACCTATTGATTTCACAACAGATCCTTTCTCTCTGCGCTATAATGCACAGATATATAAACTATTAAAACATTTTACCATTTTTCAAATGATTTGAAAACCACTTTGTCCATGGCACCCTAACTAAAACTAGGTAAAATTTTATAGTGGGTGAAGATATCTCTTAAACCACGCATCCTTTTTTAAAAATATGGTACAATAAATCTAGTTGTTTCAGAAAGGACCTAGTATGAAATCCTACCAAGAAGTTTACAAAATCTTAGCTCATGAAACAGATTATTTAAGCGGAGAGAAAATCGCTGAAATATTAAACCTCTCTCGCACCTCTGTTTGGAAGGCTATCCAACGCCTCCAACAAGAAGGTTTAGAAATTGACAGCATCAAAAACCGTGGTTACAAACTTCTTCATGGTGACCTAATCTTACCTCAAGAAATCGAAAACAACAGCCCCATTACTGTTCAATATAAACCTATCACCAAATCAACCCAGAGTGATGCCAAGGAGGCTATGGAAGCTGGTGCCAAAGGAGATACACTCTACCTTTCAACTAGCCAAACGATGGGCCGTGGTCGATTTCAACGCCCCTACTACTCTCCAGACAAAGGGGGAATCTATATGTCTCTCCACCTCAAACCCAATCTTTCTTATCTAGATTTACCAGCTTATACACTCTTAACTTCAGCTGCTATTTATAAGGCTGTTAAAAATTTGAGCTTGATTGATTTAGACATCAAATGGGTAAATGATCTGTATCTAAATCAGAAAAAAATAGCCGGTATTCTAACTGAAGCCATCACTTCTGTCGAAACCGGCCTTGTCACAGATGTTATTATTGGTGTTGGTATCAACTTTTCTATTGCTGATTTCCCAAAAAACTTACAAGGGAAAGCTGGAAGTCTCTTCTCTCAAAATAGCCCAATCACTCGCAACGAGTTGATTGCAGAAATCTGGAAATGTTTCTACGAAACAGAGGCTGATGAGCTGCTTTACCTTTATAAAAAGCAATCAATTGTTTTAGGAAAAGAAATTTCCTTCAAAAAAGATCAAGAAATAATCACGGGAAAAGCGTGTGACATTTCGGATCAGGGCCAACTGCAGATAGAATTAGCAACTGGTGCAAAAATCTGGCTCAACAGTGGTGAGGTTTCGCTTACCAAATGGTAAACACTCGTCAACAACATAAAAATCGACCTCTCTATCGAGAAGGTCGATTTTCTTATCGTTTATTTTTTCAAACGTTCCACATCACGCGCAATAACAAGTTCTTCATCAGTTGGGATGACAAGAACACGAATTTTTGCAGCATCTGTAGAGATGTCTCCAGTTACACCAAAAACATTTTTCTCTGAATCTACATCACAACCAAACCAAGAAATACCTGAGATGACTTTCTCACGGACAAGCGTTGCATTTTCACCAACACCAGCAGTAAAGATGATAGCATCAGCTCCATTTAGGACTGCCAAGTATTGGCCAATATGTTTTTGGATACGGTCAACATACATTTCAAAGGCCAAAGCAGCATCATGATCCCCTGCCTCCATTGCAGCAATCACATCACGCATATCACTAGACTTGCCTGAAACACCCAGCAATCCTGACTCACGATTAAGAATACGACTGATATCCTCAGGCTTGTTAAAGTCCTCTGTATATTGCATTAAATAAGGAATGATAGCTGGGTCAATATCCCCTGTACGAGTTCCCATCATAACACCACCAAGTGGAGTGAATCCCATTGATGTATCGATTGATTGACCACCTTTAACAGCTGTGATAGAAGCACCATTACCGATATGGCACGTGATCAATTTCAACTCTTCAAGTGGACGGCCCAATAGTTTTGCTGCTTCTTGAGCAACATATTGGTGACTTGTTCCGTGTGCACCGTATTTACGAACTTTGTTTTCTGTATAGTACTTAGTTGGTAATGGATAACGGTATGCTTTTTCTGGCATTGTTGTGTGGAATGATGTATCAAAGACCGCTACACTTGTGATATCTGGCAACAATTCTTTGAAGGCACGAATACCAGCAGCATTTGCAGGGTTGTGCAATGGAGCAAGAAGTCCTAGCTCTTCAATTTTTTCCAAGACATCGCCTTCAACAACTGTAGACTCTTTGAAGTACTCACCACCTGCAACGACACGGTGTCCAACACCAGTAATCTCATCATAAGATTTAATAATATTAAAACGAATCAAGTCATCAAGCAAAATCTTAACAGCTAAGGTATGGTTTTCAATATCAAGAACTTGTTCTTCAGAACGACCATCAAATTTAACTGTAGAAACAGAATCCTTCAATCCGATTCGCTCAATCAAACCTTTTGCAAGTACCTTTTCTTCTGGCATTTGGTAGAGTTGCCATTTCAAGCTTGAGCTTCCAGCGTTAATTGCAATGGTTTTTGTCATAATGTTTCCCCTTTTTTAAGCGTTTTCAACTATTATATCAAAATTTATATTAGATTTCATGTTCTTGACACCAATTTTGAAAATTTTCCTTAAATTCCATCAAAATTTCAGGGTCACGAAGACTCGTAAGTGGATAAACAAATGGTTCAATCCCTTCTCCCGTCTTCTTCTGTAGAACAAAAATTGTTTTAGACTGAGCTCCGTGTGCAAAGAGATCCTCTGGTAAAGCTATGATTGCTACTAGTTGGGCTTTTTCAGTCAGCCATGATTTTAAAAGTTCACTCTGAGGGCTCGTCAAGAGGTCCGTTGGAGCTAGAAAAATCGCATAACCACCTGTTTTAAGATACTTGAGTGATTGTTCCATTAACAAATGATGAGCATAAGTATGTTCATTCTTAGCCGCTACTTGATAACGTGAGGCTGTCTGATCATCTGGATAGTAACCGACAGGCAGGTCGCTCACAATGATGTCACTTTCTTTTAATACTTGTGGACGCACTGCGTCTCCTTGGACAAAGCCCATTTGAAGATCCATTACTTCTGCCATGCTTGCCGCCAAGTCAATCAAGAGGTCATCAAGTTCTATTCCCAGGTAATCTATCTTTTTGTTCATAGACGTTAAGAAACTAGCTCCAAGAATTCCCATCCCAGATCCCAATTCCAATAAGCTCACATTTTCAGCAGGGAAAAGTTGTTCAATGATAAAAATCATCAAGTGACCAACCGCATCCGGTGTGAACTGGTGATTTGCTTGAAGAGGTTCTGTTTGCGCTGCCTTCATTAACAAAAATTGATAGGTCCGTAACCACTCCTCTTTTCGAAGTGCCAAACGTTTTAAGGCCTGGTTATTTTTTTTGACTTGCTCCAGAGCGGTTTGACCATCGAGATAGATCCCATTTTGTTCAATCAAGGCATCATAAAAGCTTGTCGCCAAATCGTTTTGAATGATTTGGACATTTTCTAGTAAATAGGTATATGCTTGTTCAATTTTTTCAAAATCCATAATCTTATCTTACCAAATTCAGAGCCGATTTTCCAGATTTTCATAATACTGAAAACAAATAAAAACCTCTGAGATGACTCTCAAAGGTTTATTCTACTATTTACTATTTTCAACAGCTGCTGTTACAAAAGCAGTGTAAAGTTCTTCTGGACGATTTGGACGACTTGAAAGTTCTGGATGGTACTGACAAGCCACAAAGAATTTGTTTTCTGGGATTTCAACAATTTCGACCAAGCGATTGTCTGGTGAAACACCTGAGAAGACAAAACCTGCTTCTTCGAACTGTTCACGGAAAGCATTGTTAAACTCATAACGGTGGCGGTGGCGACGTTGGACCACTTCTTTGTTATGATAAGCTGCTGCTGCCTTAGAACCACGTTTCAACTTAGAAGGATAAAGTCCCAAACGAAGGGTTCCCCCCTTGTCCTCAACATCAATCTGATCACGCATGATATCGATGATCGGATATTTTGTATCAGGATCAAGCTCTGCTGAATTAGCTCCTTCAAGTCCCAAAACATGACGGGCAAACTCGATACAAGTCAATTGCATTCCCAAGCAGACTCCCAACATTGGTACATCATTTTCACGCGCATAGCGAATCGCTTGAATCTTACCTTCTGTCCCACGTTGACCAAAACCACCTGGAACGATGATTCCGTCAGAGTCCGATAGGAGTTCTGCCACATTTTCAGCTGTCACATCATTGGCATTAACCCAATCAATCTTCACTTCTGCATCATTGGCATAACCAGAGTGTTTCAAAGCTTCAACTACAGAGATATAAGCATCTTGTAACTCGACATATTTACCAACAAGTGCAATCTTGACTTGTTTTTTGAGGTTCATAACCTTATCAACCATAGCTGACCATTCTGTCATATCTGCGGCAGGTGCATCAATCTTCAAATGGTCGCAGACAATTTGATCCATGCCTTGTGCTTGCAGATTAAGTGGGATTTGGTAAAGATGATCCACGTCCAAGGACTCAATAACTGCTTCTGGTGCCACATCACAGAACTGGGCTAGTTTATTTTTAATCCCTTGTCCAGCTGGCTTTTCAGTGCGGATAACCAGCATATTAGGCTGGATTCCCAAACCACGCAATTCTTTGACAGAGTGTTGAGTTGGTTTGGTTTTCATTTCACCAGCTGCCTTGAGGTAAGGAAGCAAGGTTGTGTGGATATACATGACATTATCTGCACCCACATCTGCCTTCATCTGACGAAGAGCTTCTAAGAATGGAAGGGACTCGATATCACCGACAGTTCCCCCAACCTCTGTAATAATAACATCAGAGTCTGTCGTTAAAGCAGCACGCTTGATTTTTTCTTTCAAGGCATCTGTGATATGAGGAATAACTTGGACAGTTGCACCCAAATACTCTCCACGACGTTCCTTACGAAGAACTTCGCTGTAGATTTTACCAGTTGTCACGTTTGAGTATTTGTTAAGATTGATATCGATGAAACGTTCATAGTGACCCAAGTCCAAATCTGTCTCAGCCCCATCATCAGTTACAAAGACTTCCCCATGCTGATATGGGCTCATGGTCCCTGGGTCTATATTGATATAAGGGTCAAATTTTTGAATGGTCACCTTCAAACCACGGTTTTTTAAAAGACGTCCAAGGCTCGCTGCAACGATACCTTTCCCAATAGACGACACCACTCCACCAGTTACAAAAATATATTTCGTAGACATAGATTCCTCTTTCTAAAATGCTCAAGTCCTGCTCACTAATAGGGGAGATAGGAAACAAGACCTTCATCAATAACCACAATCCAGGATAAAAATTCCCGGAAAAACAAAAATAGCTCCCTAATAACTAGGGAGCTCCGACCTCTAAAAGAGGTGCCCGAACAATATCTTACCTCAATTCGACTCATTTGTCAAATCAAATTGACTATCAGATTTTAGTATCTTACCTTCAAGTATGAACAATCATTAAAAAAACAAGGAAATTTCCCTTGCTTTTTTGTATTATTCTTCTTCGTCCTCAGAATCTTCGTCATCTTCTTCATTAAGATCGACATCTTCTCCAAGATCATCTGGTGCAATTTCGTTGATTTCAGCGTCGTATGCTTCTACTTCGTTCTTCTCATCATCTGGATTTTCATCATCATAAGAAAGAGCTGGATCTTCTTCGTAGGCATCTTCATCTTCTGGATCATCTGCGCCATAATCAATGGCATCAGCATCTCCGTCCATAAAGGCATTAACGCGTTTTTTCTTAGCTTTAGGTGCTACTTCTTCATCGTCACTTTCCTCAAGAGCAATGATTTCTTCATCAATTTCATCTACTCCATACCATGAACGAAGACCCCATTTGTTATCTCCAAGTGAGATAAAACTACCGTCAAAGTTCAATTCTGTATAGAACAAAGGTAGTGCTTCACGAATATCGCTATTAGAGGTACCAAGATAGTTTTGGATTTCATTAACCAAATCGCTAAAATGCATTTCGTGATCGCGACCACGGAGTTCCAAGATGGCACGAGCCACCTCAATCATAGATAGTTCACTTTTTTCTTGCCCAGCAAATACTTCTAATTCCAAAGCGTTTCTCCTCATTTTTTACTACTAACGCCAGAGCATATAAACTCTGGTCTCATTTTATCATGTACTCTTTATTGTACGATAATTTTCGTTATTAGTCAAAGGTTTAGAAGAAATTAATGTGAAATATTTCAGCTAATTGAAAGACCTGGGAGATACACTCTCAGGTCCACTACTTTATTTATAGCTCAAAGCTCGTTTAAAGGTTTTCCAGATGCCTAAGTCATCTGTTTGAAGAACTAAGCTAGCATACATACGGCCGATAAAGACTGTTGCAGTTACTGCAAAAATGACTGTTATAGCAAGCGAAATCCATGCTTCTAAACTACTTGCATAACCATTAATAGCTCTAAAAGGCATAAAGAAAGTTGAGATAAATGGGATATATGAGCCAATCCTCAAAACCAAATTATCTCCAGATGTTCCTAAGGCAGTTACTCCAATAAATCCTACCATAATTAAAAGCATCAAAGGCGACAAGGCTTTATCAGAGTCTTCAGGCCGAGAAACCATCGAACCTAGAAAGGCAGCCAAAACCACATACATAAAGAGACTGACTAAGACAAACAATAAGGTATTGACTGAAAAGGATTCTCCTAAGTGGTTTAAAATACCTGAATTTGCTAATAAGGGCATATCTTTAAAGAATAAGATTGCTCCAAGTCCGCCTACAATATAGATACCAATATGAGTCAAAATGACAAGAAGTAAGGCAATCATCCGTGCGTAGAAATAATGGCTAGCACGAATACTTGAAAATACCACTTCCATAATTTTTGTTCCTTTTTCACTAGCTACCTCTTGAGCAGTGACACTAGCATAGGTAATCAAAATCATATAAAGAAACAAACCTAGTCCTGCAGCCGCAAAGGTCTGAACCATCTTTTTATTTTCCTTGGCTTCATCTATCTGCTCTGTGAATTGAATTGTTTGCGCCAAACGTTTTTCCTGTTCCTGAGACAAATTTGCTTCTGAACGGTTGAGTTGGGATTGAAGTTCATTCAACTTAGCAGTCACAGCTAATTTAATGCCACTCTCTAGTGAAGTCTCTCCATAATAGACCGCCTTAAGTACACTATCTTCTTGATCAATGGTCAGATAACCTTTTATTTTCTCATCCTTGATGGCTTCTTGGGCACTAGCTTCATCCTTATAATCAAAGTTAATGCCATTTGTCGATTTGAGCTCCTCTGTTACAGCAGGGACCGAACTAACTACTGCTACTTTATTATTTTGAGCTAGAGAGGAACCTTGGAGATACCCAATTCCTCCAGACAAGCCGATAAAGAGAAATGGCGAGATTACCATAAAGAAAAAACTCCAGGATTTAACATGACGCAGATAGGTTTCTTTGATTACAACCAACATATTTCTCATACTTCCACCCCTGATTCTAGTTTAAAGATTTCATCAATTGTCGGAGCTTGCTGATCAAAGGTCGCGATATAGTGTCCTTGAGTCAAGATAGCAAAGAGCTCCTGTCCAGCATTTTCGTCATCTAGAATAAGCTTCCAAATTCCCTGCTTGGTCAAGCTAGCATGAATGACATGTGGGAGGTTTTCCAAGTCTTCCTGACTCTTTTCACTTGCAACAAAGAGTCGCGTTTTGCCGTATTGATTACGAACATCTTGGACTGGTCCATGCAAGACGACACGCCCATCACGAATCATAAGAATATCATCGCATAGCTCTTCGACATTGGTCATGACGTGGTCAGAGAAGATAATGGTTGCACCACGTTCTTTTTCTTTGAGGATGACCTGCTTAAGCAATTCGGTATTGACTGGATCTAGACCACTAAAAGGTTCATCTAGGATAATCAAATCTGGTTCATGCATTAAAGTAATGATTAGCTGAATCTTTTGTTGATTCCCTTTTGAGAGGCTCTTAATCTTGTCTGTCAGTTTCCCCTTGACTTCCAGTTTTTCCATCCATTGAGGGAGTTTTTCTTTGACTTCTTTTGCATCCATGCCTTTTAAGGTTGCAAGATAGCGCACTTGTTCGAGAACTGTCAATTTAGGCATGAGACTACGTTCTTCGGGTAGATAGCCAATCCGAGCATAGGTTTCCTGACGAATTTCCTGACCATCAAACTGAATCTCTCCCTGATATTCTAAAAATTTCAAAATACTATGAAAAATGGTTGTTTTCCCAGCTCCATTTTTCCCAACTAGACCTAAAATTCTTCCAGGCTGAGCTTGAAAGTCAACGCCAAACAAGACTTGCTTAGGACCAAAGCTTTTTTCAAGATTGCGGACTTCTAACATGTTCCACCTCCTACTAATCTTACCCTCATTATACTCCTTTTTTGGGGCATTACAAGGATTTATGTACATTTTTATTAGTAGAATTTGCTTGGATTTTTTCATACCAAAAATAATAAAATTCACATTTATTTTTCTTTCCAATATTCGGCATTGACAAAGACAAAAAAATCCATCCCTCAGGATGGATTTTAGACTTTTAACGCACTTCTGCATTGACTTTTTCTTCAAGTGAAGCTTGGATTTTTTCCATGTAACGTGCGACTTCTTCGTCAGTCAAGCTATCTTCTGGATTTTGGAAGGTCAAGCTGTAGGCCATAGACTTCATACCGATTCCTAGTTTTTCACCTGAGAAGACGTCGAAGAGTTTGATATCTGTCAAACGTTTCACGCCAGCTGCTTGGATGGCATCTACCACCTCTTGGTGAGTCACTTCTGCCTTGAGGAGAAGGGCGATATCACGGCTCACCGCTGGGAATTTGGTGATTTCCACAAATGGAGCGGCTGGTTGAAGAGCTGCTTCGATAGCTGAAAGGTTGAGCTCTGCCACATAAGTTTCTGGAATATCGTAAGCCTTAGCTGTAACAGGATGTACTTGACCGAGGAAACCAAGGACTTGGTCACCGAGTGAGATCAAGGCTGTACGTCCTGGGTGAAGACTAGCAATTTCAGAAGTTGCTGTATAAGTCACTTCAAGACCCAAGCGAGCAAAGAGAGCTTCCAAAATTCCCTTAGCATAGAAGAAGTCAACAGGAACTGCTGCTGTTTGGAAGTCTTTTTCAGCGACTAAACCTGTCAAAGCAAAGGCAAAGCTATTGATTTCGTTTGGCAAGTCTTCTTTTGGATTACCAGTTTGTTCAAAGACTTTTCCAATCTCATAAAGAGCCAAGTCTTTATTCTTACGTGCTACGTTGTAGGCAACTGTATCAAGGATACCTGAAACCATATTTTGACGGAGAACAGAACGGTCCACAGTCATTGGCCACATGAGCTCTGTTAAATGACTTGGCTGAATCGTAAACTCAACCGCTTTTTCAGGAGTTGTAAGAGCGTAGGTGATGATTTCAGTCAATCCAGCCCCTTCAGCAATAGTCCGAACTTGACGACGGAGTTTTTGTGTCGCTGTTAACTCACCTGCTGTCCCATCGTCTTTTGGAAGACTAGTTGGCAAGCGGTCATAACCGTAGATACGAGCGATTTCTTCAAAGAGATCCGCTTCGATAGTGATATCCCAACGGCGACGTGGAACTCTTACTGTGAAGCTGTCAGCATTTCCAGAAAGGCCAAATCCAAGACGACGGAAGACATCTTCTACATCGGCGTAGGAAAGCTCTGTACCGAGGACACGGTTGACGTCAACAAGAGTTGAAGAAACTTCCACATCAGAAGTGTCAAGCTCACCTGCTGAAACGATCCCCTTACGAACAGTTGCTCCTGAAAGCTCTGCAATCATGCTCGCTGCCGCATCAAGGGCTTCATTGACAGTTGCCACGTTGATGCCTTTTTCAAAGCGAGAAGAAGATTCTGAACGAAGGTTGAGGCGACCACTAGTCTTACGGATAGATTTGCCATTGAAAACAGCAGCTTCAAGGACGACACGACTAGATTTTTCAGAGATTTCTGTAGCTTGACCACCCATAACACCTGCAAGGGCTACTGGTTTATCAGCGACAGTGATTACGAGGTCATTTATTTCTAACTCACGCTCTTCACCATCCAAGGTTACTAATTTTTCACCAGCACGCGCTTCACGCACACGGATGTCAGTCCCTTCAAAGGTATCCAAGTCAAAGGCATGCATTGGTTGACCAAAGTAAAGCAAGATATAGTTGGTCACGTCGACGACATTATTAATCGGACGGATGCCTTCGTTCATGAGGAGGTTTTGCAACCATTGTGGACTTGGTGCGATGGTCACATTGTCCAAGATACGAGTTGCATAATAAGGCGCCTTGTCTGTGTCAATGCTGACAGAAAGAGCATCGGCTGTAGCTTGGTCTGTTTCTGAAAGAGCAAATTCTTTAAAGTTAACTGCCTTGTCATAAATCGCTGCTACTTCGTACGCTACCCCACGCATAGAAAGAGCGTCTGCACGGTTTGGAGTGATAGAAAGCTCGATGATTTCATCATCCAAGTCTAGGTAAGAGAAGACTTCATCTCCTGGAACAGCATCTTGAGGCAAGATTTGGATCCCATCTGCAAATTCCTTTGGTACAACGGAGTCAGAAATGCCCAACTCACCAAGTGAACAGATCATCCCGAGTGACTCTAAGCCACGGATTTTCCCTTTTTTAATCTTGTAGTTATCTGCGATACGAGCACCTGGAAGAGCCACCATGACCTTGATGCCTGCATGCACATTTGGTGCTCCACAGACGATTTGACGGGCTTCTTCTTCACCCACATTGACTTGGCAGACATGCAAGTGTGTTTCTGGCACATCTTCACAAGACAGGACTTCTCCGACGACAATTTTTGAGAGACCAGCAGCAGGTGATTCCACACCTTCTACTTCGATCCCTGTGGTTGACATTTTTTCAGCCAACTCTTGTGATGGCACATCAATGTCCACCAATTCTTTTAACCATTTATAAGATACTAACATAATTCTGATTGTAAGATCCCAGTAAGAGAGACCTTTTCAATTCCTTTCTTTTTCTTTGAGGTAGTCCTCACCATTTCTCATTGAGAGAAGATGATTAGTACTGTATAGGACTGTGTTTCAGGTTTCAATCTTATTTAAACTGTTCTGAGAAGCGGACATCGCCTTGGTAGAATCCACGGATATCGTTGATTCCATAACGAAGCATAGCTACACGCTCTTGACCAAGACCAAAGGCAAAACCAGAGTAAACACTTGCATCAATCCCACTCATTTCAAGGACACGAGGGTGAACCATTCCGGCACCCATAATCTCGATCCAACCTGTTTTCTTACAAACGTTACAGCCATCTCCACCACACTTGAAGCATGAAACATCAACCTCAACAGAAGGCTCTGTAAATGGGAAGTAAGATGGACGCAAACGAATTTGACGCTCTTCACCAAACATTTTTTGCACAATCAACTGAAGAGTTCCTTGAAGATCAGCCATAGAGATGTTTTTCCCTACAACCAAACCTTCGATTTGGTGGAATTGGTGACTGTGGGTTGCATCGTCTGTATCACGACGGAATACACGTCCTGGTGAGATCATCTTCAAAGGACCTTTAGAAAAATCATGGGCATCCATCGCACGCGCCTGAACTGGAGACGTGTGGGTACGGAGCAAGATTTCTTCTGTGATGTAGAAAGTGTCCTGCATATCACGGGCTGGGTGGTCTTTTGGAAGGTTCATACGTTCGAAGTTGTAGTAGTCTTGTTCTACTTCAAATCCATCCACAACTTGATAACCCATACCGATGAAAATATCTTCAATTTCTTCACTAGTTTGTGTAAGAACGTGACGGTGACCAGTCGCAACTGGACGAGCTGGAAGAGTCACATCAATACTCTCACTTGCTAGTTGAGCTGCGACTTTCTTTTCTTCCAAGAGCTTAGCTGTTTCTTCAAAGGCAGCTGTCAAGACATCACGAGCCTCGTTTACGTGTTTTCCGATAACAGGACGCATTTCTGCAGAAACGTCTTTCATCCCTTTAAGGATTTCGGTCAGTGACCCTTTTTTCCCAAGGACTGAGACACGCAATTCTTGCATCTCTTTTTCATTTTCAGCAGTAATCTGCTTCAAGCTAGCTAGCGTTTCTTCACGAAGCGCTTTTAATTGTTCTTCAATAGTTGACATAATTCCTCCATCAGTCTCTCGTAAGATAAAAAGAAAACCACATGTCAAAAACTCCACTCGGAGCGTTGACACGCGGTACCATCCGTTTTCATCTGACAAGTCAGACCTTTATTTCCGAATCCTTGCGCAAGTGAATTCACCCAGTTTTCATATAGAGAGCTTTCAGTCACGGCTCTCCTCCCTGATATACTTCCCTTGAGTTACTAGTCTTGCAGATTCCTATTTAATTACTAAATATTTTATCAAATTTCAAGCATTCTTGCAAGATGTTTTGCGACTAATCAACATAGTCTCCACCTTCAAAGCCATAATACTCTTCCAGACTGAGGCCACTTGCAGCGATTTCTTTGGCTTCTTTGCCGACGTAGCGAAGGTGCCATTCCTCGGCCATATAACCCGTTTCCTTTTCCTTACCTTTGAGATAACGGACGACAAAGCCATAGTCAGCCGCATGGTCCAAAAGCCATTGGGCAGCCTTTTCTTCAGTCACTAAATCTCCATTTGTTCCAATTAGGTCAAAGGCAAGGCCAGTTTGGTGTTCACTGTAACCAGGCCGAGCAGAATAGCGGTCAGCCTCTGCCTTTCCGTCTTTGTTGACATAGTCCTGATAAAGCTGAGTTTGAGTTTCATAACTTCTAAAACCACTATAGTTGTCGCTAATCGGGAATCCTGCTTGTTGCATAGCTGCAATGAGTTTCAACAGTTCTGCTTTAGCGGTAGGGTTTTCCCCTGGATTATAGTCTTTTGACATAGGATAATGCTTATTAGCGACAACAATCTCATCGTACTTGCCTTGAATGCTGTAGTGATCTCCTTTGTCTACTACTTCTGCTTTCTTTTGACTAGCTACCTGAGACTTACTTCCCGCAGTTCCTTCTTGGACAGTTTTTTCTTCCGTTGAAGTCTGAGTTTCTGAAGTTGCTGGCTTTTCTTGTGAGCAAGCCGCTAATGTCAAGGCTAATAATCCTGATAATACAAGATATCTTTTCTTCATCTTTAATCCTTTCATTTTACTATCTGGTTTAAAGTTTCTGATAATGTCGCAATCAAGTTTTCCAGTCTCCGATCTTTAACGTGATATTCCTCAGCGACCATTTCTTCCCAAGGAACCCACCAGACTGGACCACGTCCATTTAGACCGTGCCCTTTCATATCACCAGCTCGTCTTGGAAAAATATGCCAGTGAACATGAGCGTCTCCATTTCCCAACAACTCTACATTCATCTTTTCAGCAGTAAAAGCCTTAGAGACAGCTTCCTGAACCAGACTCATTTCCTCTAAAAAGCGGAATTTGACAGTTGGATGTAGATGATGCAATTCTGTGACATGTTCCTTGGCTAAGAATAGAGTGTAGCCTTCAAAATACTGGTGGTCTCCGATGACAACATAGCCAGTTTCTAATTCCTTGACAAAGTAGGGATTTTCCCCTGCCTTAATCAATTCAATTCGATCACAAATCAAGCACATCTTATTCCACCAAGTCACTCTTGAGATAAGCATCTACCATACGCTCAGTAGCCACTACAGAATCAATATGAGTACGCTCATAAGAATGACTAGACTCAATACCAGCTCCTAGAAGAGCGTGCTTAACCTCTGCTCCAGCTGACATCGCTGCAGAAGCATCCGAACCGTAAAATGGATAGATATCTAGTTTAAACGGAATGTCTTGCTCTTCAGCTAAAGCAACTAAATGTTGACGGAATTCATAGTGGTAAGGACCAGAAGCATCTTTGACACAGATAGAGACTGTGTACTCGTCCGTCTGCTGGTCATCTCCCATCGCTCCCATATCTACTGCCAGATATTCGACAACTTGACTAGGGATACTTGAGTTAGCACCATGCCCCACTTCTTCAAAGACTGAAAAAGCAAAATGCGTAGTAACTGGAAGCTCAATTCCTTCTTCTTTGTAGACTTTGAGGAGATTTAGGAGAATTGCTGCGCTGACCTTATCATCCAAATGACGCGATTTGATAAAGCCTGAATCAGCCACCACAGTTCGTGGGTCAAAACTGATAAAGTCTCCAACCTCGATACCGAGTGCACGTGTTTCTTTTTCGTTGGTCACTTTTTCATCCAAACGTACTTCCATATTGTCCTGCGTACGTTCCGCAGTTCCAGCATCCTTATAGACGTGACAAGAAGTCTGGTGGATTAAAATCGTACCTGAAACAGTCTTACCTGTGCTAGCCACATGAACGGTACAGTTTTCTCCCTCAATCATGTTCCAAGGATATCCTCCAATACGGTCCATTTTAAGACGACCATCTGGTTTAACAGCGCGAACGATAGCTCCCAGAGTATCCACATGGGCAGTCACATAGCGTTGTTGTTCATCATTTTTACCTTTAACAGTAACGTTGACACCACCTTTGGCAGTACGGACAGGTTGATAGCCTAACTTTTCAAGTGTCTCAACTAAATAATCAGTAATCTCACGGGTAAAACCTGTTGGCGATGCGATAGCAGTTAGTTCTTTAATATATTCTACAGTTTGATTCATTTCTTCACCTCTTCTTACCATTATATCACTTTTCCCATTTTAGTATGTGTAAAAAGGAAAAACTGACATACTTTGATAATGAAAGTATGTTATGGTATAATAAAAGTAGTTCTTATGATGAAAGGAAAAAATATGAACAGATATTTCAAAATAACGCTTCTCTTAGCCTTACCGTTGGCATTCTTGTTGGGATGTTCTAAACAATCAACAACTTCTAACTCTTTAAAAGCAGAAACAAGTGAAGTAAAAACTACCGAAACTGAAACTACTGAGGCTGAAACTACAGAAAAGAAAGCTGAATCAAAAACTGTAGCCTTTGTTCATGACAGTAATCCAGGAAGACATTCTACCTTGACATACACTGTTGAAGGCGATGATGTTATGAAACAAGAAGTTTATAATGTTTTTGAACCTGAAGTACTCAATAAGAGCGCCGATGAGATTAAAGAACTTATCGTGAAAACTTATAAAGGGTATGAAGGAATTAAGGGCGTTACACAAAATATCGAATTCAAAGATGGAAAAGTCGTCCATACCATGGTCATTGACATGACTGTAGTCAATCTTGATGAGATGAAAAAAGCAATGCCAAATGAATATTCAGGAGCTGGAAAACGTGTAAGTTTTGCAAAAACTAAAAAAATGCTTGAGGATCTTGGGTATACTGAAAAAACGAACTAAGAGTAATAAAAAAACCTTGGCATCTGCCAAGGTTTTTTTATTCCATCTCAAAAGCTTCACTTTCTTGTTTGTTAGGAAGAACAAGAGAAAGTAAAATTCCGATAATCGCTGGTACTAACCATGGCAATGAAGCCTTAGCAAATGGTAGAGCATTCACAATGTTGGCAAGGAAGGTCACTTCAAATGAACTTCCTAAGACGCTAGCTATGGCAATAGCAGTTACAAGTCCCATAGTCAATTGCATCCCTGGTTTTGAAAGTGGTACAAATTTGTTCACAATCACAATCATAACAATCACAATCGTGATTGGATACAAGACAACTAGCACTGGAACTGAGTATTTGATAATAGCACTCAATCCAAGGTTTGCGATAGCAAAACCAATCAAGGTAAAGACAGTCGCATAAACCTTGTAGCTGATTTGTGGGAAGCGGTCGTTGAAGAATTCAGCTGTTGATACAATCAAGCCTACTGTTGTTGTGAAACAAGTCACCGTTACCATGACTGCAAGGAAAAGCTGTGCTGTCGAGCCAAAGATTTCTTGCGTTGCTTGTGACAAGATATAAACTCCTGGAGTTCCTTCGCTCATCACTTCAGCTGGTACTAGGAAATGATTTCCAAGGAAACCTAGGCCAATGTATAAAGCACTAAATCCTAAAGCTACAACGATTCCAACGACCCAAATAGTTGAAATGTATTCTTTCTTACTTGAAAATCCAAGCTGTTTCAAGGTTTGAACAGCGATAACACTAAAGGCAACAGAAGCAAGCGCATCAAGTGTATTATATCCCTCAAGGAAACCTGCACCAAAGGCTGAAGTTTGATAGGCACCTGATGCTGCTTGCGGTGCGTTCCCACCATATTTAAAGGCCCCAAGGATAACCAAAACAACAATCAAAATCGCAAATACTGGAGTCAAGATTCGTCCGATACGATCCAAAATCTTTGAAGGGTTAAGGGCGATTAAATAGGCTGCAACAAAGTAGAGAATTGTAAAGACAATCAAACCTAACCCCTTATCTGCTTCGGCCAGGAGGGGACTAATACCGACCTCAAACGATGTTGTTGCTGTACGTGGAATGGCAAAGAATGGACCAATCGACAAGTACAAAGCTGCAAGATAAATCGTCGCAAACCATGGAGAAATTTTCTTAGAAATCTCATAGATATAACCCTTAGGATTAAGGGTCCCAATAATCAAAGTTAGGACGGCAATCCCAACACCTGAAAATACAAATCCTGCAATGGCAGGAAGGAAGTTTTCTCCAGACTGTGCGCCTAGAGTTGGAGGGAAAATCAAGTTACCTGCTCCAAAAAATATTCCAAACAGAAGTAATCCTGTTAAAGCACCTTTTTTAGCCATAAACTCTCCTTATAAAATTAAAATACTTTCTTAGTATAACATGTTTAAAGGCATGAAAAGGCTATCAGGAAATCATTCTAAAATGTTTTCAATTTTCGGAATTTTAGAGCAAATAAATTCCCTTTAAAACCTTTCTTATTTTCGGTCTCAAAGGGAGTTTTTCTTATTCTAAAGCATCCATGCCACCTTGGACATTGATAACCTCATATCCTTGTTCTGTTAAAAATTGACAAGCGCGTGCTGAACGCATTCCTGATTTACAAATCACGTAATAAAGCTGGTCTTTGTCCAGTTGTACATAAGTATCTGCCAGTTGACTGAGAGGGAAATTATGAGCACCTTCTAAATGAAGAGCTTCAAATTCCTCTACTTCTCTCACGTCCACTAGAGAAAGTTGCTCATTTTGATAAAGCTGGTAAAATTCATCGAAGGAAATTTCTTTCATTCTTTTTCTCCTAAAATTGTTTTAATTCTTTTTTTCAAATCGGGAACCACTTCCGACTCAAACCAAGGATTTTTTTTCATCCAGATTTGATTACGTGGTGATGGGTGTACCAGAGGGAAATAATCAGGCAAATAATCCTTGAACCGATGCACACGGTCTGTCACCTTGCCACTGACCTTTTCATGCAGATAGTAAGCCTGAGCATACTGCCCAATCAAGAGTGTTAATTGAATATCTGGCAATTCCTTCAAAAGTTTTGGATGCCATTTTTCTGCAAAACCTGGACGTGGTGGTAGGTCACCCGATTTTCCATGACCTGGAAAGTAGAAATCCATAGGCATGACTGCAAAGTAACCTGAATTATAAAACGTATCTTCATCCACACCTAGCCACTCTCGCAAGCGGTCACCACTTTTATCCTTCCAGTAAAGTCCTGCTTCTTGAGTTTTGAGTCCAGGAGCTTGCCCAATGATATTGATACGAGCAGTCTTTGGTGCTGCAAAAAGAGGCTCGATACCCTGCTCAGTATAGCTGGCATTCTGTGGATCCGCCATGATAGCTTGCTTGATTTTTTCGATTTGAGACATCTGTTTCCCTCCAAAAAGAAGTCCAAGCATAGAATCTCAGACTTCTAGATCATTATTTGATCAATTCATAAATAGCTTCAGCGTAGATGGCTGCTGCACGGAAAAGATCGTCCAAGGCGATAAATTCATTGGCCTGGTGCATAGTATCGATAGAATCTGGGAACATAGCACCGTAGGCTACACCACGCTCTAATAGACGTCCAAAAGTTCCTCCACCGATGACTTGTTCGTGACCTTGAAGACCTGTTTGTTTTTCGTAAACATTCAACAAGGTTTGAACGAGTGGATCTTCCATTGGCACATAGTGAGGAGTGTGACCATGTTCAGAAAGGCTGACTGAAGCAACTGGCAAGCTTTCAAGAACTGACTTGATTTGCTCTGGGCTTGTTCCTTTTGGATAACGGAAGTTGAGGGCAATAGTATTGTCAGCACTTGTTTCATCAAAGCGGAAGACACCCGCATTCATAGAAAGAGCACCCATCTTTTCATCTACATGAGCTACTTTCAAGTTTTTACCTTCGTGGTCATTCAAGAGAATCTTACCAGCAATGTCAAGATAGTCTTTTGCAGGCCCTTCAAAGGCAAATTGGCTGAGGAAGAGGGCAAGGTAAGTCGCACCATTGACACCTGAAGCAGGCATAGCACCATGGGCTGATTTACCAATTACAGTCACCTTGTACTGACCATTTTCTTCTTGAATTTCTCCTCTGAGATTGTGCTCTGCAACGAAGGCGTCTAGCTTAGTTTGCAAGTCAGCTAAGTCGCCTGAAACAACTGCTGTTGCTGATTCTGGCACCATGTTTTCGCGTAAACCACCTGTGAAGCTGTGAAGACGAGCTGCACCAGTATTTTCACCAGCAAAGTGGAGATATTCTGTGATATTTCCTTTTTCACCATTGATGATAGGGAATTCAGCATCTGGTGAGAATCCAAAGTCAGGTTTTGCAAGTCCTACATGCTCAAAGTAGTAGTCCATATCTGCCCAACCTGATTCTTCATCAGTTCCCACGATGAAGCGAACTTTCTTAGAAGTTGGAAGCCCCAATTCCTTGATGATTTTCAAACCGTAGTAACAAGCTGTTGTAGGTCCCTTATCATCAGAAGCCCCACGCGCATAAAGTCGACCATCTTTGATAGTTGGAGTGTAAGGGTCAGTGTCCCAACCACTACCTGCTGGCACTACGTCCATGTGGGCAAAGATTCCGAGAACTTCTTCTCCTTGACCAAACTCGAAATGACCTGCATAGTTGTCGACATTTTTTGTTGGGTAGCCATCACGGTCTGCGATTTCGAGGAATTTCTCCAAGGCTTTTACTGGACCAGGTCCAAATGGATGCTGCGCATCGGCCTTACTGTCATCACGTTCTGAGTTGATTTCCAAAAGGCTAAACAAGTCAGCCAAGAGGTCTTCTTTGCGTTTTTCTACTTCTGTTGTAAAATCAATAACTGTCATTTTTACTTCCTATCTTTTCTCGATAATTTCATCTACTGGCAAGCGGTAGCTTGGTTCCAACTTCTCGTCTGTGTATCCTACTGTAATCAAAAGCTCTGGACGGAAGCGTTCTTCAATTTCCAAGACTTCATTAGCTTTTGATTTATCAAAACCTAGTATAATATTTGAACCAATTCCCTGGTCAGTCAATGCAAGGACCAAGTTCATCGCAACTAATCCTGCATTAAGAGCCAAGTAGTCACTGACTTGTTGTTCATTGTAACGTGCATACTCAGCTGGAAGATTTTTCATAAAGTACTGAAGTTGTTCTTCTGAGAAGTTCTTTGCTCCACCAACACGGGCAATCTTGCGAGCTCGTTTAGCTAGGTCAGTATCTGTAAACAAGGCAATCGTTACAGGTGCAGAGGCTACTTGCTCAAAGTTTGAACCGTAAGCCAATTTTGCTAGTTCAGCATTTTTCTCACGAACCACGACGAATTTCCAAGGCTGGCTGTTGTGGGCACTTGGTGCCAAGGTTGCGATTTCGATAGCTGTACGGACATCCTTTGGATCAACAGGTTTATCAATAAAATGCTTGGTCGCATGACGTTTTTTATTTAACTCAAGAAATTTCATAAGCAAGTTCCTTTTCTATTTCTATTGCTTCCATTTTACCACATTCTGAAAGAGCTTGCAGAGATTTTTCATAAGTAGAGACCTTTATCCCATCTCTTAACCAGGAATTACAAGCTTTTCGATTTAGTTGTAAGCTATAATAAAAACTTTCTGCACAAGAAAAAGTAGACGATTAGTCGCCTACTTTACTCATATTATTGCGCTGATACAATTTTACTTGCAGATTCAATCGCTTGTTTCATAGCATCACGTGCAGTCTTCAATTGTTGAAGGAAAACAGTACGTGCTTCTGCAGGCATTTCTGTATCGTCAGAACCTGCGCTTGACAAGCCATCATTAAATGCCTTTCTTGAAGTTTCTAGTGAGTTAAGAGCAGGTTCCACTTGTTGTTTATAAGCATCTTTTTGAGCCTCAGGAACTTTGTCACCGATTTCTTCAACATATTTCTTATAGTTGTCAATCAACTTACCAAAAAGAGTTTTCATATCTCCAATTGTTTTAGCGTTGTCAATTTCTTCATCTGTTAGAAGAGTAACTTCAGATGTGTTTGTCTTTGAGTTATCTGTTTTTGATGAAGCTGATGTTTGTTCAGTCGTGCTTGAAACTTTACTTGCAGAATCAGAAGATTTATTTCCACAAGCTGCTAAAGTTGCAACTGATAAGAGCACAAGGCCCGCAGTAAGAAGTTTTTTCATGACTATCTCCTTTAAATAGTTTTATGATACCTATATTTTAAAATAAAATAATTTTATTGTCAAACATTTACCGAATTATTGAAGCTAAAAAGCTCATTGAGTTCACTATTTTTAAAATCTATATTAAATTTATCGAAAATGTTCAAAAGATTATCCAAGACCGAGGTTTAGACTTGAACGTAGTCGACTTGGAAAGCAATGATAATCCAAATAACTACATTATCTTCTCAAGCGATGGAAAAGAAATTAAAGAACAATTTGACAAGGTCCTCAAAGAACTCTACCAAGACGGAACCCTTGAAAAACTCAGCAAAACCTATCTCGGTGGTTCCTACCTACCAGATCAATCTCAATTACAATAAGATATATTAAAAACGATTGGCTAGTCCAATCGTTTATTTAGTATCTGTTAATCAAAGCAACTCTTACAAAAAATCAAAATAATTCTTCACATCCTCCACATAGCCATGCTTTTCAATTAAACTAGCTAACAAATCTCTATTATGGCCTTGATAGTTGTCCTCTCGCCGCAATTCTTCATACATTTCGATAAAGGGAAGGCCCTTGGTCTTAGCTGATTCTAGCTCTGCTTCATAGTCATAAACAACCTTACGAAATTGGATATTGACTAATTCACCATTTTCAACCTCAAGTAAGGCATACTGGGCACGGTGATTTTTCAGCCCTACCCAGTCAAAATAAGGCATACCAATCGAACCTGGATTGATGATTTGTTGACCTTGGCTACCATAACGAAGCAACTGCTTGTGAACATGACCATAGACGGCTACATCAGTAGTTTCATCAAGTAGCTGGTCAAATTTTTCGGTATCATTTTCAACCAGCAAATCACCACCATAATTTTTCTCAGGTAAATTATGTGAAAGAGAAAAGCGCAAGCCTTCTACTTCTTTCTTGGCTACCATAGGTAGATTTCTCAACCAATCAATATGCTCTGGGTTTAGACGCTCCATCAGATACTGGGTCAATCGCATAAGCTGGATTTCTTGGGGATCCTCTAAACCATATTGCCCATCTAAAGCCTCTAACACACAATCATCCCAGTTGCCTCGAACAGATGCTGTAATGGGAAGGTCTTTCAAAAGAGCCACCAAGTCATTTGCTCCCGGCCCAGGAAGAAAAATATCTCCCAGAAGCCAATATTCAGTCGCTCCCAACTTTTTAGCGTCCTCAAGCACTCCAGCTAAGGCTGTCGTGTTACCATGAATGTCTGATAAAATTGCAATCTTATGGTTCATTTTCTGCTCTTTCTTTATTGGATAGCATTCAGGGTATCCAAATCACTCTTATTTTTCTTCATTATAGCATAAAATCGTAGAAGATTTTCACATAGAAATATTATCACCAAGATTCTTTTAAAAATATGTCAAAAATAGTTGACATTTTATTTTTTAAAAGATATACTATAGTCAAATATATGTGACATAATCAAATAAGGAGGAAGCATGAATCGTGTGAAAGAATTTCGCAAGGAATTGGGCATATCCCAGCTCGAACTTGCCAAAGATATCGGTGTCTCTAGACAAACCATCAACATGATTGAGAATGACAAGTACAATCCTACCCTGGAACTCTGTCTCAATCTCGCTCATAGCCTCCAAACAGACCTCAACAGTCTCTTTTGGGAGGACGAATTTTAATAAGGAGAAGAAAAATGAAAAAAGAAACTCTCACTGAAAAACTAATCAAACGCACATACGGCATTTCTGGACCACTTGATGAACACAAACAACGTGAGGCTGACCGCATCGGAAATAAACTCTTTATGGTTCTCTTCTACCTCATGGTTTTTGGCAATCTCATTCCCTTTGTCCTCGCTTATAAATATCCCCAAGTGGTCGCTTTCGGATATCCAATCATTATTTTTCTGGTTTCTATGGCTTGTGCTATCTATGTTTCCACTCAAACTAAAAAAACAGGTATTACTACTATTGATCCTGAAATGTTGACTTGTAAAGAAAAGAAACAATTGCACTACCCTGGACTTAAGGCTGGTCTAGTCTATGGAGTTTTTATGTTCTTTGGCATGCCACTTCTCAATGTCTTAACGGATGATGGCAAGAACTATTTCACCTCTCTTTTCAATTTCGGTCATTTCACATCAATTCTTTTCGCAGCATTCTTTTTCGGATTAATAATGCAACTTGTCGTCTGGCTTCGCATTCGAAAAGCCAAGGAAGATCAAGACGACTATTAGGAGGAATCATATGAAATCATTACAAACTTTAATTCTCAGTCATATTTTGGTCAGTATCTTTATGACCTTTTTCCTAGTTTATGGCTATATTACACGTCCTTTTCTGATCATCTTCCTGCTAGCCCTTCCTGTCTTGAACAAAGGACAAAGGTTTCAGAAAATCACATCAAAAAAAATACGCCTCTTAAACGCATCTCTCTGCTTTATCCTCGTATCTCTCCCACAACTAATTACGAATTCTATGGATTGGAGATATCTCCTATTTCTAACTATCTGTATCATTTTTAGTTTGGTCTATTTCTATACTCTTTATCAACTCTTTAAAGAAGTTAAGCAAAAAGAATGTTATTAATCGCTCTAAAAAACACCCCCCTAACACTTCTCAGTGCTAGGGGATTTGTTATTTTCTTAAATATCTCACATATTCTACTAATACGTAGATGAGGATTGTTAAACAAATGATAGTTTCTAACCAAACGAGGAGGTTAAGGGTTGGAAACTGTAGGATTCCCTGGGCCATTTTCAAGGAAGTTGCCGTGATGATGGTTGGGAAAGTTAGAGCTGAAAAGGATGGTTGAAATCCCTGTTTTAGAATTCTCGGCAAGCGACTAAGGACAAAGAAAAAGAAAGTCTGTGATGCAAGAATCATGACCAGTAAAACCCAGTTAGGAAGACCTGGGCCTCCTATCCGAACCAGTGCTGCCAACAGTAGAGAAAATGGAGCACAATAGATTCCTTCTTGACCCATTAAAGCTAGTGGCAATGGATTCTTTTTCAAATCTTGATAAATGAGAGGATACAGGATGAGGGTTAAGATAAAACCAAAAATCCAAGCTCCATAGGCAATACCAACTATCCCCACCACGGGGTAGGTCAAGCTTGCTACTGCTATTCCTACATAAAGAACAGTCCAAGTCGGTGTAGCACTAGCCCTTGGCTTAGTCTGAACGTAATTGATAGTAAAGTAGATAATTAAACCTACATCCAGTAGAAAGGCAAACCACCAGAGAACTTGTGCAATGATACTCAAGCTCATAGGTAACACTCGCAATAAATAAGTCGATAAAATCATCCCTGCCATGGGAAAGGTCGCCATTCCTGACAAGAGGGGTGCTTTCTTCAGTTCTTGCTTGCTTACTTGCCAATCACTAAGATGACTGTAAATAAAACAAAACCATAGAATCAAGCCTGACAAACTAAGCAAATGAGAAAGAAATGGGAAGGTATCTAAGATAAGATTTCCTGCACCAGCTAATCCCAATAAGCAACCTGAAAAGGCTAAGGGGAGTTTCTTCATGTTAACCTCCGAAAATAACGTTACTATCAGTATAGCATAATTAAAGCTCAGCTAGACAAGCCTTCATCAATTTTTTTTGGCTATAAAACGATTGTCCCCTTTTAAAATACTCACTAACAATAATGATTAAAATAAATTCATCAAAAGAGTACCTATCACTTGATAGGTACTCTTTTAACATTTCATTCTATAGCTTGGTTAGCCTTTAAAGGTAACGATAGTCGCTCCAGAACCACCTGCATTTTGTGGCGCATAGCCAAAGCTCTTGACTTGCTTGTTTCTTTGGAGATATTTAGTTACTCCTTCACGGATGACTCCTGTACCGATACCATGGATGATGTCTACTTGAGCCATGTTGTTGAGCAGGGCTTGGTCGATAAAGGCATCCAAGGCTTCCATAGCCTCCTCATAGCGTTTGCCACGAAGATCAAGTCTAGCCTGCGGTGCTTTACCAACAGCGCGCTTGACCACGTTGACTTGTTTCTTTTTGACAGGCGCTTCTTGCTGAGCCTGAACCAAGTCGAATTCCTTATCTTCAAGCGTCATCTTGATCAAGCCGACTTGAGCTTCCCAACGACCATCCTTGAGTTGATTGGTCAAGGTACCTCGTTGACCATAGCTTAAAACGATGATATCATCCCCAATTTTTGGAGCTCGTTTCTTCTTGGCCTTTTGAAGGACCTTATTTTTAGAAAGATCAACTTTTTCAGGTGCCAACTTCTTGAGCTTGGCCTTGGCTTCGATAATTTCATGTGGTTTTAGTTGAGATTTTCTGTGAAGGTTTTTAAGAATATCATCACTTTCAGCTAGAGCCAATTCAACAATCTCAGCAGCTTGCTCACGCGCCTTATTGAGTTCTGTTTCTTTCTCACGATTGAGTTCATTGTAGAGTTTTTTAAGCGCACGGTTCATCTTGAGGTTTTCCTGCTCAACTTGGCGAATATTCTCAAGACGTTTACGGCTTTCAAGTGTCTGCTCTTCCAACTGCTCTATGATGCGATTGACATCATTGTCTTGGTTAATCTGCTTGCTGGCATCACCTACAATGACATCTGACAAGCCCAAACGTTTAGCAATCTCAAAGGCATTGCTTCGACCAGGTACTCCCTGCATAAAGCGATAGGTTGGACGCAGGCTAGCTGTATCAAACTCCATGCTGGCATTCTGAACATAAGCCGTTTCAATTCCATAGGCCTTGAGTTCAGGATAGTGAGTGGTTGCCATGGTCTTGACCTGACGCAAGCGCAAGTCTTCTAGGATAGACATGGCAAGGGCAGCTCCTTCCTGAGGATCTGTACCTGCTCCAAGCTCATCTAGTAGCAAGAGGGAGTTTTGGTTGACTTTACCGAGGATGTCTACGATATTGGTCATGTGACTAGAGAAGGTTGACAGGCTTTGCTCAATGGATTGTTCATCTCCTATATCCGCAAAGATCTCCTCAAAAATTCCCACACGACTGCCCTTATCGGCCAAAATCGGCAAACCTGACTGGGCCATCAATTGCGTCAACCCTAAGGTTTTGAGCATAATGGTCTTACCACCCGTATTGGGACCAGTGATAACGATGGCTGTTAGATCCTTACCAAAGTGCACATCATTAGCAACAGCATTTTTCACAAGAGGATGACGAACATGAAGGAGTTGAATCTCCTGTCCTTCAGAGACTTGTGGAACCACTGCTCCTGTCTCCTGGATAAAGCGGACCTTAGCCCGAATCAAGTCTAAATGCCCAATAATCCATGCATCATTTGCAATTTCAGCTGCGTGAGGTCTTACTCGTTCAGAGAGTTCTTGGAGGATACGCATCATCTCATAGCGTTCGTCTGCACGAAGACTGGCGATTTCCTCACTCAGCTTGACTACTTCACGCGGTTCGATATAGACAGTGTTCCCGCTGGCAGAAATATCATGTACTACACCGGCAATCTTATTACGATAGGTATTTTTAACTGGAAGAACTTGGCGACCATTTCTACTAGCGACAATCCCTTCTGTCAACATCTGCGCCTTCTGCTTGAGAAGGTCTTGCAAGACATCACGAACCTGGCTCTCGCTATCATGGATCTTGCGACGGATTCGTGCTAGTTCTTCACTAGCAAAATTCTCAATAAATCCAGCCTCGTTGATGGCTTGGAGATTGCCCTGTAGATGTGGGAAGTCGTGAAGTTTCTCAAACCAATTTGCCAAGTGGTCCAAGCGTACATTTTCAAGATTATCATAGAAATTTTTCAGTTCACGGCTGGCAAAGATGACACGTTTGAGAAGGAGAAATTCCTCTATGTTGAGATCAGCACCCATCTCCAAACGTTTGCAGGTAGCCGCAATATCTTTTGTTGCCGAAATGCTGAAATGAGGATGCTCAACAAAGAGTTCTTGCATCTCCTTCATCTCTGCAAATGCCTGTCTAATTTTATCAGCTTTATCTATTGGGGCTAGCTCTTTTAACTGCTCTAGTCCTTGTTCCGTCAAAAGATGAGGCTCAAATAGAGCCTTGACCTTGTTAAATTCTAACGTTTCTAGTATTTTTGTATTCATCTAATTTCCTTAGTAAAAAAGTAATGACTTTTCTTATTTTCAACTTTTTTAATTCAATCTCTTACTTTTCGAAATTGTAAACAAAAGGCTAGGAATAGTTCCCGCCCTTTTTATCCGATTATTTTTGTAACCCAAAGCTGTTTAATAAAATTAGTTGTGAATGGAATGCTTTGGATGATATGTCTAGCTACAAAGCTATTTTCAAGTGAATTTTGAACAATTTGTAATGGCACAGTCGCGAGAATCGTTAGCATCATCTGGAGGACAAACAAGGTCACACCGACTGATAGCACACCCGCACCGATACGGTAGTATTTCCCATCAAGTATCTTACTTGGTACTAGGTTTAGAAAAAGACCAAGCAAACGGCCGATGCAGTAAAAAATCGTAAAGGCTAAGAGGAAGCCGACACCTGCATAAAAAACCTTATCTAGTTGGAAAAGTTGATTGGATGGGAAAAAAAATGTTCCCTGTCCTTCCTGCGGATTAGCATAAGGGATTAATAAATTGAACTTCTGCCCTAAAGATTGGTAATATTTGCTTGCAAAATAAGCAGAGACAATCGTTGCTACAAGATAATATGCTTGCAAAATAATTCCTCGGCGGTAGCCTATATAAAAGCTCCAAGCAAGGATTAATAAGAGTAGAATAGAAATCATAGGGAATCCTCAATCTTACTCTGCTCTTGTTTAGCCGCAACCACCTTATAACGGAGTGATTCTAACTCTTGCTCCTTATCATCAAATTCAATCTCACGGCTGAGCTGTGTTGACAAGCAGTTAACTGCTAAAAGGATAGCTACTGTCTCATCATCAGCTCCAGGCATTTGTTCTTTGATTGCTTCATATTTTTCTGTCGCAACTTTAGCAATCTCCTCCATGAAAAGATTGTCATGTTCAGTTGTCAGCGTTAATGTTTTTTTCCCAAATGTAAACTTGAATCGATTTAGATTTGCCATAAAATTCACCTCACGATATTATACCAAATTTCACTAAGTTTGTCAGTTTTTACCAATTCTAGCGCTTTTATGGTACAATAGAGACTATGGCAAGTATCACATTAACTCCGAGTGAAAAGGAAATTCAAGCTTTTGTTCAAAAGCATGAGCAAGCTCTCGCTCCAAGTAAAAATCCCTATATTCGCTACTTTTTAAAATTTCCTCAAGCCAGTGTTTCCGTCTATACATCTGGGAAAGTCCTCTTGCAAGGAGAAGCCGCTGAAAGCTATGCTAGCTTTTTTGGTTATCAGGTAGCACAAGTAGTTAGCGGGCAAAATTTCCCCTTAATTGGAACAGATGAAGTCGGAAATGGTTCCTACTTCGGTGGTCTGGCTATAGTGGCGTCATTTGTAACTCCTGATCAGCATGACTTTTTACGAAAACTTGGGGTTGGAGATTCTAAAACACTAACTGACCAAAAGATTCGTCAGATTGCTCCTATTCTTAAGGAAAAAATCCAACATCAAGCACTCCTACTTTCTCCGAGTAAGTATAACGAAGTCATTGGTGAGCGCTACAATGCTGTTTCGGTCAAGGTAGCTCTTCACAATCAAGCAATCTATCTCCTCCTTCAAAAGGGAGTTGAACCTGAAAAAATTGTTATTGACGCCTTTACAAGCTCACAGAACTATGATAAGTATCTAAAAAATGAAGCCAATCATTTTCCTAATCCAATCACTCTAGAGGAAAAAGCTGAGGGCAAATACTTGGCCGTCGCTGTCAGCTCCATCATTGCGCGTGATCTCTTCCTAGAAAATCTTGAAAACCTAGGACGAGAGCTGGGATACCAACTTCCAAGTGGTGCTGGAGCTGCTTCTGATAAGGTAGCTAGCCAAATCCTTCAAGCATATGGAATGAATGGCCTCAATTTCTGCGCCAAACTTCATTTTAAAAATACTGAAAAAGCAAAAAAACTTCTATAGAGGTGAACCATGAAATATTTAAAATCATTTATAAGAGAATGGGGAGTTTTCTTCCTGATTATCGCCTTAGTTGGTCTCAGCCGTCTCTTTCTCTGGAGCAATGTTCGTGTAGAAGGACACTCAATGGATCCTACTCTAGCTGATGGAGAAATCCTCTTTGTTGTTAAACATCTCCCTATCGATCGCTTTGATATAGTTGTCGCTCATGAGGATGAAGGGAATAAAGACATCGTAAAGCGAGTCATCGGATTGCCAGGTGATACCATCCGTTACGAAAATGATAAGCTCTACATCAATGGACAAGAAACCGATGAGCCTTATCTAGCAGAGTATCTCAAACGCTTTAAAGAGGATAAACTTCAATCTACCTATACTGGAGATAGTTGGGATGGGAAAAAAGGCGAGTACTTCAGAAGTCTTGCTGAGAAAGCTCAGGCCTTTACCTTAGATGTTAATTTCAATACTAGCTTCACATTCACTGTTCCAGAGGGACAATACCTCCTACTTGGTGATGACCGTCTGGTATCTAGTGATAGTCGACACGTTGGTACTTTTAAAGCAAAAGATATCATCGGAGAGGCTAAATTCCGTTTCTGGCCACTCAAACGTATCGGAACATTCTAATAACACTAAGAGGCCGAGAACACGAATCTCAGCCTCTTCTCATTCTATTCTGAATGATTTGATTTCATTTAGGAATGTAAAGGAATTATATGGAAGTCTATTTTACAGGTACGATTGAACGTATTATTTTTGAAAATGTCAGTAATTTTTATCGTATTCTCCTCCTAGATATAGAGGATACCAATGCTGAGGACTTTGATGATTTCGAGATCATTGTGACAGGAACTATGGCTGATGTCATCGAGGGAGAGGAATACACTTTTTGGGGGCAGATTGTCCAACACTCCAAATACGGAGAGCAACTACAAATTACCCGTTATGAAAGAGCAAAACCAACTAGTAAGGGCTTAGTCAAGTATTTCTCTAGTAGCCATTTCAAAGGGATTGGGCTCAAAACTGCCCAAAAGATTGTGGAACTCTATGGAGAAAATACCATTGATGAAATCCTGGAGCATCCTGAGAAACTCGAAACCATCTCAGGACTATCTTCTAAAAGTCGTGAGGCCTTCGTTTCTACACTTCGTCTCAACTACGGAACTGAGATGGTTTTGGCCAAGCTTGCAAACTACGGGATTCCTAATAAATTAGCTATTCAAATCCAGGATACCTATAAAGAGGAAACCATCGATATCGTTGAAAATTATCCTTATCAGTTGGTAGAAGATATCAAGGGTTTGGGCTTTACCATCGCTGACCAATTAGCACAGGAATTGGGGATTGAGAGTCAGGCACCTGAACGCTTTCGAGCAGGTCTTGTTCATAGCCTTTTAAATGCTTGTATGGAAAGCGGGGATACTTATGTTGAAGCAAGAGATCTATTAGAAAAAACTCTAACTCTACTTGAATCCTCACGACCTGTTGAACTGGAGCCCAGTCAACTTGCACAAGAATTATCCAATCTCATTGAAGAAGAAAAAGTTCAGCAGGTTGATACGAAAATCTTTGACAACAGTCTCTTTTTCGCTGAAGAAGGAATTCACAATCACCTCATTCGCATCCTTGAAAAAGAAGAACCCAATAAACATGAAATAGAAATCATCCAGGATCATATCACAACTGTTGAGAAAGAATTAGGCATCCAATACGATACTATTCAAAAGCAGGCAATCTGCGACGCTATCCAAAACAAGGTCTTTATCCTGACAGGTGGACCTGGTACGGGTAAAACCACTGTTATCAATGGGATTATTGGTGTTTATGCTCTAATGGAAGGACTTGATCTCAAGAAAAAGAGCAATCTACCGATTCTCCTAGCTGCTCCAACTGGTCGCGCGGCTCGTCGTATGAATGAGTTGACAGGCTTGCCAAGTGCAACGATTCACCGCCATTTGGGGATGACTGGAGACGACGATACCAGTCATTTGGAAGATTATCTAGATGCTGATTTTATCATCGTAGACGAGTTCTCTATGGTGGATACCTGGCTAGCCAACCAACTCTTCTCCAACATCTCCTCTAATAGTAAAATTCTCATCGTAGGCGATAGTGACCAGTTGCCATCGGTTAGTCCTGGTCAAGTCTTAGCTGACTTACTCCAGATTTCGAGTATTCCTCAAACACGCTTGGAAAGAATCTACCGTCAGAGCGAAGAATCAACCATCGTCACCCTTGCTAGTCAGATTCGTCAGGGAATTTTACCTGCAGATTTCACTCAGAAAAAAGCAGACCGTTCCTACTTTGAAATCGCTAGTAGCCATATCCCTGCGACCATTGAAAAAATCCTAGATGCTGCTATTAGAAGTGGCATTCCTGCTCGTGATATCCAAGTTCTAGCTCCTATGTATCGTGGTACAGCAGGAATTGACGCGATCAATCAACTCATGCAAGAACTGCTCAATCCTCTTCAAAAGGGACAGATCAGTTTTGAAGCAAGTCAGTTTCATTATCGCACAGGCGATAAGGTCATTCATCTGGTCAACGATGCAGAAGTCAATGTCTTTAATGGAGATTTAGGCTATATTACAGACCTGATTCCTGGAAAATACACTGAATCCAAACAAGATGAAATTATCATCGATTTTGATGGCAACGAGGTTTCCTATCCTCGAAATGAATGGTACAAAATTCGTCTGGCCTATGCTATGAGTATCCATAAGTCACAGGGGAGTGAGTTTCCAGTTGTGATTCTGCCAATTACCAGTGCTAGCAAGCGCATGCTGGAGCGAAATCTCATCTACACTGCTATCACTCGCGCCAAAAGCAAACTCATCCTACTTGGTAAACTTCAGGCCTTTGACTATGCAACCAAGCACATCGGGACAGCTCGCAAGACCTATCTGATTGAACGTTTTAGTGATTTAATTGAAAATAATATTGAAGAAAGTAAACAAGCCTTCTCTGAAACTGCCACAACAAATGACTCTGGACAATCCTACATCCTCACCGAGGAAAACTGGTCTAGTATCCCAGCTATGATTGGAATTAGTCAAGATGACCTTCAAGAATTTTTCGGAAAATAAAGCATAAGAAAACCCACCGAATCCGGTGGGCTTTTTATCTTTTCAGATTATTTTACTGTTGCAGTGCTTGTAATCAATTCAACAGCTTTTTTGATTGTGATATCGTGTTTCAACATGTCAGCTGAAAGCAAGCTTTGTACTTGAGCAACTTCCATGTTGTAGTCTGCAGCCAATTGCTCGATTTCTTTTTGGATTTCTTCTTCAGTAGCGTCAAATCCTTCAGCTTTAGCAACTGCTTCGATAACAAGGTTTGTCTTAGTGCGTGACTCAGCTTCTGCTTCATATTGTTTGTGAAGATCTTCTTGAGTAGTTCCAGTGATTTGGAAGTACATGTCAGGGTTGATACCTTGACGTTGCAAGTTTCCAAGGAATTCATTTACTGAGCGGTGAACTTCTTCGTGAATCATTTCTTCTGGAAGTTCTACGATTTCAGCGTTTTCTACAGCTTTATCGATTGCTGCACCTTCAACGGCATCAGTGTATGCTTCTTCTTTAGCAGCAGCTAATTCTTTGCGGTATTTTTCTTTCAATTCGTCAAGAGTTTCAACTTCTTCGTCGATATCTTTTGCAAGTTCATCGTCAAGAGCTGGAACTTCTTTAGCTTTAACTTCGTGGATAGTTGTTACGAATTTAGCTTCTTTACCTGCAAGGTCTTCTGCTTGGTAGTCTTCTGGGAATGTTACGATAACATCAACAGTTTCACCAGCTGAGTGACCTACCAATTGGTCTTCAAATCCAGGAATGAATTGTCCTGAACCAAGTCCAAGTGAGAAGTTTTCGCCTTTTCCGCCGTCAAATTCAACACCGTCGATAGAACCAACGAAGTCGATAACAACAGTGTCGCCGTCTTCAGCAGCACCATCTTTGATTACCAATTCTGCCAAGTTGTTGCGTTCACGTTCGATACGTGCATCTACATCAGCGTCAGTTACTTCTTTATCTACATCAACTGATACTTCAAGGTTTTTGTATTCACCCAATTTAACTTCAGGTTTTGTAACAACTTCTGCAGTGATAACCCAGTCTTGACCTTTTTCCATAGAAGTTACGTCAATTTTTGGTTGTGCAACTACTTCAAGACCAGCTTCTTTTACAGCTGCTTCATAAGCGTCTGGCAAAAGAGCGTTCATTGCATCTTGGTAAAGGGCTTCTTCACCAAATTTTTGGTCGAAGATAGGACGTGGAAGGTGTCCTTTACGGAAACCAGGAACATTAAGAGTTTTCTTTACTGAGTTAAATACACGGTCCAATTCTGGTTTGATTTGGTCTTGAGAGATAGTGAAAGTCAAGACACCACGGTTTGTTTCTTTGTTTTCAAATGATACAGACATTCTGTCATTTCTCCTTAAAATTTTTAATACAGTCCATTATACCATATAGTAGCGAATTTTTTCAAGTAATGGATGCGCTTTTCCTCCATGCTTAAGTTGCTTTCAAACTTCTCTAAAATTCGTCAGGGCCTACCAAGTGGTGCTGAAAGGCATAAACAGCCACCTGGGTACGGTCACTAACCTGAAGTTTAGCAAGTATGTTTGAAACATGAGTTTTAACAGTCTTGAGGGAGATAAACAATTCATCAGCTATACGCTGATTTTCATAGCCCTTAGCGATTAGTTGAAGGACATCTCTTTCACGAGCTGTCAGATCTTCGTGTAGTTCGACGTGATTACGGTGGTATTCTACCTTCTTGCTGACCTCTTGTTCAATAGCAAATTCACCGGCTGCTACCTTACGAACTGCGTGTAGCAACTCATCTGCGCTCGAAGTCTTGAGCATATAACCCCTAGCTCCAGCATTCAAGACCGGCATAATTTTTTCATTGTCTAGGTAAGATGTCACGATCAAGATTTTAGCCTCTGGCCATTCTTTGAGAATAGCTAGTGTTGCATCAATCCCATTGACTTCAGGCATGACAATATCCATGACAATCACATCCGGACGAAGCTCCAAGGCCATAGAAATCCCTTCTGCGCCATTGGTTGCTTCTCCTACAACCTCAACATCTTCCTGTAATTCGAAATAACTTTTTAATCCCAGACGCACCATTTGGTGGTCATCTACCAATAATAGTTTCATCTTACTTCCTCTTATTTATCCAAATCAAGCAAAGGAATGCGAATATCCACTGCTAAACCTTGCTTGGGAGCTGTTAATAATTGTATAGTCCCAGCCATATCTTCTACACGTTCTTTGATATTCCGTAAACCATAGCTCAGTTCGTCTCCATCATCTAGTTGAAAACCGCGCCCATTGTCTGCCACCTTCAACTGCAATTCCGTTTCCGTTTGATAAAGGTAAACATCCAGACAAGAAGCCTGCGCATGCCGAAGGGTATTACTAATCAATTCTTGGACAATACGGAAAATATGCTCTTCTATCTTTTTAGGTAATGCAGTTACCTGATATTTAAAGCTTACCTTCAGATCACTTTTTTCTTCTAGTTCTTTGAGGAGTATCTGAATCCCCTCCACCAAACTCTTTTGTTCCAGTTCAATAGGACGCAAATGCAAGAGTAGAATACGCAAATCTCTCTGGGCTGTCTCCAAAATAGCAGTCACACTCTGAAGCTGAGTTTGCATCTTTTCTCTATCTAATTTCGAAGCTTGTTGACTGAGTCCTGATAACATCATATGGGCAGCAAAAATTTCTTGGCTAACCGTATCATGCAAGTCACGCGCAATTCTCTTGCGCTCCTTTTCAACTATCTCTTCTTCTTTGACTAAAACCTGATTATCTGCTTTTTGAATAGCTTCTGTCAACAAACCAAGCTTACCTGATAAGTTTCTAAAACTTGCGTCTAAATCAGCATCTCCAAGGCTTTTAATATCTTTACCAGCTAGTAGACGTTTGAGATTTGCTTGGATTCTTCTTCTTGAAATTTCGTCAACCATTTTCCAGAATAAGACTAATAAAAAAGCAAGGGCAAGACTAAACATCAAGCCTAAAAATACGACTTTTTCTGTCTTTTCTAAATCTTGGAAGAGAGAAGTCCATTCCAAATCTAAGACCTTAAAAATGCTTCGAAATAGAAAAGCGACAAAGAGAAAAGAGGTGAGACCAATTAAAATATAGGGTTGTTTTTTCATCCTCTCACCACCTCAACATCTCCAACCATAGTTGTCAAAAGAATCTTAACACTCTTGGGACTCTTGAGATAATCTCTGGTTTCTTGATGAAATTGCTCATTACGCAAAGCACGTTTAGGCTGGTTAAAAAAGGTTAAATCTCCGTACAGAGAATTGACACTTAGGCTGACTTCAACATCTACTGGTACGATAATTCTAGTCGTACCGACCAGTTTTCTCAAGATGATGACATTATCATGATTGCTCAAAATCACGTGCTCTAGATGAATGGTATCCTTCCCCATAAGGTGAAAGAGATTGATATCATCAAAACGACAAGTCTGGTAACTTGAAAAATGATGGAGATTGCCAAACCAGCGATTTTTCTCCCTCTTTACTGTCACAACTTCTTCAAAAAAAAGATTGGTATCTTCTCTTTCCTGGTTCATCATAGGGTAAAGCAGGAACAGGCTGTATATCAAGGCCACAAAGATGGCTAAAATGACAAAGGGATTGAGCATGATGATAAAGAAAAATAAGATGCTCACCGCCACTAAAATAAAGTTATTTCCTTGTTTTCCAGTATAATAGCGAATCAGCAGTAAAAACAAGAGCAATATCAGTAGAAAACGGGAAAAATGCTCTGATACCATCATAATCAGAGCTCCTGTTAATAAACAAGCTTCAATAAATAGAAAAATTTGGAATTTTCGCATGTATCCGTCCTCTCCATTTAATTGTATCACAAATCCCAAAAGTCACATCCGTCTGAGGAATGATAAAGAGGTCGGGACTAAAATCCTGACCTCTTTCTTTACATTTGGTCTTTTGCTTCTTTCAATTTTCCATAAAGGAGATAGTCGACCTCTTGTAAATCCTCAATTTTTTTACAATTAAGGGCACACATAATCAAGCGTAGGTCTTCCTTCCAGCTTTCAACAATGGAAATAACAACATCAACAGAGTAATTTTCAACCAGCTCTAACATAGTGCGTGATAGACCAACTGCCTTGGCTCCAAACACCAAGCATTTGATGATATCTAGTGGATTGCGAACTCCTCCACTAACCAAAAGTTCCATCTTGTCTTTCCAGTCTTGGGCATTCAGAAGAGCTTGCATGGTCGATTGACCCCAATCATTGAGGTAGTCCCGTTGACCGCTACGACGATTTTCGATATAGGCAAAGCTAGTTCCCCCACGACCAGACAAATCAACCGTACGTATGCCTATCTCATATGCCTTAGCAATGGTCTTCACATCCATGCCAAAGCCGACTTCTTTTAAGACAAGGGGAACAGAGATTTGCTCAGCATAATCTTTCAGATTATTTTGCCACAATCTAAATTGACGCTCACCTTCGGGCATGAGCAGTTCCTGCATAACATTAACATGAACTTGCAAGAGGAGGGGATTCATTTCTTTTACCGTTTGTATCCCCAATTCAACAGGCTTGTCTAAGCCAATATTGGTTCCAAAGAGGAGGTCAGGATGATTTGACTTGACAGAGAAAGAGTCATCCGCTGGATCCTTAAGTGCCGCACTGTAAGAACCCGTCACAAATAAAATTCCACAGGCCTCTGCCACCTGGGCCAATTTTTGATTGATTTCTCTGCCCCGATCACTCCCACCTGTCATGGCGTTAATATAAAAAGGAAAGTCCCATTTGTGCCCTGAAAATTCTGTCGAAAGATCAATCTCATCTATATCGTATAAGGGTAGTGAGGAGTGGATTAACTCCACCTCATCAAAACTATTATAAGTACTTTTTTGTTCAAGGGCATAGCGGATGTGTTCATCCTTCCGATTTGTCGTCATGTCCTATCCTTTCTTGATACAAGAGCTCAATCCCAAGATCAGCCCAGCGTTTTTTCAGTAATGTGGTCGAATCTTGGTCAAAACTGAGGGCTATCCCACAGTCTCCACCACCAGCACCACTACTTTTAGCAACAGCTTTTAAGTTTCTGCTGGCATCTTTTAATTGTCTGAGCGAAGGTGTGTAAATATCTGAACTCAAGCCTTCTAAAAGTTGGCTGGCTTGTTCTTGTAGCTCCATTATCTTTTCTTCTTGGCCTTCATGCAAAGCCTTTACCAAGTTAGTTACTGTTTCTTTTGAAGCCTGCAAAAAGCTAGCATTCATATTCTTCTTGATTTGCTTAACCATGTGACTAGACACCGCTACTTCCTTGGTCCAACCCACCAGAAAATCAAATTTCAAGGTCGGTTCAACACTCCTAATAGAAAAGCCCCAATCACGTGCTAATACAGTTGGCAAGTCTTCTTTTTCTAGCCATTCTGCCACTTTCTCACGGTCAAAAGACTGATAGAGGACCAGGTCTTCTGAAACGATACAGGCAATATCCCCCATGGAACCATTATCTCCACGTTTGAGAAGTACAGCACTAGCCAGTTTAAACAAAAGGTCTCTTTCAACAGGTCTTTCATAGAAAGCAAGCATGGCCTTGATGACCAAGACAACAACACTACCACTAGAACCCAGGCCAAACTTCTTGCCCTCACGCTCCATTTTCCCACGAATGTCTATGGAAAAAGGTTGCAAGTCAACTCCTTGGGAAGTCAGATATTCCTCCACCAAGGCAACTGTTTCTTGAATCAAGGCATAAGAAGAATCTGGGCGCATATCTACACTATAAGTAAACATATCCGAGTAGAGTCGATAAACTTCTGAGGACTCAATCTCAGCTGTCATATAGATGGGAATAGCTTTTATTAGTGCCAACTGCCCTGGTTCTAAAATGGCATACTCACCAGCCCAGTAGAGCTTACCACAAGTTTTAACAATCGTCATCTTGGCTCAAATCCTTTGTCTTTGAAACGATTAAGCGATAGCGTTGACCTAAAAGTTCTGATAGATGTTCCAAGTCTTTTTCTAAACAAAGAACCTTTACATTAGGCCCCGCATCCATGGTGAAGTAACAAGATTCTCCTTGTTCTCTAAGCTGACGAACGAAATCCATAGCCTCATAACTTGCATCTGTCAGATAAGAGAACGGCGGATTTGCAGTTTTTGTCGTCGCATGCATTGCAAGAGCGTTCTTTTCTGTTAAAGCTCCAACCTTCTCAAAGTCATTTCCCTTGAGATAGACCAGCATATCATTGTAGTCTTGTTCAGACTGACGGACCCAGTCCTCAAAAGTAGTCGAAGTTTCTACACAGAGTTTCATACCATCCCGACTAGAGATTGGTTTTTTCTGGTCTTCCAAGACCAACATAATCATAGCTAGTTTCAAGTCAGTTTCAACTGGATAAATCTCTCCACTATCCTTATCCCAAGCTGCTATGGGGCCATAAAAACTACGAGATGAAGAACCCGATGCAAACTTAGCTTCCAAGGCCAACTCTTTACGATCTAGTCCTAATTGGAAGTAGGCATTGCAAGCTTTGACTAGAGCAGACAAACCACTGGAACTTGAAGAAAGGCCTGCTGCTGTTGGCATATTGTTCTTGGTATCGATACGAACAAAACCTGCTCCTTCAGGACGGTAGCGGTCAATGATTTTACTCATCTTTTTATGTTCAGCTTCATTTTGCAACTGACCATTGATGTAAAATTCATCTGCCCTAGCATCTGCTGGCAAAGGTGAAAGTGTCGTCTCCGTATACATATTTTCTAAAGTCAGAGAGATACTGCTAGTCGCGGGAACCATCTCTTTTTCTTTTTTCTTACCCCAATATTTAATAATAGCAATATTGGCATAGGAACGTACTGTTACAGGCTTTCGATCCATGTCTGAACAGCTCCTTTCTCTTCTAATCTTTCTGCGAGTTCTTGTGCTTGACTGACATTAGCAACCAAGGCAATGATGCAACCGCCTAGACCACCACCACTCATCTTGGCTCCTAGAGCTCCATGTTCAAGGGCAGTTTCAACCAAGGCATCTGCCTCAGGGCTACTAACTCCGATTTCTTTTAGATTTCCATGAGCTTTGGTTAGAATTTCTCCCAGCTTCACGGCATCTTTTGTTTGAATAGCTTTTTCTGCCTCTTGGGTTAATTCTCCTAATGCATGCAAGAAAGGCAGAGCTTCCTTACCTTTGCTCTCTACGACTTGGATAGCTTCACGAGTATGTCCATAAACTCCAGTATCTGCAATGATCAGATAAGCTGACAAATCCATGGCTAATTCTTCAAAACCAACATTCTTGATAAAACGAATAGGCTGGTCACTTAGGCAAGTCTTAGCATCTAAACCACTAGGATTCATATGGGCAATCATCTCCGCCCGATTGACCAGAATTTCTAAAACATCATACGGAAGTTCTGCTTGGTAATAATCAAATACTGCACGAATGGCTGCAATACTAATGGCTGCTGAAGAACCCATCCCCCGTTTTTCTGGAATAGCCGAGTCAATTTGACAACGGATGCAAGCATCTTTGATATTTAGATACTCGAGAGAAGCATAAACAGCCATAGACAAGGTGTCCTCTTCAAACAGACGCCATGGTGTGGTTGCTGGAACCACCCGACAAGTCACCTCTACCTCTAAAAGAGGTAAAGAAATGGCTGGGTAGCCATAAACCACTGCATGCTCTCCGATTAAAATAATTTTACTATGTGCCTGACCGACACCAACTTCTTTTGTCATTTAATCCTTCTATCAGACGAAAACCGTCTTTTTCTAGATAAAATTTTAGAACTTTATTCCTTTCTATTTTATTATATTTTCACAAAAAAAGCGATTGTTTCCTTCACAATCGCTTTTTTTCATTACTGGACCCACTCGCCATTATAGTTGAGGTAGTAGCCACCTACTGTGGTATTTACAGCCAAGGCACCAGAATTATAGGCGTAGTACCATTTCCCATTGACTTGGAACCAACCGGTTACCATAGCTCCTGACGAACGGAGGTAATACCAAGTATTATCGACATAAATCCAGCCAGTTTTCATATCACCGTTTTGAGCATCTAGATAATACCAGGTTGAACCTTCTTGATACCAGCCGGTCGCCATAGCACCTGATGAACGGAGATAGTACCACTTGTTACCAAGATATTGCCAACCCGTTTGCATTGTAGCAGTTGTTGGATCTAGATAGTACCAAGTTGAATCATCGTTTATCCAGCCACGTGCGAGCTCTCCAACAGTCAATCTGTTGATGCGAGAATCAAAGCCACCATCCTCCTGTAAATAATACCAATGCCCCTTATCATGAACCCAACCGGTTTTTAAGGTGTGATAACTTCTTTGGTCTTCAAAATAGTAGACTCGTTTCTCTGCTGGACTATCATATTGTTCCCCATGATGTTTGTTGATATTTGTAGCAGTTTTTGCTTCTAAAACTTGCTTACCAACAAATTCTTGTAGTACCCCATCTTGACCAAAGTAAAACCAATCTGGTCTAAAAGCAACATCTTGCCTTATAGAAGAACCAATCGTAACCCCTTCGTGTGGAGCAGGTATATATTGCCAGCCGACAACCATCTCTCCAGATAAAGGATCAAAATAATAGTACTTACCATCAATCACTCGCCAGTAGGTTTCTTTGAGTTCCCCCTTCTTGTAGTAAGTTCTACCATTTTCTTGGACAAATTGCCAGCCTTCTGAATCAGCATCGTCCGCAAATACCGTACTTGTTGCTAACAGACCAAAAAAGAATACTGTTAGACCGACTTGCATCATTTTTTTCAAAAATTTCATTCTTGTTTCCTCCAAAATGATTGTAGCAAAGGCAATACTATATGTCAATATATAATAAATTCAAAAAAAGCAGTTACATAACTGCAACTGCTTTTCTATTCTTGCATGGTGTAACCAACACCACGCACAGTTTTGATATAGCTCTTTTGACCTTTTACGTCAAGTTTGCTACGTAGATAACGGATATAAACATCGACGATATTGGTTTCGGTCGCACTCTCATACTTCCAAACACTTTCCAGCAACTGCTCACGAGTTAAAACCTTCTTACTTCCCATAAGAGTAGCTAAGAGGTCATATTCACGACGTGTCAGAGCAATCATCTCCTCGCCACGATAGACGGTATGATGTTCTACATCCATACGCAGATTGCGATAGGATGTTGGAACCTTCATCTGATTACAGTGTTGGTCGATAAAGTCCCGACCTCGGAAAATTGCTGCAATACGAGCCACTAGATCATCGATAATGACTGGCTTGTAGATATATGAAACAGCAAAACGTTGGATTGTTTCAACTTGGTCTTGCAATTCTTCTCGATGGTCCAAGACCATGATAACCGAAGCTGGCTTAGTCCGACTCAACTGTTCTGCAAAATCCTGGGCTGTCATATCCCCTAGATGAGCATTCAGTAAAATCAAGTCATAGTCTGTCTGAAGAGCCATGGAGAGGGCTTTTTGTCCCTCTTCTACCTGATCAACTCGGTATTGCTCTTTTTGGAGTTCCAGACTTAAAAAATGAGCTAGATTTCTTTCTTTCTCAAGTAATAAAATCCGTTTCCCCATGGCTGACCTACTTATTTTTCGTCATACCAAGAGTAGTGGAATGTTCCTTCTTTGTCTTTACGTTGGTATGTGTGAGCACCAAAGTAATCACGTTGTGCTTGGATCAAGTTCGCTGGAAGGTCAGCTGAACGGTAGCTATCAAAGTAAGTAATGGCTGCTGAGAAGGTTGGTACTGGTACACCAGCTTGAACCGCAAGAGCAACAATATCACGAACAGATTGTTGGTACTTAGCTGTTACATCCAAGAAGTACTCATCCAAAAGAAGGTTGGCAAGATCTGCATCACGGCTGTAAGCATCTGTAATCTTTTGCAAGAAACGAGAACGGATGATACATCCAGCGCGCCAGATAGATGCGATATCTGCAAATGGCAAGTTCCAGTTATTTTCTTTAGAAGCTACACGCAATTGCGCAAAACCTTGTGCGTAAGAAATGATTTTTGAGAAGTAAAGGGCTTGACGGATCTTTTCAATCAACTCAGCCTTGTCTCCTTCAAATTTGAAAGCAGCTGGTTTTGGAAGCACCTTGCTAGCGTGTACACGTTCTTCTTTATAAGTTGAAATGTAGCGCGCAAATACCGACTCAGTAATCAGTGACAATGGCACACCAAGGTCAAGAGCTGATTGGCTAGTCCATTTACCAGTTCCTTTATTTCCTGCAGCATCCAAGATGTAGTCTACGATTGGTCCATCTTGACCTTCATCATCTTTACGGCTCAAGATATCAGCTGTGATTTCAATCAAGTAGCTGTCCAATTCACCCTTGTTCCACTCAGTAAAGATTTCAGCCATGTCTTCTGCTGAAAGACCGAGCAAGTGTTGCATCAAGTCATAGCTTTCTGCGATCAATTGCATATCACCGTACTCGATACCATTGTGGACCATTTTCACATAGTGACCTGCTCCATCAGGACCGATGTAAGTCACACATGGTTTCCCATCTTCTGGTGCTTTTGCAGAAATTTCTTCAAGAACGTCAGCCACCAATTCATAGGCTTCTTTTTGTCCACCAGGCATGATAGATGGTCCTTCAAGGGCACCTTTTTCACCACCAGATACACCTGTACCGATGAAGTTGATACCTGAGTTCGCCAATTCTTCATTACGACGGATAGTATCTTTATAGAAAGTATTTCCGCCATCAATCAAGATATCGCCTTTATCCAAGTGTGGAAGAAGGGCTTGGATGGTTGCGTCTGTACCAGGTCCTGCTTGAACCATGAGCATGATACGACGTGGTTTTTCGATTGAGTTTACGAAGCTTTCGATATCATAGCTTGGCACAAAGTTCTTTTCAGGATGGCAAGCAACAACATCTTCTGTTTTTTCTTTACTACGGTTATAGATAGCAACTGTGTATCCACGAGATTCGATATTAAGGGCAAGGTTACGACCCATTACGGCCATACCAACAACACCAAAGTTTGCTTTAGTCATGTGACACTCCTCTTGTTTAATATGTTTTATTTTATCATGTTTATCTGTGAAAAGAAAGAATTTTATAACAATTTGACTAGTAGTCTAAATCATCCGCATGGCCAGAACCATTCCCTACAAAGTAACCTGTCTTACAGTTTAGGGTGAAGAGATAAGTTCCATCTGGTTTATAAAGGTTGTAATAACCATTGCCATTAACGATATTTACAGGTTCCAAGATATATTGGTTTCCAGTGATATATCCACGTACACGGGATGTCTCAAGTATTCGTTCAAGGACACCATCTGCAAAAGTCCAAGCAGGATTACTACTATCACTTACA
Organism: Streptococcus sp. CF8_St5-17; assembly: GCF_024295665.1. Classification (NCBI taxonomy): domain Bacteria; kingdom Bacillati; phylum Bacillota; class Bacilli; order Lactobacillales; family Streptococcaceae; genus Streptococcus; species Streptococcus sp. CF8_St5-17. The sequence goes on from NZ_JANCOU010000001.1 coordinate 323,479, forward strand.
GCGGCTTGATTATACGGTACTCGACTGACACTTCTTTGCAAATTAACGCCTTCGCTCGACAAGCCACCATTCGTAGATGACGCAGTCTCATTTGTTGAAGTAGATGGACTGCTTTCTGTCGTTGGGCTTGACGCTTCTTGGCTAGCGGCTGACGTTGAAGCTGCACTTGTTGTTGTACTTGCTAATTGACTCTTACCAAGACTGATTGCTTTGTCTAGAAGTTTATCAATTTCTGTATTACCAGTCTTGATATCTGTAAATTTAGCATCCGCTTTGATTTTTGCATTTGTATCCAAAACACCATCTGTAATAGCTGGAGTTTCAAATTGAGAATTTACTTCTTGAATTGCTTTTATCTGTGTTTCTAAGCTATCATATTTTGATTTGGCTAGAGTATGTTCTCTCGCTCCTTCAAGTTTATCTAGAAGTTCCTTCAATTGATTCAGTTGACTAAACTGGCTATTTTTAAGAGCTGTTTTGTTTTCATCAGTATAAAACGTGTCGTAGAGCGCATTAAATTGTTCATAGACCGACTGATTGCTTACCAAGCCTGAATCTGCAGCCTTAGTTTGAAGTTCTTGAGAAGAGCGCGCAATCTGACGATAAACGTAATAGCCACCTCCAAAAATCAAGAGGAATAGCAAAATAATGGCTGACAAAATCGCCCATTTCTTTTTATTTTTTGGTTCATCATCAACTTCAGTAGAACGAGAAAAAGGTTGTAGCTGATCTTCATTTTCCTCATAAACCACTCCCACTTCGGAGTTTTCTACCTCAGTCATTTCAACAGCTTCCAATTCATCCTTAAAAGGTTGCTCGAGAATTCTCGTTTCCTCTTCTTCAGCTTCTTGAACAACGATTTCAGTTGTCTCTGCAGCTACTGCAAGAGCAATTGCTTCCTCTTCTGAACTTAATGCACTTTCTTGTTCAGTTGTTTCTCTCACTTCCTGAATCATATCGTCCAAGCTTTGAGTGGATTCCTCTTTTTTCGTTTGTAAATTTTCAAATTTGTCTGCTTCGATTTCTTCACGGTGTTGCTTGATATATTTGTCTAAGATGGTATCATCTGGAGTCACACCTGCTTCAACCTCTTCGTTCTTACGAATAGCCTGACCAACCGTTAAATCTTTAGCCTCTTCAAATTCAAATTTAGATTCTTGCTCACCTTTATGATGACGATCGCGTCTTTTCTTACTCATCTGCATTCCTTTCTTTTTTAACATCTTGCCTTTTCACACGTTGACCAAAATATTGATATAAATCAACTTTCAAAGTACCGTTATAGAGTTTCCGTTTTTTATCTGCCTGACTACCATATTTACTTTCAAAAGCTTCATCACTAGTCAGGACAAATTTACTCCATGTTTTAAGGGGGGCAAATACTTCTCCCATCTCAGCATAGAGCTTGGTTACTCCTGCATCATCTGACAAGCGTTCTCCATACGGTGGATTCGAAATAATAACTCCATTGATCTTGTCCGTTCGCAAATCCTGCACGCGCATCTGCTTAAAGTGGATATCCTTAGAAACTCCCGCAGCCTGAGCATTTGCCTTAGCAATTTCCACCATGCGTCCATCAATATCACAACCCATAATGTCTAGCTCAATCTCACGATTGATTTTTTTGCTTGCTTCTGTGCGGACTTCCTGAATTAAACGATCACTAACCCAGTTCCAATCCTCAAAAGCAAAGGAACGGCGCAAACCTGGCGCCATATTACGAGCAATCATAGCTGCCTCAATACAGAAGGTCCCTGAACCGCAGGTCGGATCAATCAAGGGTTTATCAGGATACCAGTTTGATAATTGCAGAATTGCTGCTGCCATGTTCTCTTTAATAGGAGCACCACCTTTTTCAGTACGATAACCTCGTTTGAAAAGACTAGAGCCACTTGTGTCAATCATGATAGTCGCAACATCTTTAAGAATTGAAACCTCTATTTTAAACTCTGGACCATTTTCCATCAGCGGAACACCTTCTGGTCGAGCATAATGTTTCTGCAATTTCTTAACAACTGCCTTTTTAGAAATAGCTTGAACACTAGGTTCATTATGAAGTTTTGATTTGACACACTTAGCCTTTGAAATTGGAAAACGCGCTCCAAGTGGTAAATAGTTTTCCCAATCTAAGGCGAAAACTCCTTGAAAAAGTTCTTCAAATGTTTTTGCAGGAAAAGTCCCAACAACAATCTTAATCCTATCTGCAGCTCGTAGCCACAAATTAGTTTCAATAATTGCCTTTACATCTCCTTCAAAGCGAACGCGACCATTCTCAACTTGACAATCATAGCCAAGTGCACGCACTTCACGACCTACAACAGCCTCTAAACCCGCTGCAGCAGTCGCTATTATATTAAATGTTTGTTTCATGTCAGTCTTTAAAGACCTTTCTCTTGTTCACCTTTAAAAAATGAGGTTGAGAAAATTTCTCAGCCCCAACCTATATGCAATTTTCTATAAGCCATGTTTTGTTCCAGAAGCGACTAGGACCACTTCTTTCGATAATCATCTGTCTACCACTAACAGCTAGAAGCTGCTAGCAGTCAGAGTACTACGTTCGTTTCCGCGCACTCCATGCCCCGACCAAAATTTGGGTTGCTAGCTTGAGGGGTTTACCGCGTTCCACTCTCTCTGTTTCCAGAGAGACTTCGTCACTGTGGCACTTTCAGAGCTACTAAAACATATCCGAAAACTTAGTCTATTCACTCGCCGTAACGATTTCTCGTTCCTAGGCTTATGGTTTCGCCTAGCACAAACACTACAGGCATCACAGCCTGTGCTAGCATGGACTTTCCTCATGAAAAGATAAACTCTCCACGCGATTATCCAAAAATTGCACAACTGTATAATTCTTAGAAATCAGAATTTTCTACAATTTGTTTGCCAAATACTTCTTTTTCAAGACGATTCAAGCGTTTCAGGATATCAAAATTAGTCATAGAAGTCGTACTTCCAAGCTCAGCAGGTTCAGACGTTACAGATACAGGTGCCGCCTGAGGTTTGTTCGCCAATTGCTCTTTCAATTCTGCGACTTCCAAACGTAGTGATTTAACCAACGCTGCATAGGTTTCATAGTCCTTGATAACGTCATCTAAGAATTCATCTACCTCTGCTTTACTGTATCCACGTACTTCTCTTCCGAAATCCTGCTCAAAAATATCCTTTGCTGTAAAAATAATACTTGCCATGTCTCTCTCCATTCTCAGTTACTAGTATTATTATATAAAAAAAGGCAAACAAAAAGCAAGGTCAAAGCCTCAATTTTCGGAAAAATTTTCGGCTATTTCGTTTAATTCCTCAAATGTTAATCTTTTTGTCATATAGTTGTCTTTCTTTTTCATCAGTTCGTAAAAAAATCTCATTTTTGTTTCGTTGTCTTCGTCGTAAAAAATATAGGCGCCATCCGTATTTTCGAGTAAAAAAATCTGATAATCTCTCAATTGGCCTTTGTGCTCATAAGTTGGATAGGCATATTTGACAAAATCGACCTGTTTAAAATCACTCAATTTGACCTGGTTAGCCTCATTCCAGTTTGATCCATGTGTCTCAAAATCAAAAATAGTCGCTAGTTGAAATTCATAGGCCTCCTTCATGTCTCTAGCTACTTCTAAGACCCAGTGTTCAAAACCAAGAGTGCCTGTGAAAACTAGCCATTTCAACCCTTCCTCAGCTAATCTTTCCAAATCTCTACGAATGGCTTTTTTTATAATTTTTAACCGAATATCCTTTTCATTTAACAATCCTAAATCAAAAGCTGAGTATCCTAAAACCAAGGCTGTATGCATTTTTTCACCCTTTCTGTTGACCTTTGTGGTATAATAAAGTGATGTTATTGTACCAATAAGGAGGATTATGGTCAACTATCCACATAAACTTTCATCTAAACCAAGTAAAACTTCTCTGCCCCAAACTAAAAATTTCGCAAATCGAGGGATGAGCTTTGAAAAGATGATAAATGCTACGAACGACTACTATCTATCACATGGAATAGCAGTCATTCACAAAAAGCCAACCCCAGTTCAGATAGTTCGAGTCGACTACCCTCAACGGAGTCGCGCTAAAATTGTCGAAGCCTATTTTAGACAGGCTTCAACTACTGACTACTCGGGTGTTTATGAAGGATTTTATATCGATTTCGAAGCCAAGGAAACCAGACAAAAAAATGCTTTCCCGATGAAGAACTTCCATTCTCATCAGATTTTGCATATGGAACAGGTTCTTGAACAAAAGGGTATATGCTTCGTCTTAATCCACTTTTCTTCTTATCAGGAGACATATTTATTACCGGCGATTGACCTCATCCATTTTTATCATCAGGATATGGGAAAAAAATCAATGCCGCTTGATTATATTCGAGATCATGGTTATGTGATTGAGCAACAAGCCTTTCCTCAAATACCATACCTCGATATCGTCAAACAACATTTACTAGGTGGTAAAACAATATGAATAAACATTTTTTCTGGCGCATTGCTAAATATCTAGGAATTGGATTTTTAGCAGCTTTTATTGCTGCAATATTGATTGGTGGAAGTGTCTTCTTCTACTATGTATCTAAAGCACCAGAACTTTCTGAAAGCAAACTTGTCGCAACAACTTCAAGTAAAATTTACGACAGTAAAAACGAATTGGTTGCTGACTTAGGAGCAGAGCGTCGTGTTAATGCTCAAAGCAGTGACATTCCTATTGAACTTGTAAATGCAATAGTATCAATTGAAGATCATCGCTTCTTTAATCACAGAGGAATCGATAGCATTCGAATAGCTGGAGCTTTCCTGCGAAACTTAACTAGTAGAGGTGGCCTCCAAGGTGGTTCAACCTTGACGCAACAGTTGATAAAATTAACTTACTTTTCAACATCATCATCAGACCAAACAATCGCACGTAAGGCCCAAGAAGCTTGGCTAGCTATTCAGTTAGAAAGAACTGCGACCAAACAGGAAATTTTGACATATTACATCAATAAAGTATACATGTCAAATGGTAACTATGGAATGCAAACTGCAGCTCAAAGTTACTATGGTAAAGATTTAAAAGACCTATCAATTCCACAACTTGCTCTTCTAGCCGGAATGCCACAGGCACCTAACCAATACGATCCTTATTCTCATCCAGAAGAAGCAACAGAACGTCGTAATCTAGTCCTATCAGAGATGCAAAAGCAAGGCTATTTAACAGCTGAGCAATATGAAACAGCTATCAACACACCAATCACTGATGGTTTACAAAGTCTCAAAGGAAGCAACAGCTACCCTCCATATTTAGACAATTACCTCAAAGAAGTGATTGAACAAGTTGAAACAGAGACAGGCTACAACCTTTTAACTACTGGAATGGATGTCTACACTAACGTAGACCAAGACGTTCAAAAACGACTTTGGGATGTATACAACACGGATGAATATGTAAACTATCCAGATGATGAAATCCAAGCAGCTTCTACTATTATTGATGTATCAAATGGTAAGGTTATTGCTCAACTCGGCTCTCGCCACCAAGCTAGTAACGTATCTTTCGGTATTAACCAAGCTGTTGAAACTAACCGTGACTGGGGTTCTACCATGAAACCAATCACAGACTATGCCCCCGCATTAGAGTATGACATTTATGACTCTACTGCCTACATGCTCAAGGATGTACCATATAACTTCCCAGGCACCAGCACTCCAGTCTACAACTGGGATCGTGGCTATTATGGTAACATCACTCTTCAAACTGCTATCCAACAATCTCGTAACGTACCAGCAGTTGAAACTCTCGATAGAGTTGGACTCGATAAAGCCAAAAAATTCTTAAACGGACTTGGCATTGATTATCCAACCATGGTATATGCAAACGCAATTTCAAGTAATACGACTGAATCAGGTAAACAGTACGGTGCAAGTAGTGAAAAAATGGCTGCCGCCTATGCTGCATTTGCTAACGGTGGTATCTATCACAAACCAATGTATATCAATAAAATTGTCTTTAGCGACGGTAGTTCAAAAGAGTTTTCTGATCAAGGTACTCGTGCTATGAAAGAAACAACCGCCTATATGATGACAGAAATGATGAAAACAGTATTATACTCTGGTACAGGTCGAGACGCTTATATTTCATGGCTTCTACAAGCAGGTAAAACTGGTACATCAAACTACACTGATGAAGAGATTGAAAACCACATTAAAACAAGTCAATTTGTTGCTCCGGATGAAATGTTTGTTGGTTATACCCGTAAATATTCAATGGCAGTCTGGACCGGTTACTCAAACCGCCTTACTCCAATCGTTGGTGATGGCTTTACTGTTGCCACTAGCATCTATCGTTCTATGATGCAATATCTAGCAGAGGACGATCACCCTGGTGATTGGACAATGCCAGAAGGACTTTATAGAAGCGGTGATTATGTCTTTAAGAATGGGGCACGTAGCAACTGGATTTTCCAAACAACTCAACAATCCTCAACAACCTCCAGCTCAACAACTGAAAATCAAAATTCAGTAGCTGAAACTACTAGCCCAAATACCGCTCAGAATCGAACTGCTCCAAATACAAATCAAAACCCTCAATAAAATCAAAATTCTCAAGAACAACAATAATCTTAAAAGATCTAGGAAAAATCTTCCTAGGTCTTTTGTTAATGAAAAAGTGGAGTTAATTACTAACTCCACCTTCTTTTATTTTACATGGTTTGCAAGATCTTCTTGCGCTTTTTTATTAGATTCTTCTTTTTCTTTCTTCCATTTATCTTGAGCTTTTTGATATTCATCAGCAGTTACTGGTTTATCTTGAAGTTCAAGGTACTTGTACAAGAGGGCTTCACTCATACCCTTGTTACCTGAGTATGCAAATGGAAGAGTATATGGCACCATCTTAGACAACATTGGACGTCCAGTTTGAGAAGTTGTTGGAATAATCAAAGCGCTATCTGTCAACCAAGCTTGGGCCGCAGCATATTTATCATAACGTTTTGAAACATCAGTGTTTTCGTTTCCGGCTTCAACAACCATCTTTTCATAATCTTCCAAACCAACTTGTTTGGCAGCAGCGTTGTTTGTACCAGCATCAAATCCTAGATAAGTCTTCGTATTTTCACCAACAGATGGTTTGATGATATCAAGGTAAGTAGATGGGTCAATGTAGTCTGGAGACCATCCAACGTTATCTGAGAGATCCCAATCTTCTCCAGCAGCTGTTTCAGCAAAGTAGGTAACATTTAAGACTTCATCTTTTTGAAGTTGTTGAATATCAACAACGACATTGTCAGTTCCTAATGTTGCTTCAAGTGATTGTTTCAATGACTGAACACGTTGAACTTTTGTAGTATTAGTTTGGTCAACTGGCATATCCAAATGAATTGGGAATTGAACGCCCTCTGCTTGGAGAGCTGTCTTAGCTTTAGCAAATTCTGCTTTCGCTTTTTCAGGATTGTATAGACCATCTTGAGCGTCGTCTAGATTAACATCTTTCCACTCGTCACCATAGGTGACCAATTTTTCTTTAACTAAGTCACCAAAGTTTTTACCATCAGCTTGAACAAATGTTGGTGGTACGAACAAGTTACGAAGAAGTTTGCTTGCTCCGCTTTCTCCATTAACTTGAGAAGCATAAGCTGTTCTATCAAAACCAAAGGCGATAGCTTGACGGAAGTCTTTGTTTAGGAGAGCTTTCTTAGTTGATGTCTTTTGCTCATCTGTAGTCTTAGAAGTGTACTTGTAAGACTGACGGTCAATATTTGTTCCAACTAAGAAAGTAGCAGAATCTTGTGGTGTATAAACGATGTTATCCTTAAACTCTTTTTCAAGTTCAGGATATCCTGCACTTGTCGGGAAGAGACGAGCCATTGAGAAGCCGCCATCCTTAAAGGTGTCTGCAAGTTTGCCTGTATCTTGACCATCCCAGAATGATAGTTTTACTTTATCAATATGAACATTGTCCTTATCCCAGTAGTTTGGATTCTTTTCAAATTCTACTGAAGATTTTGCTACCAATGATTTCAACAAGAAAGGACCGTTGTAAAGAATACTGCTTGGATCAGTTGCTTTGGCAAAGTCACTTCCTTTAGAAGTAAGGAATTCTTCATTGACTGGTGCAAGAATACCCATGGTTGTCTTAGAGTTCCAAAAGCTTTCTGGTTTATTCAAAGTGTATTGAACAGTTTGATCATCAATTGCCTTGATTCCAACTTCTGAGAAGTCTTTTACTTCACCTTTGACATAAGCGTCAAGACCTTTAATGGATTCTTGAACAAGATAAAGGGCCTCTGACTTATTATCAGCTGCATATTTAAGACCTGTTACAAAGTCTTGAGCTTTCACAGGTGCATACTCTTCACCTTCAGAAGTGTACCACTTAGCATCTTTACGGATTGTATAAGTGTAAGTCAAACCATCTTGAGATACTGACCAGTCTTCTGCCATAGATGGCACGAAGTTCCCGTAACGGTCATTCTCCATCAAACCGTCAACAACATTACTTGTGATATTCGCAACTGCAGCCTTACCTGTTGTCAGATAGTTGAGGCTGTCTGGATCTGTTTCATAAACGTAAGAAAAAGTTTTCTCACCTTTTGCACTAGAGCCTGAACCTGAACAAGCTGCCAAAACACCTGACGCTAACAGAGTCACTCCTGCTAGGGCCATTACTTTTGAAAATTTCATAATAAACTCCTTTTTGACTTTTTATACATTATAGTCCCTTTTTCGCCAAGTGTCAATACAATTTTCAGAATTTTTCAAATTGATTTGAAAATTTTTTCTTCCTATAGGTTTAATATGAAAATCTTTTTAGGAAAATTTCTATCATTGACATTTATCAACTATAGCTTTATGATATAATGAAAGAAGAAAGTTGAAAGGAAATACCATGTCAAAAGAAGTTATTGTTGAAAGTTTTGAACTAGATCATACGATTGTAAAAGCTCCTTATGTCCGCTTGATTGGAGAAGAGACTGGACCGAAAGGAGATATCATTTCTAACTTTGATATCCGCTTGGTTCAACCAAATGAGGACTCTATCCCTACTGCTGGACTTCATACTATTGAGCACCTCTTGGCTAAGCTCATCCGTACTCGCATTGACGGTATGATTGATTGTTCCCCATTTGGTTGTCGTACAGGTTTCCATATGATTATGTGGGGACGTCATTCTAGCGCTGAAATTGCTGCTGTCATCAAGGATTCACTAAAGGAAATCGCTGAGACTACAACTTGGGAAGATGTTCCTGGAACAACTATTGAATCTTGCGGAAACTACAAGGATCACAGCCTCTTTTCTGCTAAGGAGTGGGCAAAATTGATTCTTGAACAAGGAATTTCAGACGATGCTTTTGAGCGTCATGTCATTTAACAAAAAAAGAACCAGCTTTTCAGCTGGTTCCTTTTTCGATTCACAAAACCTTGATTTAGGCTTTTTCACGAATGACCAAGACACCATCTTCCATGTCAGCTTCAAGGTGTTTAGCATCAAGATTATCCAAATGGAAGTCTGTTACTTTGTCACGGATTTGTTGTTCAACTACTCGACGGAGTGGACGAACACCCATGACTTCATCATAACCTTCTTCAGTCATGTATTCTTTGGCTGCATCGCTCACTGCCAAGTCGATTTCTTTCTTAGAAAGAGTCTTATTGACATCAATCAACATCAAATCAACAATCTTAGAAAGGTCTTCCTTACTCAAGTGTGAGAATTCAATCACAGCGTTGAAACGGTTCAAGAATTCTGGACGGAAGTATGGTTTCAAACGATCCATGAGTTCTGGTTTATCAGCATCTTCTGTCAAGTTAGCTTCGTAACCAAAGCCTGCATTTGAAGTTGCGATAATCACCGTATTCTTGAAGTTTACAGTGTTACCTTGACCATCTGTCAAACGACCATCATCCAATACTTGAAGAAGAAGAGTAATGACTTGAGGGTCAGCCTTTTCAATTTCGTCGAGAAGGACGATTGAGTATGGATTACGACGGACGCGTTCTGTCAAAGTATTGCTATTGTCATCATAACCAACATAACCAGCTGTTGTACCAATCAATTTAGAAACGGCTGTGCGGTCGCTGTATTCAGACATGTCCAAACGGATGATAGCATCTTTAGTTCCGAACATATCAAGTGCTAATTGTTTAGCCAACTCAGTTTTACCAACACCAGTAGGACCTACAAAGAGGAAGCTACCGATTGGGCGATTTCCTTCATCAAAACCTGCACGGTTCCGACGAATCGCTTTGGCAACGGCTTCAACAGCCTTGTCTTGACCGATAACCTTAGTTTGCAAACGGTGGCCCATATCTTTCAAACGTTCGATATCAGTTGCACCCATTTGTGAAACAGGAATACCTGTCATACGTTCTACAGACTCAGCTACGTCATTGACAGTCGCTGTCACCTTGTGATCTTCTGTATGGTTAGCAATTTGCTTTTCAAGTTCTTCGATACGAACTTTTGCATTTAAAGCTGCTTCATAATCTTCTTTAGCAGCCGCAGCCTCTTGTTTAGCTTTTTCTTCTTCAATTTCATGTTCCACTGCATGCACATCTGTTACTGGATGTTGTGCAGCCAAGTGAGCAGCTGTCACATCGACAAGGTCGATAGCCTTATCAGGTAAACTACGTTGTGGAATATATTGAACAGAGTAATCAACAGCTGCTTTCAATACTTCATCTGGCAAGATGACGTTGTGGTGTTGTTGATAAAGATCACGAATACCTTGAAGAATCTTGAAAGTATCTTCAGCAGATGGAGCATTAACTTTTACTTCGTTGAAACGACGAGCAAGGGCTGCGTTTTTCAAGATGGTATTACGGTATTCATCTTGAGTTGTTGCACCAATCACTGTCAATTCCCCACGTGAAAGAGCAGGCTTCAAGATATCCGCAAGTCCTTTAGATCCTTGACCATCACCTGTGCTACCAGCACCAAGAATTTGATGAATTTCATCGAAGAAGAGGATAATATTCCCAGCTTCTTTGACTTCGTTTACCAAGTTTTGAATATTCTCTTCAAAGCTACCACGGTATTGCGTACCAGCTTCAAGACCTGAAATATCAATAGAGATAATTTCTTTGTTCTTGATTGCTGCTGGAACATCACCATTCACAATAGCTTGTGCAAGGCCTTCTACTACAGCAGTTTTACCAACACCAGCATCACCGACAAGAACTGGGTTATTCTTTGTACGACGAGAAAGGATTTCAGATGTTTCTTGAATCTCCTTATTACGTCCAATAACTGGATCCAACTTACCTTCACGAGCTTCTGCTGTTAAGTTACGCCCAAGTTTTGCAAGAATACCATCTTGTTTCATGGCTTTACCTTGAACGTACTGAGCTTGATCACTTCCTTCGCTAGGAAGTTGACCTGTTTGACGGTAAATCGCGAATTCTTCAGGTGTTACTTCACGACCGTTAATCAAGTAACGACGATTTTCAGAACTGTATCCACGCATACCACCCATCAATTGGTTAAATAAATCATCCATGTTGTTAAAGTTATTAAAGTTGTTGTTCATATTTCATACCTCGTTAAATTCAAAATTAGTTAGTCAAATTAATTTGACTTTCTCTGACCTTTGTTTTAAAAATTTTAGACTAGCAATTTGCTACTCTACGTATAATTTCTGGTTTCTCTTTATCCAATACAGATTTTGTAATTGGAATTCTAAAAATACTAATGTTCATCATAGGTTGTACCTCATTTCTAGGTTTTACCCATACTTTGACCTTAAGATAAATTACACAATCACCTTAAAATCAAGGTTTTCTAAGGATTTCCTTATCCTTATGTTCTTAGTATACCACTTTGGTCAGTATTAGTCAATAGGTTTGACCAATTTTGACCAACTTTTTTTAAATATTTTTTTATATCAAAAAAACCAGTCACTTTGACTGGTTTTTGATTTATTATTTATGAATCTTAGCTCAATGCATCATCCATTGAAAGAACTTCGTGGAAGACACGTTGTGTCAATTCAGTTTTTTGTTCTGGAGTGAGGTACTTAGTATTTACACAGTATCCTGAGATACGTACGATTACGTCTTCACCTGACATGATCTTTTCGTAAACATCGTTCAAGTCCATAACGTTCAAGTTAACGTGTTGTCCACCGTTTTCGAAGTAACCATCAAGGATTGTTACCAAGTTATCAACTTGTTCGTCACGAGTCTTACCAAGAGCACGTGGTGAAACTTGAGTTGTCAATGAGATACCATCAGCTGCGTAACCAAAGTCAAGGCTAGCAAGTGAGTTCAAGTTTTGCAACCATCCACCTTTAGCTTTGTTAGATGGGTTAGCACCTGGTGAGAAGAATTCAAGTTTAGACAAGTTCACTGAACCATCTTCGTTGAGGTATACACCTTTGTGGACTGGTGAGTTACCAGTTTGTTTAGAGTAAGCAACGTTAGATGTGATTGTCAAAAGTGATACAGTAGCTTCTGCGTCTTTGTAAAGTTTGTGGCTACGTAGACGAGTTGTGTAAGCTTCGATCAACCATTCTGCCAATTCGTTTGAACGTGGGTCATCTTCACCCCAACGTGGGTATTCACCGATTGTTTCATAATCGTAGATGTAGCCATTCTCGTCACGGATTGGTTTAACTGTAGCGTACTTGATAGCTGACAATGTGTCAACAGTGTTAGCGAATCCACAGATACCGAATCCCATGTTAGCACGTTGTTTAGTTGGCAAGAAGGCCATTTGAACAGCTTCGTAGTTGTACTTGTCAGTCATGTAGTGGATAATGTTCAATGCATCTACATAAGTGTCAGTCAACCAGTCAAGAGATTTTTCGAAGTTAGCTTTAACTGATTCGAATTCAAGAACTTCGTCACGGATTGGTTCGATATCAAATACTTTGTAGTCTTTATGAACATCGTCATAACCACCGTTCAAACCAGTAAGAAGAGCTTTAAGAACGTTAACGCGAGCACCGAAGTACTGGATGTTGTGACGTTGTTCTTCGTTTTCTGGGTCAAGTGGAGACACACAACATGAGATACAGCTCATTTCACCGTATCCATCTTTAGCCATTGTTGTAACACCTTCGTATTGGATTGAAGAGTGTTTGTGGCTCATGTGCATACAGTAGCGACGGAAGTTGTATGGCAATTTGTCAGTCCAAAGAACTGTCAAGTTTGGTTCTGGAGAGTTACCGATGTTGTCAAGAGTGTTCAAGAAACGGTAGTCCATCTTAGTAACACGGTGACGACCGTCGTTACCCATACCAGCCATAGAAGTTGTGATGAAGGTTGGGTCACCTGAGTACAATTGGTCGTATGCTTTTGTACGAGCAAATTTAACTGTACGAAGTTTCATAACGAAATCATCAACAAATTCTTGGATTTCTGATTCAGTAAATGTACCACGAGCAAGGTCACGTTCTGCAAAGATATCCAATACGATTGGCACACGTCCGAGAGATGTAGCCGCACCGTTGATAACACGGCAGACAGCCATGAAGGCAATGTTTACCCATTGGATAGCTTCTTTAGTGTTCATCGCTGGTTTGCGAACATCTACTCCGTAAAGATCACCCAAGCGTACAACTTGTTGCAATGCTTGATATTGAAGGTTGATTTCTTCACGAAGACGAATTGTTTCTTCATCGATTTCTTCGATTGAGTTCCAGTCGTTAACTTTTTCTTGCATCAAGTAGTCTGCACCGTAAAGAGCAAGACGTGCGTAAACACCGATGATACGTCCACGTGAGTATGCATCTGGAAGACCAGTTACAGTGTGAGCGTGACGAGCACGACGGATGTTTGAAGTGTAAGCACGGAAGATACCATCGTTAACAGTTGTTACGTATTTAGTGAAAATTTCGTGAACAGCTGGATCTGGTTCGTATCCATTTTCTTTCAAAGTAGTTTCAGCCATACGGATACCACCTTTTGGCATGAAGTTCAATTTGAAGAGTTCATCGTTTTGGATACCATAAATCAATTCGTTTTCTTTGTCGATGAATCCTGCAGGGATATCAGCGATAGATGTTGGACGAGTGTCCATTGGGAAACGAGTTTCTTCGTAGTGTGCTTTAGTTTCTTCTACGATTTTTTTAATGTGAAGTGAACGCTCTGTTGGTCCTGCAAGGAAGCTTTCATCTCCATCATAAGGTGTGTAGTTAGCTTGTACAAAGCGTGACACACTTGCTTTTTCTTTCCAGTCAACACCTTTAAAGCCTTCCCAGGCTTTGTCAAAAATGTCCTGTGCTTCAACAACTGTCTTAACAACCATGTTAATGTCCTCTTTTATCTTTCTAGTAACAGTCATCTGTTACATTCATGTATTCAGTATAACACACAGTAAACGATTTCAACAAGTAAAATCACTCTTTTTTAACACTTTCTTTTATAATACAGTTGTTTTTTTATTGGAAACTGTAGTATAGTTTTGAAAAATAATTAGCTATTTCCTATTTTTTCAGAAAAAGGGTATAATGAAGCTAGAAAATTTATCAAAGAAAGGACAGTCCATGCTCATATTTCCACTGATGAATGATTTATCACGTAAAATCATCCATATTGACATGGATGCCTTTTTTGCTGCTGTAGAAATTCGTGACAATCCTAAGCTTAAAGGGAAACCTGTTATTATTGGTAGCGACCCTAGGAAAACAGGAGGCAGGGGTGTTGTTTCAACCTGTAGTTATGAAGCGAGAGCATTCGGGATCCACTCAGCTATGAGTTCCAAAGAGGCTTATGAACGCTGTCCTCAAGCTATTTTTATTTCTGGGAACTATGAAAAATATACTACTGTTGGCCAACAGATTCGATCTGTTTTTAAACGATATACGGATAAAATTGAACCCATGAGTATCGACGAAGCTTATCTAGATGTAACTGAAAACAAGCTTGGTATCAAATCTGCTGTAAAAATTGCTCGTTTAATTCAGCAGGATATCTGGAACGAATTGCGATTAACAGCTTCTGCCGGTGTTTCATACAATAAATTTTTAGCTAAAATGGCAAGTGACTACCAAAAGCCTCGTGGTTTGACAGTCATTCTTCCTGATGAAGCTGAAAATTTCCTCAAGCAAATGGATGTCGCTAAATTCCACGGTGTGGGCAAGAAAACAGTTGAAAAACTCCATCAAATGGGTGTATTTACGGGTACTGACCTTTTAGAGATTTCTGAAATCACTCTCATTGATCGTTTCGGACGACTCGGTTTTGACCTTTATCGTAAAGCTCGAGGTATTGATAATTCTCCCGTTAAATCAAATCGTATCCGTAAGTCTATTGGTAAAGAAAAAACTTACAGTAAGATTCTAAGTCTAGATGAAGATATAAAAAAAGAGCTAACTCTCCTTTCGGAAAAAGTGACCCTTAGTCTTCAAAAACATGAAAAAAGTGGTAAAATTGTCATTTTGAAAATCCGCTATGCTGACTTTTCTACTTTGACAAAACGAAAAACACTGAGCCAACAAACACAAGACTCTGAAGAAATCGCACAAAGCATTATCCAACTCTACGAAACACTGAGTGATAAAGACAAGGGTGTCCGCTTATTGGGAGTCACTGTGACAGGATTTTAAAAACCTTGAAGGATCTTCCTTCAAGGTTTCTTTCTTATACAAATAATCGAACAAAGCTATAAATTAGTAAGACACTACCAAGAACAATACGGTATTTACCAAACACTGTAAAGTCGTGTTTTTTGACATAGCTGGTCAAGAAACGAATAGCAACCATGCTGACTGCAAAAGCCACTACCATAGCAACTAGAAGTAAGAAGAATTGGCCAAAAGTCAAGACTTCTCCAGCCTTGATGAATTTAAAAATCTTCAAAGCGCTGGCTCCAAACATAACTGGAATTCCTAGATAGAAGGTAAATTCTGTCACCACTGAACGACTAGTACCATTTAACAAACCACCAATGATTGTGGCACCAGAACGACTAGTTCCTGGTAAAAGGGACAAAACTTGGAAAAGACCGATATACAATGCTGTTTTGTAAGGTAATTTATCTAACTCCGTAACTGTTGGCTCAATAGCTTGGGCCTTGTTGCGTTTTTCAAGATAGATAAAGGCAACCCCATAAACAATCAACATAATGGCTACTGAAACCTTGTTATGGAAATAGGTATCAAACCAATCATCAAACTTAAAGACTAGGAGAAGAGGTAGGGTCGCCACAAAAACTTTGGACCATAACTGCCAAGTTCTACGAACTTGAACTTTATCCTTACCTGGTTTGAAGGGATTAAGTTTGTTAAAGTAGATAACCACAACTGCAAAGATGGCACCAAGTTGAATGACTACGTTAAACAAAGACTTAAAAGCTTCAGTTTGGTCTTTATATTTGACGAATTCTTCCGCTAAAATCAAGTGACCAGTACTTGAAATCGGCAACCATTCCGTAATTCCTTCAACAATACCAAAAAAGATTGATTTTAAAATTTCAAAAAAATACATAGATTACTCCTTTTTCTATCCTCCATTATATCATACTTTTAAAGGCTGTGTTGAGTTTTCTTTAGAAAGCACCAACACTTCCACCACCGCCACCGCCTGAGAAGCCACCTCCAGAGCTACCGCTTCCGGATGATACAGAAAAGGTACTTGCTGTATTTGCGACACTAACATAATGGCTCATTTGTGCTGTTGAATGATAAAACATACTGTGCCAGCTATAAGCTACATAGAGATTGATATCTGGATTTTCTACTTGGATGTGGTGAACCTTCATCAAATGGCTAACCTTATCAGCATATCCAAACAAAGTTGCATACACTAATAGACGATTCCAAACAACAATACTTTCCAATTCAGCCTGATCCAATCGTGCAATGTCACGCAACATATTTTCAAAACTGGTCCAGAGATAGTAGACTTCTGCTCCTGCTTCATTTAGGACACCATCACGATTATCTAGTCGAAGCTTCCAATAATAGAAAACAGCCAAAACCAAACCTAGAAAACTAAGTACTGACAAAGGGAGGTAAAAATAAGCATGAACATCTAAACTGTACAAGAACAAACCAAATCCGATAAATAGAGGTAGGATAGTAGAAAGTCCCATACCCACTTGCAAGGCCTTTTCCACACCAGTTAAAGGACGATAGTAATCTGGGAGTCCCCAGAAGGTAACCCGATTTCTCACTCCTTCTTGCATCTCTTTCAATGCTTCTTCGAAAGAGGATTTGAGCTTACGACCTTTTGTTTGAATCCGTCTTTCATCAGCAGCTTTTGCTCCACGGTAAAGACTCTCAGAGACCTTATAATCCGCAAACAAATCAGAAACAGCAACTTCTTTTTTACCTGAAAAGGCCAGATTTAGACAGGTTCGCTCAAAGATTGCCAAGCCATCTTCTTTTACCAACCTTAAAATAACTGCATCTCCTTCTGAAATAATAGAGACATTCCCACGGTCAATTACATCTAACAAGGTAGCCTGAATAAGCTGGTTGAAGTCGAATTTGCCTGTTCCTTTAATTAGAGGACTCACTTCCTCCAAGGAGGTCGAGTAAACAGCTTCAGATAAAACCATAGGCTCTAATTCCATCGGCGGTTCATAGAGACGATGATTTTTGGCATATTTGACTGAAGGAGTGGTTTTTCTTCTATAAATAAAATAGAAGCAGATACTCAATAACAAGGAGATGGAAAGTATTGAAGGAAACACCCAAGTAACGAGTTGTTTACTCTGCTCTTTTTCTCTAACAATCGAGTCTTCTATCTTATTAAACTCTTCTAAACGATTCCCTTTCAAGTCCTGATCCGTAGCGCTAGCAAAATCAGTTCGAGGCCAGTATGCATGCAACTCAACTCCGCGCTTAGACGGAAGATTGTCTAAACGAATAGTATAGTCATGACCACTCTGTTCAATCCTTCCCTCTCTATAGAGTTGCCCTGTGTGAAAAAAGAGTTTTTCAGCCCCCTTCTCTCCACTTACGTGAAACTCAAACTTTTCAATAGATTCTGAACTATCTGTTAAGGGTTGCCAATTTAATTCAGCGATATCATCATATAGGAAAAGAAGATTTTTCAATTGCCAGGTAAGTTCCACTTCGACCCTGTCCCCTTCCTGACCTGGATTATAGACTTTAACAGTATAACCATTCGTTTCTTCTGTCACTTCGCTAGTAAGATTTTCGATTTTATGACTATTTTTAAAGGCCTCAACCTTTGGCTGAGGAACAATTTCAAATCCACTAGGCATCTTG
The DNA here is from genome assembly GCF_024295665.1 of Streptococcus sp. CF8_St5-17. Classification (NCBI taxonomy): domain Bacteria; kingdom Bacillati; phylum Bacillota; class Bacilli; order Lactobacillales; family Streptococcaceae; genus Streptococcus; species Streptococcus sp. CF8_St5-17. The sequence goes on from NZ_JANCOU010000001.1 coordinate 341,615, forward strand.
CCTGCACGACCAATCCCCACGATTTGGCCATTAAAATCCTCCTCGAACTGGTAAACTATCTTCTGCCTAAATTCCGCTGTATTATCTCCATGAATATACAGTTCTCCTTTATATGATGGAATGCTAAAATCCACGGCAAAAACCAATTTTGGAACAATTATCAGACAAGTAAATATAAGTACTATTAACCATCTTTTTTTCATAATATAGCCTCTTTTGACCTTTTTCTCATTATATCATTTTTTTCCAAGTAAGGGTTTACTTGTATTGAAAATCTCACCATTTTTAGATACAATAGAGGGAGCCATTTTTAGACTATAAATAGGAGAAAATATGAAAAAATTATGCTTATCTATCCTTGCTAGCCTAGCCCTTACTCTAGGACTAGTTAGCCAGGTCCAAGCCGATGAATATTTACGCATCGGGATGGAAGCAGCTTACGCCCCTTTCAACTGGACACAAGACGACGACAGTAACGGCGCTGTCAAGATTGATGGAACAAACCAATATGCTAACGGTTACGATGTTCAAATTGCAAAAATAATCGCTAAAGATCTGGGTAAAGAACCACTCATTGTAAAAACAAAATGGGAAGGACTTGTTCCAGCCCTTACTTCTGGTAAGATTGATATGATTATTGCAGGTATGAGTCCAACTGCTGAACGCAAACAAGAAATTGCCTTCTCAAGCAGCTACTACACTAGCGAACCCGTACTATTAGTCAAAAAAGATTCTGCCTATGCAAACGCCAAAACACTAGATGATTTTAAAGATGCAAAAATCACTTCTCAACAAGGGGTTTACCTTTATGACTTGATTTCTCAAATTCCAGGCGCTAAAAAAGAAACTGCCATGGGTGATTTCGCTCAAATGCGTCAAGCTCTTGAAGCTGGTGTCATTGACGCTTATGTTTCTGAACGCCCTGAAGCCCTAACTGCTGAATCAGCAAATGCCAAATTTAAAATGATTCAGCCTGAACCTGGTTTTAAAACTGGAGAAGAAGATACCTCTATCGCTATCGGTCTTCGTAAGGATGACGAACGTATCAGCCAAATCAATGCTAGCATTGAAACCATCACTAAAGAAGAACAAGTTGCCCTAATGGATCGTATGATTAAAGAACAACCTGTTCAAGCTACAACTACTGAAGAAAACAGCAGTAATTTCTTTAGCCAAGTTGCTAAAATTCTAAGTGAAAACTGGCAACAACTCTTGCGAGGTGCCGGAATCACACTTTTAATTTCCATTATCGGTACTATCGTTGGTCTCGTTATTGGTCTTGCTATCGGTGTTTTTCGTACTGCGCCCCAATCTGAAAATCAATTTTTCTACGTCATCCAAAATATAGTTGGTTGGATTCTCAATATCTATATTGAAATTTTCCGTGGAACTCCTATGATTGTACAATCTATGGTTATCTACTATGGAACTGCCCAGGCTTTCGGAATCAACCTAGACCGTACTCTCGCTGCTATCTTTATCGTTTCTATCAATACCGGTGCCTACATGACCGAAATCGTTCGTGGTGGTATCCTGGCTGTTGACAAGGGACAATTTGAAGCAGCTACTGCACTTGGTATGACTCATAATCAAACCATGCGTAAGATTGTTTTACCTCAGGTAGTTCGAAACATTTTACCTGCGACTGGTAATGAGTTCGTCATCAACATCAAGGATACTTCTGTATTGAATGTTATCTCTGTTGTAGAACTTTACTTCTCAGGAAATACAGTAGCAACACAAACCTACCAATACTTCCAAACCTTTACTATTATCGCAGTTATCTACTTTGTCCTCACCTTTACAGTAACACGTATCCTACGCTATATCGAAAAACGAATGGATATGGATACCTACACAACAGGAGCTAACCAAATGCAAACGGAGGATTTGAAATAATGAATCAACCCATTCTTGAAATCAAACACCTCAAAAAATCCTATGGACAAAACGAGGTCCTAAAAGACATCTCTCTTACTATCCATAAAGGAGAAGTTATTTCTATCATCGGTAGTTCTGGTAGTGGTAAATCAACCTTCCTACGTTCAATCAACTTACTTGAAACACCCACTGAAGGTAAAATCCTTTATCACGGTGAAAACGTCCTCGAAAAAGGCTATAACCTCACTCACTATCGAGAAAAACTAGGAATGGTCTTCCAGTCCTTCAACCTCTTTGAAAATCTCAACGTTCTTGAAAATACGATTGTTGCACAGACTACTGTCCTCAAACGTGAACGATCAGAAGCAGAGAAAATTGCTAAAGAAAACCTTGAAAAAGTTGGAATGGGAGAGCGCTACTGGCAAGCTAAACCAAAACAACTTTCTGGTGGTCAAAAGCAACGTGTTGCCATTGCTCGTGCACTTTCTATGAATCCTGATGCCATTCTCTTTGATGAGCCTACATCAGCTCTTGACCCTGAAATGGTCGGTGAAGTTCTCAAAATCATGCAAGATTTAGCTCAAGAAGGCTTGACCATGATTGTCGTAACCCATGAAATGGAATTCGCTCGCGATGTATCAAACCGCGTCATCTTTATGGATAAAGGTGTCATTGCAGAAGAAGGCAAACCAGAAGATCTATTTACTAATCCCAAAGAAGAACGTACAAGAGAATTTTTACAACGCTATCTTCGATAAGAAAAAAGACTGCAATGGCAGTCTTTTTTTATTTCCAAAAATGAAAAGGCAGATTCTTTTCGAACCTGCCTATATCCAAAGACTAATCTTCAAATTTTTCATGATTTTTATTGTAGAAATCAATTAAGCCGAGGGCTGTTTCAAAGGAAATGTTTTTAACTTTTGCACGTCCTTGAGCCAAAGCAATGATAGACATCTCACGGGCATTCGTTTCCTTAGAAATACGATACCCTGTGATCTTCTTATCACGAACCCAGCTAACAACTGCTTCTACTTTTTCAAAGTTAGACTTAGCCATGTTATTCTCCTATTTTTTTCTTTACGCAACTTCATTCTATATGTTTTTATAATATTTGTCAATTAAAACACATATATTAACTAGATTATTGCGTTAAGATTGTAATTATTTAGCTTTCAAAGCTGATAATATATGGGTTCGAATATCTTCAACTCCATTAGGATTTGCTGGCAAGAATATTGTATTATTTCCTTGTTTATCTGCAAAATTATTCAATGTATCCAAATACTGATTGGTTAATAGGATTGACATAATTTGTTCTTCAGTTAATTCGACATTGGCTCCTTTTAACTCTTTAATAGAATCAGCAAGTCCATCAACAATTGCTTTCCGCTGCTCTGCGATCCCCACACCATGGAGGCGATCTTTTTCTGCCTCAGCTTCTGCCGCTGTAACGATCTTAATTTTATCTGCTTCAGCCAATTCTTGAGCTGCCACTCTCTTACGTTGGGCAGCATTAATTTCGTTCATTGATTGTTTGACTTCTGCATCCGGCTCAACTTTGGTAATGAGCGTCTTAACGATAATATACCCATACGTTGACATTTCTTCCGCTACTTGCTTTTGAACTTCTAATGCAATTTCATCTTTTTTCTCAAACAATTCATCCAAAGTTAACTTAGGAACAGATGAGCGCAATGCATCTTCAATATAAGATTTGATTTGAGCTTCAGGTCTCATCAATTTATAGTAAGCGTCTGTAACGTTTAACTCATTTACACGATACTGAGTTGCGACATTCATAGTCACAAAAACGTTATCTTGGGTTTTGGTTTCAACCACGATCTCACTTTGTAAAAGGCGTAGCTGCACACGAGCTGCAATTTTGTCAATGCCAAATGGTGCCCGTAGATGAATACCACTATTACTTAACTTTTGATACTTACCAAATCGTTCGATAATTGCAACAGATTGTTGACGAACGACATAAACAGAGCTCACTAACACAGCTCCTACAATAAGCATTAGAATCACTAGAACAAGTAAAACTTGTAAAACCATGGGAATCTCCCCCTTTCTTCACTTACATTATAGCACTCATATATAGGTTAGGCAAATGATATGATAAAAATTTTATAGGATATTAAACAAGCATATTATATAGAGTTTCATTCCCATTCAAGTTAATATAAGACGGATCAAATTTCTCCATTCGGTGAATCAAGCCCGCATAATCATGCTTGTTAGCAAGAGCAATCCCGATTAAGACTGGTCCTGTTCCCTTGCTGGCACGTTTAATATACTCAAAACGAGTGATATCATCATTTGGCCCCAAGATATCATTTACAAATTCTCGAAGAGCCCCTGGACGTTGTGGGAAGTTTACCACAAAGTAATGCTTGATGCCATCATAAATCAAGGCACGCTCTTCCATCTCTGGCATACGGTTGATATCGTTATTTCCTCCAGAGATAATACAACAAATGGTCTTTCCTTTTATATAGTCTGACAGTACTTCCAGAGCCGCCACACTAGCAGCACCAGCAGGCTCAGCTACAATTCCTTGTTTAGAATAAAGATCAATCAAGGTCTCAGAGATTAAGCCTTCGTCCACTCCGATAAGCGTTTCAACATTTTTACGGGTTGCTTCATAGGTCAACTGTCCAACCTTCTGCACAGCGATTCCGTCTGCAAACTTATCAATTTCTTTGAGTTTAACGGGACCTCCAGCCTCAAATGCCGCCTTCATGGAACGAGCTCCGTTAGCTTCTACACCAAGAACTTCAATAGCAGGATTCGTTTCCTTTATATAAGTAGAAACTCCTGCAATGAGTCCTCCACCGCCTACAGGCACCAAGACAGTATCAAAATCAATGGATTCTTTTCGCGCTTCTTCTAAAATTTCATAGGCTACCGTACCCTGACCAGCTTGAACATAAGGATCATCAAAAGGATCAATAAAGGTACGATTTTCAGCGACTGTAAACTCTTGAGCAGCCTTGGCAGATGCATCAAAGGTATCTCCTACCAATTTGATAGTTACAAAATCTCCACCAAAAAAACGAACCTGACCAATTTTCTGTTGAGGCGTTGTAATTGGCATAAAGATTGTTGCAGGAATCTTCATCTCATTACAAGTGTAGGCAACACCTTGAGCGTGATTTCCCGCTGACGCACAGACAACTCCACGCTCACGTTCTTCCTTAGTCAATTGTGAGATGGCATAATAAGCTCCTCGAATCTTAAACGATCGAACTCGTTGAGCATTTTCTTTTTTGAGATAAATTTTAGCTCCGTATTTTTCTGATAAGTAATGATCATATTCTAGTGGTGTATTGACTACTACACCACTCAGAACCTTGTGGGCCTTCACCACATCTTTTGCACTAAGCATAATCTTCTCCTTGATTCTTTTTCAAGATAAAAAGCGGGTTAGGTACCCCCCAACTCGCCTTCTATTTTTATTCTCAAAAATTAGTTGTAGATTTTGAATGCGTCATCGTCGTTTTTACCAACAAATGGCATTGCTTTACGCAATTCTGCACCAACCTTTTCAATTTCAAGGTTAGCTGCTTGTTCACGGTAAGCAGTCAATTTTGGACGTCCAGCTTTGTAGTCGTTGACAAAGTCGTTAGCAAATGTACCATTTTGGATATCAGCAAGAACTGCTTTCATATTTTCTTTCACTTGTTCAGTAATCACACGTGGACCTGACACGTAGTCACCGTATTCAGCTGTGTTAGAGATTGATTGACGCATTTTCTTGAATCCACCTTCGTAGATCAAGTCAACGATCAATTTCATTTCGTGAAGCACTTCGAAGTAAGCCAATTCTGGAGCGTATCCAGCTTCAGTCAAGACTTCAAAACCAGCTTCGATAAGGGCAGTCAAACCACCGCAAAGAACTGCTTGTTCACCAAACAAATCTTCTTCAGTTTCTTCTTTGTATGTTGTTTCAAGAAGACCTACACGCGCTGCACCAACACCTTTACACCAGTCCATAGCGATGTCTTTAGCATTTCCTGTAGCATCTTGGTATACAGCGTAAAGTGCTGGAACACCAAATCCTTCTTCATAAGTACGACGTACCAAGTGTCCTGGTCCTTTAGGCGCGCACATGAAGACATCAACATCTGCAGGAACTTTGATGAATTCGAAGTGGATATTGAAACCATGCGCAAATCCAACTGCATTCCCAGCTTCCAAGTTTGGAGCAATTTCTGCTTCGTACAATTCTTGTTGAATTTCGTCTGGAGCCAAAATCATGATAACATCAGCCAATTTAGTTGCTTCTGCTACTGTGTAAGTATCAAAACCATCTTCTTTAGCTTTATCAAATGATTTACCTGGACGAACGCCGATAATCACATCGTGACCTGAATCACGCAAGTTTTGAGCGTGAGCATGACCTTGTGAACCATAACCGATAACAGCGATTTTTTTACCGTCAAGTGCTGCTACTTTAACATCTTTTTCGTATTCCATTTGAACTGCCATAGTTTTTTCTCTCTTTTCTATTTTTATTGCCTATTAGGCTGTTATAACAAATTTAGGTTATTTTTTACTCAATGAAAATCAAAGAGCAAATTAGGAAGCTAGCCGCAGGTTGTACTTGAGTACGACAAGGCAAAGCTGACGTGATTTGAATTTGATTTTCGAAGAGTTTTAGTCGCGGGTAAATCCAGTTGCACCAGTACGAGCAATATTCTTAATACCATATGGTCGAATAACCCGAATCAAAGCTTCGCTCTTTTCTGCATTCCCAGTCATCTGAACAGTGATGGAGCTTGGAGCCACATCAACAACAGTTGCACGGAAAGGCTGAATAATCGCTAAGATTTCTGCTCGCTTCTCAGCTGGTGCTGCAACCTTTACCAAAATAACTTCGCGCTCTAAGTGCGGTTTATCTGTGATATCACGAACACGAATCACATCGACCTGGCGGTTAAGTTGCTTGATGATTTGTTCCACTTCATCCTGAGATGCGACATCAATGATAATCGTAATCCGTGACACATTGGGATTTTCTGTCGCCCCTACCGAGATGCTCTCAATGTTAACTTGACGTCTAGACAAGACACCAGTAAAACGATTGAGAACTCCCGACCGGTTTTGAAGTTTGGCTGTTAACATTCTACGCATTAAACTTCACCCCCAACATTTCATGGTTACTCTTACCAGCTGGTACCATCGGCAAAACATGCTCTTTCCGAGAAATGTCAACTTCAATAAACATTGGTACATCTTCCATGATAACTTCCAAATCCTTCTCTAATGTTTCAGGATTGTCAAATTTATAATTCTTAATCCCGTAGGCTTGAGCCATCAATTGGAAGTCAGGAAGACTGTCAAAGACCGACTCTGATGTTCGCCCTTCATAAAAGGCTTCTTGCCACTGACGAACCATCCCAAGTGAATGGTTATTAAGCATGATAACCTTGATTGGAATCTTGTAGATGTTCAAGATTGCCAATTCCTGATTGGTCATTTGGAAACCACCATCACCGACAAAGAGCACGACCTCCTTATCTGGATTGGCAATTTTTGCTCCAATGGCTGCAGGAACTCCGAATCCCATGGTTCCTAGACCACCTGAGGTTACCAATTGACGCTCATTTTGGTAAGGATAGTATTGAGCTGTCCACATTTGGTGTTGGCCGACGTCCGTTACAACAATGGCGTCCCCCTTCGTCAACTCACCGATACGTTCAATAACTGCTTGTGGTTGGACGACACGCTCCTTCTTATCATAAGAACGAACACGATTCTTATCTTTGGTAACTTTTTCAATCCATTTTTCAGTATTGTTACGAACGATTGGCTCAGCTAGCAACTGCTGCAAGGCCTTTTTCGCATCTCCAACAACTGGGATATCAACAGCGATAATCTTACCAATCTCCGCTGGATCGATATCAATATGCGCTACTTTGGCATTCTTCGCAAATGTCTTAGGATTACCAGTCAAACGGTCATCAAAACGACACCCAATCGAAATCATAAAATCTGCTTCAGTCATAGCAATGTTGGCTGCAAAGGAACCATGCATTCCACCCATTCCCAAAAATAGAGGGTGGCTAGTTGCGATTGTTCCTTGTCCCAAAAGACTTGTAACAACTGGAATTTGATAACGCTCTGCAAATTCATTTAACTCTGCAGCAGCTTCAGCGTAACTAATACCACCACCAGCTAGTAAGACTGGTTTCTTAGCCTTAGAAAGTTGTTTCAAGATTTTCTTGATTTGCATCTCATTTGGCTCTAGAGTTGGTTGATAACTTGGTAAATCTATCTCCGATGAATAGACGAAGTCCGTTTCAAGAGCAGAAACATCTTTTGGCAAGTCAATCACAACTGGTCCTGGACGACCCGTAGTCGCAATATGTACAGCCTCTGTAATCACACGTGGGATGTCCGCTGTCTCTCGAACCTGGTAGTTGTACTTGGTAATCGGCATGGTAATTCCGACAATATCTGCTTCTTGGAAAGCGTCCTTACCGATTCCCGCTCTTGCGACTTGTCCTGTGAAGACCAAAAGGGGAACACTGTCACTCATGGCATCTGCAATACCTGTAATGGCATTCGTAGCTCCTGGTCCACTTGTGACGACTGCGACACCAAGTTTTCCTGTTGACTTAGCATAACCTTCAGCTTCATGAAGACAACCTTGTTCATGACGACCTAGAATATGGCGGATACCTTTAAAATTATAAATAGCATCATATAAAGGCAATACAGCTCCGCCTGGATAACCGAAGATCGTGTCGATTCCTAAATCACGGAGTGTTTCCAAAACAAGTTCTGATCCCGACTTTGGTGAATCTAAAATGATTTTCTCCATCGTTCCCCTTTCTCTTCTCTTAAAATGACTTGTTTCTATAATACCATTTTTTCAAAAATTTTCAAGACAAAAGAAACAATTTTCTGAATTTTCTATCTAGATACTTTACAATATTAAATGAATTAGAAAGTTTATACGTATTTTTACCTTTTAATAGAAAAAGGTTGAGACATTTTGTCTCAACCTTTCGATTATTTACTGATTAAAGTGAGTTAACGTCAACCTTGATACCAACACCTTGAGTAGTTGTGATTGTCAAGCTTGTTACGTAAGTTCCTTTTGCTGTAGCTGGTTTAGATTTTTGGATTGTTTCGTTGAATGCTTTGAAGTTTTCAACTAACTTGTCAGCTTCAAATGAAACTTTACCGATGATAGCTTGTACGATACCTGCACGGTCAGCACGGTAAGTGATTTTACCACCTTTAGACTCTTCAACTGCTTTAGCAACATCCATTGTTACAGTACCAGTTTTAGGGTTTGGCATCAAGTTACGTGGTCCAAGGACACGTCCAAGACGTCCAACAAGAGCCATCATGTCAGGTGTAGCGATAACTACGTCGAAGTCCAACCAACCGTCGTTGATTTTAGCAACAAGGTCGTCTTCCCCAACGAAGTCTGCACCAGCTGCTTTAGCTTCTTCAGCTTTTGCACCACGTGCAAATACAAGAACGCGAGATGTTTTACCAGTACCGTTTGGTAATACCATTGCTCCACGGATTTGTTGGTCAGCTTTTTTCACGTCAATGTTCAAGTTGTAAGCAACTTCTACAGTTGCGTCAAATTTTGCAAAGTTAGTTTCTTTTGCAAGAGCTACAGCTTCTTCTACGCTGTATGCTTTTGTGCTGTCGATTTTCTCAAGAGCAGCACGAAGTTGTTTGCTTTTTTTAGCCATTTTCTATTCTCCTTGTAAGTGGTTCAATCGATTTTCATCTCCCACGTCACTTCTCGAAATGATGAAGTCTTGCGGGTTATATAGGGAAGTTATTGATTAGTCAACAACAGTGAATCCCATAGAACGAGCAGTACCTTCGATCATACGCATTGCAGACTCAATGTTTGCAGCGTTCAAATCTGGCATCTTAGTTTCTGCAATTTCTTGTACTTGTGCACGAGTAACTGTAGCAACTTTAGTTTTGTTAGGGGTACCTGATCCCTTTTCAACACCTGCAGCTTTTTTCAAAAGAACAGCAGCTGGTGGTGTTTTAGTAACGAAAGTAAATGATTTGTCTTCGTATACTGAGATAACAACTGGAATGATCATACCAGCTTGATCAGCTGTACGAGCGTTGAACTCTTTTGTGAATCCCATGATGTTGATACCAGCTTGACCAAGAGCAGGTCCAACCGGTGGAGCTGGCGTAGCTTTACCAGCAGGGATTTGCAATTTTACAAGTTTTTCGACTTTTTTAGCCATTTCTAAATCCTCCTTTGTGGTTTTGGCGGTAATTTAAAGATTTTTACCTCCCACAAGTATGTTTTACACATACCCTACTATTATACACTAATTTATCCCAAATGCAAGAGAAAAATTCTATTTTTAGAGAAATTTTATAACTGAATTTGCCTATCATTTCGATTTTAAAAGTGTTGCAAACTATGAATTTAAAAACCGCTCTATTTTTGAGCGATTTTTAAAAATAATTTAGCCTAGTTAGTGTCCAGTTTTAAGAGAAAGCCAACCCCAATTTCAGTTCTTCTACTCTCAACAAAACCAAGGGATTCAAAACATCGTCTGGAGGCATGATTGAAATCATAGATTTCCTGAACTTTTAATTCTTTCCATCCCCTTTGACGAGCTAGATCAATCAAGACCTTCAAAACCTTGTATCCAAGTCCTTGATGTTGATAAGTTGGATTGCCAATCACGATAGGAAGATTGTTTTGAGATAAGGTGATATCCCCAATTGGAAACCACCCCTCCTTTTCTCGAAACTCAATCCAAAACAAATCTCCGTGCCTCTCTAAATAAGAATACATGGCATTTAATTTTTCCAAACTATAGGGTATTCTAATACCGTCTACAAGTTCTACCAAATCCACATCTTGATACCAAGCTAAAGCTGCATCACGATGATCTGCTAAAAAATAGGGAACAAGACGTAAGGAATCATCTATCTGAATGATTTTTGTCTTCATTTTCTACTCCTAATACTAGCTCCGCTGCTTGATTAAAACCATCACACCAGTTATACCATTTTGCTTCATACTCATCTTGAGGTAAGATATGATTTTTTAAATCCAGAACAGAGTATATCTTTCTTTTCTCACAAGCTTGCGCATAGAGATGATATAGTTCATCACCACCATCTCTATCCCACTCAGCAGAAATCGTATCTCGACCTGCCATTAAAGCCTGATAAGCCCTGTGATGCCCATCAGTAATCAACAGACAATCTCCAAATGCAAGAACACTAATTGGATCCACATTGATGATTTCTGCCGACTGATTAAGCATCTGAATATCTAGCAACTTCTTTTCTGATAAGTATAGTTGAGTCGGATGAAGATCTCTTATATTGACTTTCATTTCTTTCTCCTCAAGAGAATTGATGCCTACTTCTGCTTTCCTTTAAACCGCCATTGGAAACGGAGTTTGTCATAAAATGGAAATTCGATAAATAGAACCCCTAGGCCTACACAAAGACTAGCAAGAACATCTGACGGATAATGAACCCCCAGATAGACTCTGGATATCAATACACTGACTAAGTAAAGCCCGAGTAAGATTTGGACGATTCTTTTCCAAAGTTGATCTTTAATCCTTTGGCTCAAAATCACAATCAAAGTTCCAACCATAATCGTTACTGCCAGAGAATGTCCGCTTGGAAAAGAAAAACCTTTTTCTTCTACCAAGTGTAGAATTTCTGGCCGTGGTCTTTGGTAGATATTCTTAAAAGTTACGATTAAGATTCCAGCTAAAGCTAGGTTTCCCAACATAAGATAGCTTTCCAGTTTCCATTGCTTACGGTAAAAAATAAATGCTACAATGAGAACCCAAGTGATAATGACTGGGATATCAATTAAGTGCGTAATTGCCCGAAAAAGAAGCGTTAAGGTCTCAGGTAAATCACCTCTAATGGCAGTCTGAATTGGCTGATCAAAACTGACCAGCATTTCTGGATAAAATTTGACAATATAGCCAATAATCATAAAAAGTAAAAGGGCAAAAGAGCCCTTTGTTAAATATGTTTGTTTATCTTTCATAACGTTTTAAAGTTACCTTTAGGAAGACATAAATCAACCAAAATGCTAGTGCAAAGATAATACCCTCAATTAAGTTAAAAGGTAAAACTATTGTCAACAAATAGTTACTTAGTCCTAGTATTTTCTCAATATCAAAATTAGCAAATTTAGCATATAATGGGACAGCATAAACATAGTTAAGAACTAGCATAGCCAAGGTCAAACCAATCGTACCAGCAAGAGAAGCTAGAGCAAAACGAATTGGCGTCCGATCTTTTTTCCAAATCAAACCAAATGCAAGAACAAAAACTCCTAAAGCCACAATATTCATCGGCAAACCGATATAGGTGCTGACTCCTTGATTGTTTAAAATTAACTTAAGCAAGGAACGGAGTAAAATTATCACAAAAGCTGCAGGTAAATCGAGTACTATTAACCCTACCAAAACCGGTAAGATGCTGAACTCAATCCTTAAAAAGGATGCCGCTGGTAGAAGCGGAAAGTCAAAGTACATCAACACAAATGAAAGTGCTGATAAAATTGCAATGGTCGAAAGTCGACGTGTGTTTGTCATAACAGGTTCCTCCAATTTTCTATAAAATCAGAAGAAGTTGGAAAGTTTCTCTCTATCTACTCTCTTAACTATCTCAAAAAACAACCTAAGCTTACAAAGAAACTGGTTTTATTTCTATTATAATGAAGCAGAATAGACAAAGCCATCCTTTCGTCTTCTCCCATCCAGACTATACTGTCGGTTGTGGAATCTCACCACATCAGCTTGCGCTCGCGGACTTCTTTTAGACTATGGAAATGGAGATTTTTCTTTTAGACGAGGCGACAAGCTGTAGGCATAACTTTTGGTTTGGCAAAGCTTGGCAACAAAGTATAAAAGGAAAATAACATTTCCAAGTAAAAGTCACCGCCGGTCGGGAATTACACCCAGCCCTGAAGACCCCTTTATGATAACAAAAAAAGCTTGCAAGCGCAAGCCTTAAGTATTCGTTTTCATGTTTATTTCAACTTATCCGTTTCGTAAGTATGAACCAATTCGAGCCCAGCAAAGTTTTGTTGGCGAAGCGCCTCGTAGACAATCATACAGACTGTATTGGATACATTTAGGCTTCGAACATGTTCGTCATTCATGGGAATTCTGAGAGCTTTTTCAGGATGTTCACGCATAAATTCCTCAGGCAGACCCTTATCTTCGCGGCCAAAAAGAAAATAATAATTCCCTTCTATCGTGAAATCAGCATCTGAATAGACCTTTTCTGCAAACTTGGAAATCAAGTAGAGTTGACCATCCATTTTTTTCATAAATTCATCTAAACTATCATAAAAATAGATCTCAAGGTTGTCCCAATAGTCTAGCCCGGCTCGCTTCATTTTACGATCATCAATCGGAAAGCCCATCGGTTTGATAATATGAAGGGGCGCATTTGTCGCCGCACAGGTTCGTGCAATATTTCCCGTATTTTGTGGAATTTGTGGTTCAAACAATACAATATGATTGGCCATGCCTTGCTTCCTCTCACTAGTGCAAAAAAATAGCCACACTGCCCGGAGTCAAGCTCAGCAAACAGCGTGGTTAAGGCATCGTTAACTTACCTCACAACAGGTTTGAAGTAAATCAGCGAAACTACTTTTTTAGTATAACACTTTCAGCCTGATTGTCAATAGAAACGACTTGATTTTTTCATTTTTTTTACAAGCATATTTACAAAAGTTACAAAATATCCTATAAGCCAATAATATTGAAGGATGCGCATGGGTAAATAAATTCGGAAACACGTGCTTTTTTTCATAATCATATTTTGTTTAAAGTATAATATTTCCTAGAATTCATCTAATCCCTCTATTAAAGAAGGAAACAGTCGGTTGTTGAGTGCATTTTTTTCTAAAAAAAGGTATGATAGAGACATATTGAAAAAGTAGGTTAACTAACTATGAAGATTATTCTTGTCGGAGGGGGGAAAGTTGGTTCTGCCCTTTGTCGTTCACTTGTCGCTGACAATCATGATGTTGTCTTAATTGAACAGAACGAAACTGTTCTAAAATACTTGACCAGCCGTTTTGATATTATGGGAATCGCAGGAAACGGTGCTGACTTTGCTATGTTAGAAGCAGCCAATGTCCAAGATTGTGATATTTTCATTGCCATGACTCAATACGACGAGGTCAATATGGTTTCGGCTGTTTTAGCAAAAAAAATGGGAGCAAAAGAAACCATCGTTCGTGTCCGTAATCCTGAGTATTCCAACCCTTACTTTAAAGAAAAAAATATTCTCGGATTTTCACTCATTGTCAATCCAGAACTCCTAGCTGCTCGTGCCATTGCAAATATCATTGACTTCCCAAACGCTCTATCTGTTGAACGCTTTGTGGGCGGTTTGGTCAGCCTAATGGAATTCGTCGTTCGCAAAGATAGCAATATTTGTCAGATGTCTATTGCTGATTTTCGTAAAAAGTTCGGTAACGTTATCGTCTGCGCCATTGAACGTGATCATAAACTGATGATTCCTAGTGGAGATTTTGTTCTAGAAGATAAAGACCGCATCTTTGTAACAGGACATCGTGTCGATATGATGCTCTTCCACAATTATCTCAAATCTAGAGTCGTTAAGAGCTTGCTCATCATTGGAGCTGGTAAGATTGCATACTACCTACTAGGTATTTTAAAAGACAGTCGAATTGATACAAAAGTGATTGAAGTCAACCCAGAACGCGCTGCCTTCTTCAGTGAAAAATTCCCTAAACTCTATATCGTCCAAGGGGATGGAACAACTAAAGATATTCTCTTAGAAGAAAGTGCTCAAAACTACGATGCTGTAGCTACCCTAACTGGAGTTGATGAGGAAAACATCATCACATCTATGTTTTTGGATAGCATTGGTGTTCAAAAAAATATTACCAAAGTAAACCGTACTAGTCTCTTGGAAATTATCCACGCGACGGATTTCTCAAGCATCATCACGCCGAAGACAATCGCTGTTGACACTATCATGCACTTTATCCATGGTCGTGTAAATGCACAATATTCTGACCTTCAAGCTATGCACCACCTCGCAAACGGCCAGGTAGAAACCCTTCAGTTCTTAATTAAGGAAGCAAACAAGATGACTGGCAAACCCTTGTCTCAACTGAAGCTCAAAAAAGATGTCTTGATTGCCGCCATTATCCGGAACGGAAAAACAATCTTCCCAACTGGAGAAAATACGCTCCAAGTCGGTGATAAGCTAGTGGTCATCACTTTGCTATCAAACATCACCAAGATTTATGATTTGTTAGAGAGGTAAGCTATGAATAGAAGCATGGTACGCTTTCTTCTTGCAAAACTACTCTTGATTGAAGCTGGGCTACTTTTAGTTCCGGTTGGTATTGCTCTTTACTATCGAGAATCTAGTCAAGTTTTTACAGCTCTTTTCTCTACCATCGGGATTCTTGTTGTCCTAGGTCTACTCGGAATCATCAGTAAACCTAAAAAACAACGTATCTATGCTAAAGAAGGAGTCTTAATTGTTGCCCTATGTTGGATCCTCTGGTCTTTCTTTGGCTCCCTTCCCTTTGTCTTTTCAGGTCAAATCCCCAATTTTATCGATGCCTTCTTCGAAACTAGTTCTGGCTTCACTACTACGGGAGCAACTATCTTAAATGACGTTTCTGTACTAAGTCGTTCGCTTCTATTTTGGCGGAGCTTTACCCACCTCATTGGAGGGATGGGGGTGCTAGTTTTTGCCCTAGCTATTATGGACAATGCAAAAAACAGCCACTTAGAGGTTATGAAGGCCGAGGTCCCAGGACCAGTATTTGGTAAGGTTGTGTCTAAACTAAAAAATACAGCCCAAATCCTCTACATCCTCTACTTAGCTATGTTCGCCCTTTTTGTAGTTATTTATTACATTGCAGGGATGCCTCTCTACGATAGTTTTGTTATCGCTATGGGAACAGCTGGAACTGGGGGATTCACTGTTTATAACGATGGAATTGCCCACTATCACAGTTCTCTCATTACCTATCTGACAAGTATCGGGGTTTTGATGTTTGGTGTCAATTTCAACCTCTACTACTACCTCATGCTCCGTCGTATCAAGGAATTCTTTTTTGATGAGGAACTTCGAGCTTATCTCTTGATCGTGGCTATATCTACTGGCTTAATCACACTCAACACACTGCACCTTTATAGTGGTGTTTCACAAAGTTTTGAGATGGCCTTCTTCCAAGTTTCTAATATCATTACCACTACTGGTTTTGGTTATGGAGACATCACGAACTGGCCTTTGTTTTCTCAATACATCTTACTGATGTTAATGGCAATTGGTGGTTCTGCCGGATCTACTGCCGGTGGTCTCAAGGTTATCCGTGGAGTTATTCTCGCTAAAATTGCAAAAAACCAATTCTTGTCTACTATATCCCCTCACCGTGTCTTAACTCTTCATGTTAATAAAACGGTCATCGACAAGGATACCCAACACAAGATTTTGAAGTATTTTGTAGTTTACATCATGATTCTACTCAGTCTGATCTTCATCGTTAGTTTAGATACTAACAATTTAATGGTTGTTACGAGTGCTGTTTTCAGTTGTTTTAACAATATCGGTCCAATTTTAGGAACGACTTCAAGTTTCTCAATTTTTAGTCCATTTTCAAAACTCCTCCTGTCCTTTGCAATGATTGCAGGACGTCTTGAAATTTATCCTATCATATTACTCTTTATGAAACGAACCTGGTCTAAACGTTAGAAATTTTATTAACAAAAAAACACATCTTGCACGAAATAGCTGCAGGGTGTGTTTTTTTATCTAAAAATAGAAAAAGACAGTTGAGAGACAAAAAAGGACACTTGAGAAAGAGTAGTTTTTTTGTGAAACCTTTTCGTTATAATGTTAAAAAAACGTAGGGGTTTATTTATGAAAAAAATTAGAAAATCAATCCAGTTTCTCTTATTGGGATCCATAGCATATCTTGGACTCTGTAGTTGTGTATTTTGGTCTGGAATTTCTCTAACTCTCAAACAATCATACTTTTACTTGTTGCTATTCTTACTGGCATTAGCTACTATGTGTACTTTTATCCACTATCTTTCAGGTCATACTCCCGTGAATAGTCAACTATGCAATCGTAGCCGCTCTTTCTTTTTATTGTATAGTAGTATGGTTATCATTAACGTTGCTGGAGTCTGTTTTATTTTATTTGAAAGTATAAGCACTGACACTCTACTACAAAAGGAAATCGTTGACTTGTTACTCATCTCTTTCTTTTTCCTTTTCGGACTTGATATTGCTACCTTTCTGCCGTTAAACAAATGGAGAAAATTACCAACTCATAAAAAGACAGGCAGGCTAACAACCCTTATCTTTCTTAGTTTATTTTTTCTGCACAATCCTTTAACCATACTTTCTGTCGGCTTTTATATCCTCTTGGGAGCTAGCTTTCTCAATTTTTTATTTCCGAAAACCTTAAGACAAGATTTATCCTTCTATAGTCATTTAATTCGAAATATCTTACTTGTTTTATCTACACTTATGTTCTGGTAATTAATAGAATTCCTATCCAAAGTATGCTATAATAAGATAAATTTTTTAGGAGATATTTGGATGAATTTTTTTAAAGATTATCGCAAAAGACTGCTTTGGTTAGGAATCTTTCTTGTCGCTATGTGCCTATCGCAAGTTCCTATCGTAACTTTAATGTTACTTCAAAAAACTCAACTTGGATCTATCTGGTCATCTCTAATAGTTGGGCTTGTCTCTACCGCTATTGTTACACTCTTTTTATACAGTGCTCACAAAAGTAAGTTATTAAATCTAAAATCAAAACTCTTTACTATTAATGACGCCCCTCGAATCGCTCTTAGTTATGTAGCCGTTGTCGCAGGAAATGTGATTGGTGCGATTTGGTTACAACTTCTGAAGCAAACAACTACTTCGAATCAAGAGGCTATCAATAGCATCATGTCAGAAAGCTCTCTAATTTCCAGCATTTTCGTGGTTGCAATAGTGGCACCTATTTGTGAGGAAGTTATCTGTCGAGGTATCATCCCTACTAAACTCTTCGAAGGATACGAGAAAATTGGATATATTTTCGGTTGGTTTCTCTTCACTATAGCCCATATACCAAATAATCTTCCTTCTTTCTTGATCTATGGCTGGATGTCTGCAGTACTAACTTGGACTGCTTATCGCACCAAACGACTAGAAATGTCTATCTTACTCCATTTAGTAATTAATGGAGTCAGCATTCTATTGCTTATCCTCCTTACATTCCTTATCAAGGTTGTTGGTATAGATGCTTTTCAATAAATGAAGGTTCCACTACTAATATAATTTAAAATAAAAAGACTAGAAATCTATCTAATTTCTAGTCTTTTTTGTCTATTCAAGAACGAAACACGAATTAAGTGTGAGAAGTGGCAACACGGAGTTAGTAAAGCAGGTAGCTAGACTGCTTCCTTTCTGTTACGACGGCAAAACCCACGAACCGATACCATTCGTGGGTTTTACCTAGTGAAGCGTTTAGGTAAACACTCTTAGCGCTTAGTGTTTAGTGTTTATTAGATTACGACACTTAGTTTTACAAATCGATTTCATTTGTAAAACTAAGTTAGTGAGGCAGTTAGGCAAGTCTTATAGGACTTGCCGTAGTCTACTTAAATTGCTTTGCAATCAAGTAGACTTACTGAATCACATCTTTTCTTCCAACTCCACATCTGGATACTTGTCGGCAAACCAGCGGAGGGCAAAGTCGTTTTCGAAAAGGAAGACTGGTTGGTCAAAGCGGTCCTTAGCCAAGATATTTCGGCTTGAAGACATACGTTCATCTAAATCTTCTGGTTTAATCCAACGAACTGTCTTTTTACCCATTGGAGTCATGACAACTTCAGCGTTATACTCGCCTTCCATACGGTGTTTAAAGACTTCGAACTGGAGTTGTCCAACAGCACCTAGCATATACTCACCTGTTTGGTAATTCTTATAAAGCTGGATGGCTCCTTCTTGTACCAACTGTTCCATTCCCTTGTGGAAGGATTTTTGTTTCATAACGTTCTTAGGTGAAACCTTCATGAAAATCTCAGGCGTGAAGGTTGGTAGTGGTTCAAACTCAAACTTGTTTTTCCCAACAGTTAACGTATCTCCAACCTGGTAGGTACCTGTATCATAAACCCCAATAATATCTCCAGCTACGGCATTAGTTACATTTTCACGACTTTCCGCCATAAATTGGGTGACATTAGAAAGTTTAGCTCCCTTACCAGTACGAGGCAAATTGATACTCATACCACGCTCAAATTCACCCGATACAATACGAACAAATGCGATACGGTCACGGTGTCGAGGGTCCATGTTGGCTTGAATTTTAAAGACAAAACCTGAGAAATCCTTATCATAAGGGTCGACAAGTTCACCGTCTGTTTTCTTGTGTCCATGAGGTTCTGGAGCAAACTTGAGGAAAGTTTCAAGGAAGGTCTGCACCCCAAAATTAGTCAAGGCCGAACCAAAGAAGACTGGTGTCAAATCACCTGCAAGAATGGCTTCCTCTGAGAATTCATTTCCTGCTTCATTCAAAAGCTCAATATCATCTTTCACTTGTTCATAGAAAGGGTTGCTAGCAAAGAGTTTATCGCCATCTTCTAGGCTGGCAAAACGTTCATCCCCTTTGTAGAGTTCCAAACGTTGGTTATAGAGGTCGTAGAGCCCCTCAAAGGCTTTCCCCATCCCGATCGGCCAGTTCATTGGATAACTTGCAATACCCAAGACTTCTTCCAATTCTTGCAAGAGATCTAGTGGTTCACGACCGTCACGGTCCAGCTTGTTCATAAAGGTAAAGACTGGAATCCCGCGGTGTTTGACAACCTCAAACAATTTCTTGGTTTGGGCCTCGATACCCTTGGCAGAGTCTACTACCATGACCGCAGCATCCACCGCCATCAAGGTACGATAGGTATCTTCTGAAAAGTCCTCGTGTCCTGGAGTGTCTAGGATGTTTACCCGTTTCCCATCGTAGTCAAACTGCATAACAGATGACGTGACTGAAATCCCACGTTGTTTCTCGATATCCATCCAGTCTGACTTAGCAAAGTTTCCTGTTTTCTTCCCTTTTACAGTACCTGCCTCACGAATCTCTCCCCCAAAATAGAGCAATTGCTCAGTAATGGTTGTTTTCCCCGCGTCCGGGTGAGAGATGATGGCAAAGGTACGGCGTTTCTTAATTTCTTCTTGAATACTCATAAGTTCTCTTTCTTTCTACTTTTTTAATTATTTTAATTTATAATCACTCTTTATTACATCGGACCCTAACATTCCTTTCAACACTTCATTATATCGGATTTTAGAGAGTTTTTCAATTGCTTACACAAGAAAAAGCAGGTCAAGATACTAGACCTGCTCTTCAGATTCTTTATTCATTATTTATTTTGTATCGCTAGTAACAATCTCTTCAAAATTTAATTTTTTCTAGAGCAATTTTCTTTTGCCAACGTTTTTTAAACAAAATATCAAAGAGCACTAAGGCTGACGAAAGAATGATTGAAACCAGAAGATACTTTATCCATATAGGGGCATCTGGAATAAAAGGTGTGGTATTCAAAAGTCCATAGTTCCCACCTGTTACTTGATTGACCCCAACTAGGAAAAGGTTGAGAATAAAAGTGTAGGCAATAATTCGATACTTTTTAAGTAGGTTTTTATCGTAGTGATTCATGAGATAAACCAGGGAATTGACCAAGAGAGCATAATGGCCAATCAGGAAAGAAAAGCTGGTAATATGCGGGAAATCATAGGGGTCAAAAACAGGGTAGCCCAAGGCAAATACTGCTCCACTGGCTCCCAAAAGGGCAAAATACTGCTTGGTTTTCCATTTATCTGGCAAGAATACTACTGCAAACATGGCCAAACGGCAATGGTAAAGAGGCAGGCTGTTCGAAAATGGAATGCTAAAGCCTATATACCAGGTATAAAGAGCTAGCAATTGCGCTATTTGAATCCACTTAAACAATCGAACAAATTTGGGATTTTTGTAGTAAGTAAGAGAAGCATAAATAGACAAGGCGAGAAGGCCTATCATAACTCCATACCAAAAAATCGGAATAGGCGGTGGCGTCGTTTGGGTTCTTGTAATAAAATGATGCATAAAGTCTCCTTAAGGTAACGAATTCAGTTGTATATTAACTATTCTTATGTTTATATTTAGCGAGTTGATTGATAAGGATGAGAATACCTGTCATCAAACTGGTCACTATCAAATAGTTAAGCAAACTACCATGATCCCCAATCACAGGCGGCTTGCTCATAAAGCCATAATTTCCTCCTGTCAAGAGGTTGGCTATCAAGATAATGGCATTAACTCCAAGAGTCATCTGGCATATTTTCCAAGTATCCCCTTTTTCAACTTTATAATATCTAACAAGATAAATCAAGCAGTTAGCCAAGAGGGCCAAGTGTCCGAAAACATTGTTCACGGACGAAACATGAGGGAAAGGAAAAGGATAAAAGACTGGATAAACCAAGGCCATGATAGAACCAAAAACTCCAACCAGGGCAAAATATTGCTTGAAAAAGGTCTTATCCGGAGCAAATAGAATAATCCACATAGCCATGCGACTATGGTAAAAAGGGAGAGCCTCAGATAGGGGCAGACGTGCAGCAATATACCAAGCGTTGATGATGAGCAACTGAATCAATTGTCCCCAATACCAAAATTCTCGGTAACGTTTAGAGCTTGCATAGCGCATCGATAAAACAGCTATGATTACCAAAGAAGTAGGTAATAAAAAGTAAAATGCTCCTAAATGAGGAGGGACTGTCTTTTTACTGGTAAAAAGTAACTCCCAAAGCGTCATGTGTCATCCTTAACGTCTTCTAGTTGGGTTAATGATACATCCTTTTTACCAACTAAAAACGACTGTTATTCTTTCTTCTAATTTCAACCATTATATCGAAATAAAAAGTATTTTTCAATTTCTGTTTCTTTTTAGCTTGACTTGCCTTATTTATAGGAAAATATGGTAAAATAGAACAGATAAAGAATCATCATTTCACGAAAGGATAAAAGATGAAAATTACGCAAGAAGAGGTGACTCACGTTGCCAATCTTTCTAAATTAAAATTCACTGAAAATGAAACAGCTGAGTTTGCGACAACCTTGTCTAAAATTGTTGATATGGTTGAATTGCTCAGTGAAGTTGACACAACTGGTGTTGAACCAACGACTACCATGGCTGATCGTAAGACCGTATTGCGACCGGATGTTGCTGAAAAAGGAACTGACCGTGACCGCTTGTTTAAAAATGTACCTGAAAAAGAAAACTACTATATCAAGGTACCAGCTATCCTAGATGACGGAGGAGATGCCTAATGACTTTTAACAATAAAACGATTGAAGATTTGCACAACCTCCTTGTTTCTAAGGAAATTTCAGCAACAGAACTTACCCAAGCGACACTTGACGATATCAAGGCGCGTGAAGAGGCTATCAATGCCTTTGTCACTATCGCTGAAGATCAAGCTCTTGCTCAAGCTAAAGCTATTGATGAAGCTGGAATCGATGCTGACAATGTTCTTTCAGGGATTCCCCTAGCTGTTAAGGATAACATTTCTACAGATGGTCTCTTAACAACAGCAGCCTCAAAAATGCTCTATAACTACGAGCCTATCTTTGATGCCACAGCTGTTGCCAATGCAAAATCTAAGGGCATGATTATTGTCGGAAAAACCAACATGGATGAGTTTGCTATGGGTGGTTCTGGCGAAACATCATATTATGGACCAACTAAAAATGCTTGGGACCACAGCAAGGTTCCTGGTGGATCATCAAGTGGTTCAGCTGCTGCTGTAGCTTCTGGACAAGTCCGTTTATCACTTGGTTCTGATACTGGTGGATCTATCCGCCAACCTGCTGCCTTCAACGGGATCGTTGGTCTCAAGCCAACCTATGGAACTGTTTCACGTTTTGGTCTTATTGCCTTTGGTAGTTCATTAGACCAGATTGGGCCTTTCGCTCCAACTGTGAAGGAAAACGCCCTATTGCTCAATGCGATTGCCAGTGAAGATGCCAAAGACTCTACTTCTGCTCCTGTTCGTGTAGCAGACTTTACTTCAAAAATCGGTCAAGACATTAAGGGCATGAGAATTGCTTTGCCTAAGGAATACCTTGGTGAAGGGATTGACCCAGAGGTAAAGGAATCTATCCTCAACGCTGCTAAGCACTTTGAAAAACTTGGTGCTATCGTTGAAGAAGTTAGCCTTCCTCACTCTAAATACGGAGTTGCCGTTTACTACATTATCGCTTCATCAGAAGCATCATCAAACTTACAACGTTTTGACGGTATCCGTTACGGCTACCGCGCAGAGGATGCAACGAATCTTGATGAAATCTATGTAAACAGCCGTAGCCAAGGCTTCGGCGAAGAAGTAAAACGCCGTATCATGCTTGGTACTTTCAGTCTTTCATCAGGTTACTATGATGCCTACTACAAGAAGGCTGGACAAGTCCGTACCCTCATCATCCAAGATTTCGAAAAAGTCTTTGCTGATTATGACTTGATTTTGGGACCAACTGCTCCTAGCGTTGCCTACGACTTGGATTCACTCAACCATGATCCAGTTGCTATGTACTTGGCTGACCTTTTGACTATCCCTGTCAACTTGGCTGGTCTGCCAGGAATTTCTATTCCTGCTGGATTTGTTCAAGGTCTACCAGTAGGACTCCAATTGATTGGTCCTAAATATTCAGAAAAGACTATTTACCAAGCTGCTGCTGCTTTTGAAGCAACAACAGATTACCACAAACAACAACCCGTGATTTTTGGAGGTGATAACTAATGAACTTTGAAACAGTCATTGGACTTGAAGTCCACGTAGAGCTCAACACCAATTCAAAAATCTTCTCACCTACTTCTGCCCACTTTGGAAATGACCAAAACGCCAATACTAACGTAATTGACTGGTCTTTCCCAGGAGTACTACCTGTTCTCAATAAAGGTGTTGTGGATGCTGGTATCAAGGCAGCTCTTGCCCTCAACATGGACATACACCAGAAGATGCACTTTGACCGCAAGAACTACTTCTATCCTGACAATCCTAAAGCCTACCAAATTTCTCAGTTTGATGAGCCAATCGGTTACAACGGTTGGATTGAAGTAGAACTTGAAGATGGTACAACTAAGAAAATCGGTATCGAACGTGCCCACTTGGAAGAAGATGCCGGTAAGAACACCCACGGAACAGATGGTTTCTCTTATGTCGACCTCAACCGCCAAGGGGTGCCTTTGATTGAGATTGTATCTGAAGCCGACATGCGTTCACCAGAAGAAGCTTACGCTTATCTAACAGCTCTTAAGGAAGTTATTCAGTACGCTGGTATTTCTGACGTTAAGATGGAGGAAGGGTCTATGCGTGTGGATGCCAATATCTCTCTTCGTCCTTATGGTCAAGAGAAATTCGGTACCAAGACTGAGTTGAAAAACTTGAACTCCTTCTCAAACGTGCGTAAGGGTCTTGAATACGAAGTGCAACGTCAGGCTGAAATCCTTCGCTCAGGTGGTCAAATTCGCCAAGAAACACGTCGTTACGACGAAGCTAATAAAGCAACTATCCTCATGCGTGTTAAGGAAGGTGCTGCAGACTACCGCTACTTCCCAGAACCAGATCTACCACTCTTTGAAATCTCAGATGAGTGGATTGAGGAAATGCGTACTGAGTTACCAGAGTTTCCAAAAGAACGCCGTGCTCGCTATGTCTCTCAACTCGGATTATCAGACTACGATGCTAGCCAGTTGACTGCCAATAAAGTCACTTCTGACTTCTTTGAGAAAGCAGTTGCCCTTGGTGGCGATGCTAAGCAAGTCTCAAACTGGCTCCAAGGTGAAGTCGCTCAGTTCTTGAATGCTGAAGGTAAGACACTAGAACAAATTGAGTTAACTCCAGAAAACTTAGTAGAAATGATCGCTATCATCGAAGACGGCACTATTTCATCTAAGATTGCCAAGAAAGTCTTTGTCCACCTTGCTAAAAATGGTGGAGGTGCTCGTGAATACGTTGAAAAAGCCGGTTTGGTTCAGATCTCAGATCCAGATATCTTGATTCCAATCATCCATCAAGTCTTTGCTGATAACGAAGTTGCTGTTGCCGACTTCAAGTCAGGAAAACGTAACGCTGACAAGGCCTTCACAGGATTCCTCATGAAAGCAACCAAGGGCCAAGCCAATCCACAAGTTGCTCTTAAACTACTTTCCCAAGAATTGGCTAAGTTGAAAGAGAACGAGTAAATATACTTTCGTTAATAGCCTTTTCTACTAAAAAATAGAATAAGGAGAATAAATGAACAAATTTTTACGAGTACTATTTATTTTAGTTATTATCGCAATGTTGGGTGCTTCTATTCTACAAATCTTTCTCCCATCCTATATGGGAGAGCATTCTGGTTACGGTATTTCTGTAGGATGGCAAAGAGAAATTGGAATTTGGAATCTAGCTGTCTTAATTATTATTCTTGCTGTTAATATTAAGTACGATTGGTTTTACCTGAGAATTGCCCTTCTTGCCCTTATTATTGGTGGTATAGGAATAGGAACAAATCATTTGTTAAGTTTTATTGAATTTCATTCTCCTGTTAATGCGATTGGTGCTATCGAGAATTATTTACTCGTATTTGGTTGGATTATAGGGTGGTTTATTGAAAATAAAACAATAAAACTCCAAAACTCTTTATAGACATAAAATTTAGCAAAAACTATTTTTGTACTCACATAGTTAGGAGACATATGAAAAAGTTATATACTCTTATCGCTACTTTCTTGCTTCTTCTCTTTGTGACACCCCTGCAATCAATCGATGCAGGTGTTGGACATTCTCGAAGTGGTAGCTCTAGTCACAGTAGCTCACGAAGCAGTAGCAGTTCTCGAAGTAGTAGTTCTAGCCGAAGTCGTTCAAATGGTAGTTCTTCTTCTAGAAGCAGCTATCGTTCTGGCGGTAGCTACTCAAGTTTAGATGGTTCTCTAGGGACAGGAATGAGCATTCTTATCATGTTTGGTGTCGGAGCTTTCTTACTCTTCATGCTCATCAAATATTTGAGTGACCAGAATTCATCATCTGGTAAATCTTATGGCAGCTCGCCTAGCTACAATGCTGAACCAACACTTCACCGTCGAGTGATAAACAACACCTTGGCTATCGATCGTGTCCGTTCTGGGGACCCAAACTTTGATGCAGACACTTTCACTTCATGGGTTAAAGAAGTCTATATCCAATTACAGGCAGCCTGGACTAAAAAAGATTGGAATTTGGTGCGTTCTCTTGAAAGTGCCAGCCTCTACTCTCAACATAGTGCCCAACTGGAAGACTATATCCAATCTCAAACAACGAATATTTTGGAACGAGTTTATGTCGAGAATGTTCGAATCAAAGATTTCTACGAAAATCCAGATGGAAATGATACTCTAGTTGTTATCCTTTCATCTACTTTGAGAGACTATGTCATCGAAGATAAGACTCGTAAGGTTATTGAGGGAGACCCTCAAAAAGATTTATTTACAGTTTATCAAATGAACTTCATCCGCAAACATGGCAGTCAAACCGAAAGCTCTGTCCAAGATGAAGCCGTTAGCGACCGCTGTCCAAACTGTGGCGCTCCACTGAAAATATCAGCTATCAGCAAATGTGACTATTGCGGATCTGATATCACCCGTAGTCCAAACCAATGGGTTCTTGATACCTATGAAGTTGTGGATGAAGACGAACTATATAATTAGGAGGAAATTATGGGATTTATTCGTATGGCCAAAGAGCAAATTAAGGGAGTTGTTGATGTTGCCAAATCTGCTGGAATTAATAGTCTTAATGACAGTAAATTTAAGGAAGCCGTTGTACTTCCAGAACACGTATCATCAGAAGCATTAGCTGTTAAAGGAATTCTTCTTACAAAAGACCCTGACGGAGTTTCTAGACAAGGTAATCAACATACAGGACTTTTAACAGATGGTTCTGTCGTAATTGTGCCACAAGGTTATGTTGCTATCCTTGTAAATAACGGTACTTTCCTTGGTGATGTTTTAGAAGCTGGTAGCCATGAATGGCGCTCTGGCGAAAACGCTTGGCTTCTAGAAAAAGGGGGAATTAAGGGCACTTGGGAAAACTTCAAGCACCGCTTTTCATTCGCTGGTCAAGTCGTTACTCAACAAGAAATCATCTTTGTCCGTATCCAACCGATTGCGGGTAATAAATTTGGTACCCAAAACGCTGTAGAATACTTCAGTGAACGTTACCAACAATTGCTCAACATCCGTTTCTATGGTTTATTTGATATCAAGATTTCTGATCCAGTCCTTTTCTACGTTAGCTCAATCAGTCAACAGATTGAAGAACATAAACCATTTACACTCCAAGATATTGCTCAAGGAACTCTTCGACAAAATATCTCTCCTAAAATTGCTATCGCAATTTCCAAATTCACTAATGAGTACCGAGTTGATATCTATAGCCTAAATGCTAATCAGGATACCTTCAATGAAATCGCTAAACAAGAAGTCAACAAGGTATGGACAGGACTTTACGGTATTGAAGCAACCAATATCCTTCTTGAGGATTTGAGCTACGACCAAGAAAGCTTGGAACTTGTTCGAAAACTTGACAGCGAACTCGTTGCAATGAAATACAATACCATCGAAATTGAAGAACGTCGTGCTCGTAACGAAGCTCTAATTGCGGCAGCCAATAACGAAGGTAATGGCAATGGTATGAACATGTTTATGGGTATGAATCTCGGTCAAACTCTCGGTGGCCAACTCACCCAACAAGCTCAACCTGTTAGTCCAAATCAAACTGTTCCCCCAGTACAACCTGCTGATCCAAACCAAGCATTTACTCCGACCCAAACTGCAAGTCCTGAGCAAGTTGCTAGCCCAGTAGAAACTGTTATCCCTGAACAACCCGCTAACTCAGTAGAAACTACTAATCCAGAAGTAACAACTCCTGTTCAAGAATCTACAACTCAAGAAGTAACAACTCCTTCAGTAGAAACTACTAGTCAAGAAAAACCAACTAATAAAAACTTCTACATCGAAGTCGATGGCAAGTACGTATTAGTAACCAAAGATGAAGAAGGAAACATCGTTCCTGTCAACTAATCTCACTTCCCTGATATTTGAGAAATCTTACGACTTATGATACAATAAAGAGTAAATTATTTTATTAAAGAGGTAAAAACATGATTGAAGCAAGTAAATTAAAGGCTGGTATGACCTTTGAAACAGCTGACGGAAAATTGATCCGCGTTTTGGAAGCTAGCCACCACAAACCAGGTAAAGGAAACACTATCATGCGTATGAAATTGCGTGATGTCCGTACTGGTTCAACATTTGAAACTAGCTACCGCCCAGAGGAAAAATTTGAACAAGCGATTATCGAAACTGTGCCAGCACAATACTTGTACAAAATGGATGATACAGCTTATTTCATGAACACTGAAACTTACGACCAATACGAAATTCCTGTTGTAAATGTTGAAAATGAATTGCTTTACATCCTTGAAAATTCTGAAGTTAAAATTCAATTTTATGGAACTGAAGTAATCGGTGTAACAGTACCTACAACTGTTGAATTGACAGTTGCTGAAACTCAACCTTCTATTAAAGGTGCTACTGTTACCGGTTCTGGTAAACCAGCTACAATGGAAACTGGACTTGTCGTTAACGTTCCAGACTTCATCGAAGCAGGACAAAAACTCGTTATCAACACTGCAGAAGGAACTTACGTTTCTCGTGCCTAATCTCTAGAAAGAGGTCATTCTATGGGAATTGAAGAACAATTAGGCGAAATCGTTATCGCCCCACGTGTACTTGAAAAAATCATTGCAATCGCTACAGCTAAAGTTGATGGTGTCCACTCTTTTTCAAACAAATCAGTATCTGACACCCTTTCAAAACTTTCACTTGGTCGTGGCGTCTATCTAAAAGAATCTGAAGAAGAGCTAACAGCTGATATCTATCTCTATCTTGAGTATGGTGTCAAGGTTCCTAAGGTTGCAATGGCTATTCAAAAAGCTGTAAAAGATGCCGTTCGTAATATGGCTGATGTTGAACTCAATGCTGTGAATATTCACGTTGCTGGTATTGCACCAGATAAGACACCAAAACCAGCATTAAAAGATTTGTTTGATGAGGACTTCCTCAATGACTAGTCCATTATTAGAATCTAGACGCGAACTACGAAAATGTGCCTTCCAAGCACTGATGAGTCTTGAATATGGTTCTGATATTGAAACAGCTTGTCGCTTCGCTTATACTCATGATCGAGAAGACGACGAGGTAAAACTCCCTAGCTTCCTAATCGATCTTGTATCTGGTGTTCAAGCTCAAAAAGAGGAACTAGACAAACAAATCACTCAGCATTTAAAGGCTGGTTGGACGATTGAACGTTTAACCTTAGTTGAAAAGAATTTATTGCGTTTGGGAGTTTTCGAAATCACTTCATTTGATACTCCTCAACTCGTAGCTGTGAATGAAGCTATTGAACTTGCAAAAAGCTTTTCAGATCAAAAATCAGCCCGTTTCATCAACGGACTGCTCAGCCAGTTTGTAACTGAAGAAAACTAAATATAGAAAAAAGTGTTTGACTATTATCAAACACTTTTTTACTACACTTCCATCGAAACTTGGAGTCCAGGTTAACAAAAAAGTTAGAACTATTATAAGTTCTAGCTTTTTTATATTTCTTAATATTTTCTAAAGCGTTTGTAACGTTCCTCAATAAGTTGATCTAGTGGAAGTTTCCCAAGTTCATCAAGTTCTGCTCGGAGTTGTTCTTTGACTTGCTTGATTAAATCTTTGCTTGATAGGCCCACCTCAGAAATAACCTTATCTACAATCTTCATATCTAGCAATTCGAAAGAAGTAATTTTCATCAACTCTGCAGCTTCCATGGCACGACTGCCATCTTTCCAAAGAATAGACGCAAATCCTTCAGGACTGAGAACTGCATAGATTGAGTTTTCTAACATCCAAACACGGTCAGCTACTGCAAGAGCTAGGGCTCCACCAGAACCACCTTCACCAATAATAATGGCAATAATTGGCACCTTAAGATCGCTCATCTCCATGAGGTTACGAGCAATAGCTTCACCTTGACCACGCTCCTCTGCACC
Source organism: Streptococcus sp. CF8_St5-17 (assembly GCF_024295665.1). Taxonomy (NCBI): domain Bacteria; kingdom Bacillati; phylum Bacillota; class Bacilli; order Lactobacillales; family Streptococcaceae; genus Streptococcus; species Streptococcus sp. CF8_St5-17. Next base: position 371,640 of record NZ_JANCOU010000001.1, read on the forward strand.
GACACCAGGATAGGCACCCGCAGTGTTGATAAAGGTTACAACAGGACGACCAAATTTTTCAGCCTGCTTCATCAAGCGAAGGGCTTTTCGATAGCCTTCTGGATGAGGTTGACCAAAGTTACGGTTAAGATTGTCTTGTAAACTTTTACCTTTTTGAATCCCAACAACAGTTACTGCTTGGTCTCCCAACCAACCGATACCACCAATAACAGCACCATCATCTCGGAAAGAGCGATCACCATGGAGCTCTACAAAGTCATCAAATATTCCGGTTGCGAAGTCCAAGGCAGTTAAGCGGGTTTGTTCACGTGCTTCTCTGACGATTTTTGCAATATTCATAAACAATCCCCCTTATGTAACCTTACTAATCGAGCAATCATATCTGGCAATTCTCTCCGTTTAACAATCGCATCCACAAAGCCATGTTCTAACAAAAACTCTGCCTTCTGGAAATCCTCTGGCAAATCTTCCCTTACGGTATTTTCAATGACACGGCGTCCAGCAAATCCTACTAAACTTTGAGGCTCTGCCAAGATGATATCACCCTCCATAGCAAAGGAAGCTGTAACACCACCAGTTGTTGGATCAGTAAGGATTGTTAGGTAAAATAAACCTGCATTGGAATGACGTTTGACTGCTGCAGAGATTTTAGCCATCTGCATCAAACTCATGATTCCTTCTTGCATACGTGCTCCACCAGATGCTGTAAACAAGACGACTGGTAATTTTTCAGCTGTCGCGTATTCAAACAAACGAGTGATTTTTTCACCAACTACTGTTCCCATAGATGCCATGATAAAATTAGAATCCATGATTCCGAGAGCAACTTTCTCACCCTTAATCAAAGCAGTTCCTGTGACAACAGCCTCATCAAGACCTGTTTTTTCACGCATAGAGGCTAATTTTTTCTGGTAACCTGGAAATTCCAATGGATCTTGCGTCTCAATTCCTGTGAACATCTCTAGGAAGCTTCCCATATCAATGGTTAAAGCAAGGCGCTCTTGAGCTGAAATACGGAAGGTATAGCCACAGTGAGGACAAATACGTTCACTCCCCAAGTCCTTTTGGTAAATCGTATATTTGCAACCTGGACATTGGGAGAAGAGCTCATCTGGAACCTCTGGCTTGATCTGAGGTTGATTTACAGTCGAACGATTGGGATTGATTCGAATATATTTATCTTTTTTACTAAATAGAGCCATACATCCCCCTTTTCAGTCTTATACTATTTTTACATTATTCTTTTTCTTGATAGTGTGGTAAGAAAGTTTCCATCAAGAATGAAGTATCGTAGTCTCCTGCTATCACGCGACGATCTGAAATCAAATCGAGTTGGAAATCAGCATTAGTGACAACCCCTTCAATTTCGAGCTCATAAAGAGCTCGTTGCATTTTCATGAGTGCATCAAAACGATTTTCACCATGAACAATAATTTTAGCAATCATACTATCATAGTATGGCGGAATGGTATAACCAGGATAAACTGCTGAGTCCACTCGCAAGCCCACACCACCACTTGGTAGATAAAGATTGGTAATCTTACCTGGACTTGGTGCAAAATTAAAGGCTGGGTTTTCTGCATTGATACGGCACTCAATAGCATGTCCTTTTAGAACAATGTCTTCTTGCTTCAAGGTCAAAGATTGACCTGCAGCGATTCGGATTTGTTCCTTGACAATATCCACACCTGAAACAAATTCAGTTACCGGGTGTTCCACTTGGACACGCGTATTCATTTCCATAAAGTAGAATTTACCAGTCGCTTCATCTAGCAGGAATTCAATGGTACCAGCGTTTTCGTAGCCTACAGACTCCGCTGCACGTACTGCCGCTGCACCAATTTCATTACGAAGTGTTTTCCCGATAGCAATCGAAGGACTTTCTTCTAAAACCTTTTGGTTATTCCGTTGAAGCGAACAGTCACGCTCTCCTAGGTGAATAACATGTCCCATCTGGTCAGCAAGAATCTGTACTTCAATATGGCGAGCAGGATAAATCACACGCTCAAGATACATAGCCCCATTACCAAAGTTGGCTTTAGCTTCACTAGAGGCTGTTTCAAAGGCTGACACAAGATCCTCTGCCTTTTCAACCTTACGAATCCCTTTACCACCACCTCCAGCTGAAGCTTTCAGCATAACTGGATAACCAATTTTTTCAGCAATAGCAAGAGCCTCTTCTGCAGTATGGACTTCGCCATCTGATCCTGGAATGACAGGTACATTAGCCTTAATCATTTGAGCACGGGCGTTAATTTTATCTCCCATGACATCCATGACACGAGCTGATGGTCCGATAAATTTGATACCAACTTCTTCACACATGGTTGCAAACTTGGAATTTTCACTTAAAAAACCAAATCCAGGGTGAATAGCTTCAGCTTCAGTCAATACTGCAGCTGATAGGATGGCATTGATGTTCAGATAAGATTCTGTAGCCTTCCCAGGGCCGATACAGATAGCCTCATCAGCCAAAAGCGTGTGGAGAGCTTCCTTGTCAGCAGTTGAATAGACAGCGACTGTTGCAATTCCTAACTCTCGTGCCGCACGAATAATACGAACAGCAATTTCACCACGATTGGCAATTAAAATCTTACGAAACATGGAAAACCTCCCTAGTTTCCAATAGCAAATGTCAGAGTACCGCTTGCTGCAAGCTTACCATCTACTTCTGCCTTCGCTTCTACTACGGCGATTGTGCCACGACGTTTGATAAAAGTTGCTGTCATGACAAGCTGATCACCAGGAACAACTTGTTTTTTAAATTTCACTTTGTCCATACCAGCATAGAAAACAAGTTTCCCTTTGTTTTCAGGTTTAGACAATTCCAAAACACCTGCTGTTTGTGCCAAAGCTTCCATGATCAGGACACCTGGCATTACAGGGTATTGAGGAAAATGACCGTTGAAGAAAGGTTCGTTAATCGTCACATTTTTAATGGCAACGATTGTATCTTCACTGACCTCCAAGACACGATCCACTAAGAGCATCGGATAGCGGTGGGGCAAAGCTTCTTTAATTCCTTGAATATCAATCATTTGATACGTACCAAGCCTTTCCCGAACTCAACCATTTCTTCATTTTCAACAAGAATTTCTGTTACGACACCGTCTTTAGGTGCTGGAATTTCGTTCATGACCTTCATAGCTTCGATGATGACCAAGGTTTGGCCTTTTTTAACAGTATCACCAACTGAAACAAAATTAGGTTTATCTGGTCCGGCAGCCAAGTAAGCAACTCCGACAAGTGGACTTTCTACAAGGTCTCCTTCAGCTACAGACTCAGTAACACTTGATTCTGAAACTGCTTCTGCAGCTGGTGTTGTAGTTGGAGCTTGTGGTGCAACTGTAGGTGCAGTTGCTGGAACCACAGGTTGAGGTGCTGGACTTGTTTCAGCAACAAGTTTTGCTTCATTCTTACTGAAGACCAACTCGTCCGTTCCATTTTTATAAGAAAATTCTTTCAAGCTCGACTGGTCAAATTGTGCCATCAAGTCTTTGATTTCATTTAAATTCATCTTTACTTATTCTCCCAACGTTTGAAAGCAAGAACTGCATTATGCCCACCAAATCCAAAAGTATTTGAGATAGCATAAGGAATTTCACGTTCCACACCTTGTCCATAAATAACGTTTGCTTCAATGTAGTCTGACAATTCTGTTGTTCCAGCTGTCATTGGAACATAGTTGTTACGGATTGCTTCAATTGTTGCAATGGCTTCAACTGCACCTGCTGCACCGAGCAAGTGTCCTGTAAATGACTTGGTTGAAGATACAGGTACTTCTTTACCGAGAACCGCTACAATCGCTCCGCTTTCTCCTTTTTCATTAGCTGGAGTTGATGTACCGTGTGCATTAACGTAGGCTACTTGGTCTGGTGTAATCTCAGCTTCCTCCAAGGCAAGTTTGATAGCTTTAATAGCACCTTGGCCTTCTGGATGTGGTGAAGTCATATGGTAGGCATCACAAGTATTTCCATAACCAACAACTTCAGCTAGGATAGTTGCACCACGTTTTTCAGCATGTTCTAAACTTTCAAGAACCAACATACCTGATCCTTCACCCATAACAAATCCATTACGGTCTTTGTCAAATGGAATAGAAGCACGAGTTGGGTCCTCTGTTGTTGAAAGAGCTGTTAAGGCTTGGAAACCGGCAATCGCAAATGGTGTAATAGAAGATTCTGAACCACCAACAAGCATGATATCTTGGAAACCAAATTTGATAGAACGGAAGGCATCTCCGATAGCATCATTTGATGAAGCGCAAGCTGTGTTGATAGATTTACAGATACCATTGGCACCAAAGCGCATAGCTACATTTCCTGCAGCCATATTTGGCAAAGCTTTTGGAAGTGTTAATGGTTTAACACGTTTTGGACCTTTTTCGTGAAGTCGAAGGACTTGGTCTTCGATTTCTCTGATTCCACCGATACCTGATGCAACGATGACACCAAAGCGGTCTTTATCAAGTGCTTCTACGTCAAGATTAGCATGGTCAACTGCTTCTTGAGCGGCATACAAGGCATACAAAGAATAGTCATCGAAACGATTGGTATCTTTTTTTACAAAATATTTGTCAAAAGGAAAATCATTAATCTCTGCTGCATTATGGACGTCAAAAGCACTGTGATCAAACTTGGTGATTTCACCAATCCCAATCTTTCCATTCTTTAAACTGTTCCAAAATTCTTCTGGCGTATTCCCAATTGGAGATGTTAATCCATAACCTGTTACTACTACACGATTTAGTTTCATTTTCATACCTCTATTTTAACTCTTATTGCATGGTAAGTCCACCATCAATTGCAATGACTTGTCCCGTTAGATAATCTTGGCTTGCAAGAAAGGCTGTGACCTCTGCCACTTGCTCAGCTTGGCCGAATTGTTTCATCGGAATTTGTGCCAACATGGCATCTTTTACCTTATCAGATAGGACTGCAGTCATATCTGATTCGATCATTCCTGGTGCAATGGCATTGACACGCACATTACGATTGGCCACCTCACGTGCTACTGATTTGGTAAATCCAATCAAACCAGCCTTAGATGCAGCGTAGTTTGCTTGACCGATATTTCCCATCAAACCAACGACACTAGACATATTGATAATGGCCCCTTCACGTGCTTTTATCATCTGCTTCAAGACTGCTTGCGTCATGTTGAAGGCTCCCGTTAGATTGACTTTCAAGACCTTCTCAAAATCTTCTTCTGTCATCTTCAGCATGAGAGTGTCTTGAGTAATCCCAGCGTTATTCACTAGGACGTCAACTGAGCCTAGCTCTTCAATCGCTTGATCCACCATGCGTTTTGCATCTGTGAAGTCAGAAACATCACCAGAAATAGCAAGGACCTTCACCCCGTAAGGTTTAAATTCGTCTAGAAGCTCCTCGGAGATTTCACCACGACTATTCAAGACAACGTTGGCTCCCAAGCTAGCAAATTTATGAGCAATGGCAAGACCAATTCCTCGACTTGAGCCTGTAATAAAGACATTTTTCTGTTCTAGTTTCATTTTTCTCCTTTCAGAACTTCTACTATTTTGGTCTAATTTTCTAAGAGTGCTTGTAAACTTGCTTGATCTTCAACATTTGCAAGTTGAGCAGTTTTATCAATCTTTTTGACGAATCCTGACAAGACTTTTCCAGGGCCAATCTCGATAAAACGAGTGACTCCCGCTTCTTGCATGACTGCAATGCTTTCATAAAAACGAACAGGTTCCTTAACTTGACGAGTCAAGAGTTCTGCAATTCGTTCTTTTTCCATGATCTTTGCTTCTGTATTACCAACAAGTGGACAAGCAAAGTCAGAAAATTCAACTTCTGTAAGGGCTTGAGCTAATTTTTGACTAGCAGATTCCAATAAAGCTGTATGGAAAGGCCCAGAAACATTTAGCGGAATTAAGCGTTTTGCTCCTGCTTCTTGCAAGAGTTCAACTGCACGATCCACAGCAACTACCTCACCACCAATAACAATTTGGCTTGGGGTATTGTAGTTAGCTGGAGTCACAACACCAAGTTGAGAAGCTTCTTGACAAGCTTGTTCAATAACTTCAACTGGAGTATTGAGTACGGCTACCATTTTACCAGATCCAGCAGGTGCCGCTTCTTCCATATAAGATCCACGCTTAGCAACTAGAGCCACCGCATCCTCAAAATCCAAAGCACCACTAGCTACGAGGGCAGAATATTCACCAAGAGACAGACCTGCCACCATATCTGGTTGGTAACCCTTCTCCTTTAGTAGTCGGTAAATGGAAACGGATGTAGCCAAAATAGCTGGTTGTGTGTAACGAGTCTGATTTAGCTTCGTTTCATCGTTATCAATCAAGTCACGAAGATCATAACCCAAGACCTGGCTAGCTTGGTCGATTGTTTCCTTGACGATAGCATATTGGTCATATAGTTCACGTCCCATTCCAAGGTACTGGGCTCCTTGACCTGCAAATAGAAAGGCTGTTTTAGTCATTTCTTGTAACTCCTGCCCAACGAGCGGCTTCTTTTTGAATTTTCTCAGCTGCACCATAGTAGATATCTTTTAAGATTTCTTCAACTGTTTCTTCTTTCGATACCAAACCTGCAATCTGGCCGGCCATTACTGAACCGCCATCCACATCACCATGGACAACAGCCTTAGCTAAGGCTCCAGCACCCATTTGCTCAAAGATTTCCAAATCTGGATTTTCTTGTTTAAAGGCATCTTTTTCAGCTTGCTCGAAATCACGAGTCAATTGGTTTTTGATAGCACGAACTGCGTGTCCAAAATGTTGTGCTGAAATCGTTGTATCAATATCTCGGGCTTTTAAAATTTTAGCTTTATAGTTTGGATGAGCATTAGATTCTTTAGCAACTACAAAACGAGTTCCTACTTGAACAGCTTCAGCACCAAGCATAAATCCAGCTGCAGCTCCCTCGCCGTCTGCAATACCACCTGCAGCGATAACAGGAATTGAAACAGCCGCCGCAACTTGGCGAACCAAGGTCATAGTTGTTAATTTACCAATATGTCCGCCGGCTTCCATACCTTCAGCAATGACAGCATCCGCACCGATTTTTTCCATACGTTTAGCCAAAGCAACACTTGGAACTACAGGAATAACGGTAATCCCCGCTTCATGGAATCGCTCCATGTATTTACTTGGGTTTCCTGCACCAGTTGTGACTACCTTAACCCCTTCTTCAATAACGAGGTCAACAATATCATCAACAAATGGAGACAAGAGCATAATGTTTACACCAAAAGGCTTGTCTGTTAAAGATTTAATCTTATCGATATTGGCTTTAACTACTTCTTTAGGTGCATTTCCCCCACCAATGATACCAAGCCCACCAGCTTTTGAAACAGCTCCAGCCAAATCTCCATCTGCCACCCAGGCCATTCCACCTTGGAAGATAGGATATTTAATATTTAATAGTTCAGTGATACGTGTTTTCATAGTGCCTCCATAAGTCTTGCTTACGTAATAGTTCGACTTTATTATAATTTGACGGTCAAACTATTACCTAAACAAGAGGGAGCGGGTCTCCCCTACTCCTTCTTTATTTATTCTAATTATTTTGTTTGCTCTTCAACGTAAGCAACCAAGTCGCCAACTGTTTTCAAGTTGTCTTCTGCTTCGATTTGGATATCAAAAGCGTCTTCGATTTCAGAGATTACTTGGAACAAGTCCAATGAATCTGCATCCAAATCATCAAAAGTAGATTCAAGTGTTACTTCTGATGCATCTTTTCCAAGTTCTTCAACGATAATTTCTTGTACTTTTTCAAATACTGCCATGATAGACTCCTTTAAAATAAATAGTTTTTTATAACAATGTGATCACCACATGATTACCTAAATTGTAACAATAAGTGTGCCCCATGTCAAACCTCCACCGAAACCTGACAAGAGAATTTTTTGGCTACCATCCAAATGGATGAGCCCTTCTTCTACACACTCAGAAAGTAAAATCGGGATACTTGCTGCACTAGTATTTCCATACTTCATCATATTAGCAGGAAGCTTGTCACGATCGACACCGATTTTTCTAGCCATCTTATCTAAAATGCGAATATTAGCTTGATGAAGCAAGAGATAATCGAGTTCATCTGCTGATATTGGACTTTTTTCGATGGTCTGTTTAATAGATTTAGCCACGTCTCGAATTGCAAAGTCAAAAACTGCTCTCCCATCCATTTTCAAGAAAACATCTGGTTCTTCTTGAATCGAAAATGGTGAAATCAATCCTGTCTGTCCATAAGTGAGACACTCACCACGAGAACCATCGCTATTGAGACTTTCAGCTAAGAAATGTTTTTGGTCACTTGCCTCAAGTAGCACTCCACCAGCTCCATCTCCGAACAAGACAGCTGTTGAGCGGTCAGACCAATCCAAAGATTTTGACATGGTCTCACTACCGATAACCAGACCCTTGCGATATGTTCCTGAAGAAATGAACTTTTCTGCAGTTGATAGGGCAAAGACAAATCCACTACAAGCGGCTGTTAAATCATAGGCAAAAGCCTTGTGAGCGCCAATTCTTGCCTGAACACGAGCTGCAGTAGAAGGCATCATCGAGTCAGGTGTCATAGTCGCCAGAATAATAAAATCTAGCTCTTCAGCAGAAATCCCTGCCTTGTCTATAAGTTGCTTTGCAACCTCTGTAGCCAAATCTCCTGTTGATTCTGTTTTAGAAATATGACGTTCTTTAATCCCTGTCCGACTTGAGATCCATTCATCACTCGTATCCATGACCTGAGCCAAGTCTTCGTTAGTGATAATCTGCTCTGGAGCATAATGAGCGACCTGGCTTATTTTTGCAAAAGCCATTACTTCAAATCCTCCAAAAAGTGATAAAGATTAGTCAACCCTTTACCCATAACTTCCATCTCTTCAGGACTCATGCTTTCGATAATTCTTTCGACCATGGCCTTATGGAAACGTTTGTGAAGACGGTGAACGAGACGACCTTTCTTTGTCAAATGCAGATGTACTACACGACGATCTTGATCTGAACGGATACGTTCGATGTATCCTTTTCTCTCCAAATTGTTTAAACTCGTTGTCACAGTCCCTAGAGTTACCATCAACTCTTTGGAAACTTGGCTCGGAGTCACTTCTGGATACTTGCCGATAACATCAATCGTGTGCATTTCTTTGATAGAGATATCCTTGAAACGACTACCTCGCAAACTTACTTCCTCGATTACTAGGACATTGTTAAAAATTGATGTTAAATAGTCATTGACTTGTTGGTAGTCCATTTCTCTTCCCTCCTTTACCAAAAAAGTTTAATAATCAAAACATTTGACAAGAAAAGTATATCAAACTTCAAAGAATAGTGCAAGTATTTTTTATTTCCCGACAAATTTTGGACGTCTTCTTTCAGAATGTGCACGAACACCTTCTTTAAAATCTTCCGTATAAGATAGTGATTTTTGTAGCTCCAATTCAAGTTGGGCGTATTCATGCCACTGCTTGAACTCACTCTCCCAAACGAGCTTTTTAATTGCTGCATAAGAATTTGAAGAACCACGTCTCAACTTCTTCAACAATTGTTCTCTTGTTTTTTCTAATTGTTCACTAGTGCATAGGCGATACAAAGCTCCTGCTTCAAAGGCTTTTTCAGCGGTAAAAGCTTCGCCTGTCATTGCTAATTGAGTTGCTCGAGTTGCACCTAGAGATCGTGTAAGCAAGAATAAGCCACCTGCATCAGGAGCTAAGCCCACACCTACAAAAGCCTGGATGAATTTAGCTTTGTCAGATGCAATACAGAAATCAACAGCCAAAGCCATATTTGCTGCGGCTCCAGCAACTGCTCCGTCCACCTCCATGATAACTGGCTTAGAAATCTGTTTAATCTTATAAGAAATTGTATTAACCAATTCAGCAATTCGTGCAAGTGAAGCAATATCATCTTCATCGACAGCACGTTTCATCTCAACTAAGTCTCCACCGACTGAAAATACCTTACCTGCTGCATTAATGAGAATAAATGAAACAGAGTCGTCTTTTTCAGCCAATTCCAGTGCTTCTAAAATTTCTTCACACATAGGAATATGGAAACCATTTGCCACTTCGGGACGATTTAAAGTAATCGTTGCTAAATCGTCTTGAATTTGAAAGATAATATGATTCATAGCTACTCCTTTAATTTAGAAAGCTTATTAAATTATTTTATCTTCAAAGTATATCTTATTATTTTCATTTACACAAGCAAAAATCGATTAAAAGTGTATCAGCCGATTTTTAAAGAGTGTTTTCTATACTTAAAATAACTAAGTTAAGCTAATCATGTCCAGACTTCTAATAAGATGTAGCCTTTCCTATTGCAGATTGAAAAAAGCCCTTCTTTCTGCTATAATCGTATAAAATACTAACTGAGGAGTTTTTATGAAGGTTGTAAAATTTGGAGGAAGTTCACTCGCCTCTGCAAGCCAGTTGAAAAAGGTTTTAAACATTGTAAAAAGTGACCCTGAACGTCGTTTTGTAGTTGTTTCTGCACCAGGAAAGCGCGATGCTGAAGATACCAAGGTTACGGATGCTTTGATTAAATATTATCGTGATTATGTAGCAGGAAATGATATCAGTGCTAGTCAAAATTGGATTATCGATCGTTACGCTGCAATGGTTAGCGAACTAGGACTTAAACCAGCTGTTTTAGAACGAATCTCTAAAAGCATCCGAACTCTTGCTACTCTTCCAATTGAGGACAATGAGTTTCTTTACGATACCTTTCTTGCTGCAGGGGAAAATAACAATGCTAAACTGATTGCAGCTTACTTTAACCAAAATGGTATAGAAGCGCGCTATGTTCATCCACGAGAGGCTGGGATTGTTGTTACAAGCGAACCTGGAAATGCTCGTATCATTCCTTCAAGTTATGATAAAATCGAAGAGCTCAATAATGGAACGGAAGTTCTGGTTATTCCCGGATTCTTCGGTGTGACTAAAGAGAATCAAATCTGTACCTTCTCACGTGGTGGATCTGATATCACTGGTTCAATTATCGCAGCTGGAGTTAAAGCTGACCTTTATGAAAATTTCACTGATGTTGACGGAATTTTTGCTGCCCACCCTGGTATCATTCACAAACCACACTCAATCCCTGAATTGACTTACCGTGAAATGCGGGAATTGGCCTATGCAGGTTTCTCTGTACTACATGACGAAGCACTCCTTCCAGCCTACCGCGGAAAAATCCCTCTTGTTATCAAAAATACCAATAATCCTGAACATCCGGGTACTCGCATCGTTCTAAAACACAGCAGTGATGAATTCCCAGTAGTGGGGATTGCTGGTGATTCTGGTTTTGTCAGCATCAATATGTCTAAATACCTGATGAACCGCGAAGTAGGTTTTGGTCGTAAAGTACTTCAAATTCTAGAAGACCTGAATATTGGTTGGGAACATATGCCAACTGGTATCGATGACCTATCTATCATTCTACGTTCACGAGAATTGACTCCTATCAAGGAAGAAGAAATCCTTCGTCAACTTGTTCAAAAGGCAGAGGTAGACCACGCCGAAATTGAGCACGATCTCTCAATCATTATGATTGTTGGAGAAAAAATGAAGCGCCATATCGGGGTAACTGCTACAGCTACTCGTGCCTTATCTGAAAACAAGATCAACATTCAAATGATGTCGCAAGGTTCTAGTGAAGTTTCTATCATGTTCGTTGTCCACAAAGACCAAGAAAAAGCGGCTCTTAAGGCTCTCTACCAAGCATTTTTCGGTGAAAGTAAGGAAGACTAAACATGGCTCAATCTCTCAACAAAGTCATTGACCTACAAACAACTGGAACCTCCTATCTTTCCATTTCAGGAAAGGTCGGAAAGTTCCTTGTTGGAGATCAAGCACTAGAATTTTACGCAGACCGAAATGTCGAGGATTATATTCAAATCCCATGGTCTAGCGTTAATCAAATCGGAGCCAATGTTTCGGGCCGTAAGGTTAGTCGTCACTTTGAAGTTTTTACAGACCAAGGAAAATTCCTCTTTGCCTCAAAAGATTCTGGAAAAATTCTTAAAATTGCTCGTGAAAAACTAGGTAATGATAAGGTTGTCAAGCTTCCAACTTTAGTCCAAATCATTGGGCATAAAATTAAAAATCTATTTGCAAAAAAATAGAAACTTTAGTATAATCATAGAAACGGATAAGTAGGTTAAGTTTATCTTTCAGAAAGTCTGCGGTCGCTGTGAGCAGATAGAAAACTTAGGTGAAATTCTACCGTTGTTGCAAACTAAATACATAATCAAGTGCACACCTGTGAAGTTGGATGGAACCGTGGCCCTGCCACTCCAACGCTTTGTCAGGTGTGCTTTTTTCATAAAGGAGTTTATATGCTAGATATTAAACGAATTCGTACAGACTTTGATGCTGTCGCAGAAAAATTGGCTACACGTGGTGTAGATGCTGCTATCTTGAACGAGATGAAAGAAATCGATGCAAAACGTCGTGATATCTTGGTCAAGGTTGAAACACTTAAAGCAGAACGTAATACAGTTTCTGCTGAGATTGCTCAAGCTAAACGCAACAAAGAGAATGCAGACGATAAAATTGCTGCCATGCAAGCTCTCTCTGCTGAGGTAAAAGCTCTTGATGCTGAATTGGCTGAAATCGATGCGAAATTGACAGAATTTACCACAACTCTTCCCAACATCCCTGCTGATAGTGTTCCTATCGGTGCTGACGAAGACGATAACGTAGAAGTTCGACGTTGGGGAACTCCTCGCGAGTTTGACTTCGAACCAAAAGCTCACTGGGATCTTGGTGAAGACCTCGGCATTCTTGACTGGGAACGTGGTGGAAAAGTTACCGGTGCCCGCTTCCTCTTCTATAAAGGCCTTGGAGCTCGTTTGGAACGTGCTATCTACAACTTTATGTTGGATGAGCATGGTAAAGAAGGCTATACAGAAGTCATCACTCCATACATGGTGAACCATGATTCTATGTTTGGTACTGGTCAATATCCAAAATTCAAGGAAGATACTTTTGAGCTCAGTGATACCAACTATGTCCTCATTCCTACAGCTGAAGTTCCTTTGACTAACTACTATCGTGATGAAATTCTTGACGGAAAAGACTTGCCAATCTACTTTACTGCTATGAGTCCATCATTCCGTTCTGAAGCTGGTTCAGCTGGTCGCGATACTCGCGGTTTGATTCGTTTGCACCAATTCCACAAGGTTGAAATGGTGAAATTTACCAAACCAGAAGAATCATACGAAGAATTGGAAAAAATGACAGCCAACGCTGAAAACATCCTTCAAAAATTCAATCTCCCATACCGTGTGGTAGCTCTTTCTACAGGAGATATGGGATTCTCAGCAGCAAAAACTTACGACTTGGAAGTATGGATCCCTGCGCAAAATACTTATCGTGAAATCTCAAGCTGTTCAAATACAGAAGATTTCCAAGCGCGTCGTGCCCAAATCCGTTACCGTGATGAAGCAGATGGTAAAGTGAAACTCCTTCACACTTTGAATGGTTCTGGACTTGCTGTTGGACGTACCGTTGCTGCAATTCTGGAAAACTATCAAAATGAAGATGGTTCTGTCACTATTCCAGAAGTCCTTCGTCCATACATGGGTGGTGTTGAAGTCATCAAACCATAATTCAAAAAAAGAGGAAGCTATGCTTCCTCTTTTTAATTTACAAGAAAGAAAACAGGTAGAAACCTTTATTTCCACCTGTTATTTTTATATTCTCTAGTAACCACCCATCATAGATGGATCCATTGCTGGAGCAGGGGCTACTGGTTCTGGTTTGTTAGCTACAACTGCTTCGGTTGTCAAGATGAGACTTGCTACTGAAGCGGCATTTTGAAGGGCTGAACGACTTACCTTAACAGGATCGATAATTCCTGCTTCAATCATGTTAACCCATTCACCTGTTGCAGCGTTGAAGCCTGTTCCAAGCTCTGCATGCTTCAAACGATCGATAACGATTGAACCTTCATAGCCTGCGTTGTAGGCAATTTGGCGAACCGGCTCTTCTAAGGCACGAAGAACAATGCTACGTCCTGTTGCTTCATCACCTGTCAATTCTAAAGCTTCAACAGCTGGAATGACATTCACTAAGGCAGTACCACCACCTGCAACGATACCTTCTTCAACAGCTGCACGAGTCGCATTAAGAGCATCTTCGATACGGAGTTTCATTTCTTTCAACTCAGTTTCAGTTGCAGCACCAACCTTGATAACAGCTACTCCACCTGACAATTTAGCCAAGCGTTCTTGAAGTTTTTCACGGTCGAATTCTGAAGTTGTTGTTTCAATTTGAGACTTGATGACAGCGACACGGTTAGCAATTGCTTCAGGATTACCTGCGCCTTCTACAATAACAGTGCTATCTTTATCTACAGACACTTTAGCTGCTTGACCTAAAGCTTCGATGGTAGCATCTTTCAACTCAAGACCAAGGTCTTCGGTAATAACAGTTCCACCTGTCAAAATCGCAATATCTTCCAACATCGCTTTACGACGGTCACCGAAACCAGGAGCCTTAACAGCAACTACGTTGAAAGTTCCACGAATCTTGTTCAAGACAAGAGTTGGAAGAGCTTCACCGTCAACGTCATCTGCAATAATCAAGAGCGGACGGCTACTTTGAAGAATACTTTCTAGAAGTGGCAAAATTTCTTGGATGTTTGAGATTTTCTTATCAGTGATTAAAATGTATGGATTTTCAAGGTCTGCAACCATTTTTTCATTGTCAGTGACCATGTACTGTGATAGATAACCACGATCGAATTGCATTCCTTCTACAACTTCAAGCTCTGTTTCCATACCACGTGATTCTTCAATAGTGATAACTCCATCTTTACCAACTTTTTCCATGGCTTCAGAGATGTATTCACCCACTTTTTCAGAGCGAGAGGATACGGCAGCGACTTGTGCGATTGCTTCCTTGCTTGATACTGGAATGGCATTGTTCTTCAAGGCTTCTACAGCAGTTGCAACTGCTGCTTCAATCCCACGACGGATACCGATTGGGTTTGCTCCTGCTGTAACGTTCTTGATTCCTTCACGAACGATGGCTTGGGTCAAGACAGTTGCAGTGGTTGTCCCGTCACCAGCAATATCGTTGGTTTTAGAAGCTACTTCTGATACCAATTTGGCACCCATATTTTCAAAATGGTCTTCTAGTTCAATTTCTTTAGCGATTGTCACCCCGTCATTGGTAATCAATGGTGAACCAAATGATTTTTCAAGAACGACATTACGTCCTTTAGGGCCTAAGGTTACTTTAACTGTATCAGCTAGGATATCAACCCCACGGACCATTGCTGAACGTGCATCAGATGAAAATTTAATTTCTTTTGACATACTTACTTCCTCCTATTATTCTTCAACGATTGCTAAAATATTAGCTTCACCCACGATGATATATTTTTCATCACCATCTTTGACATCAATACCTACATGAGCTTCAACTAAAACTTGATCTCCAACTTTTACACTTGGAGCAACAAGTTCACCACTCAAGGTGCGAACACCTTGTCCAATAGCTACTACTTTAGCTGTTTTTGTTTTTTCTTGGGCTGATCCTGCAAGGACAAAGCCACCAACTGTTTGTTCTTTTTCTTCAATTTTCAAGACCACGCGGTCTCCTAATGGTTTCAACATCTGCTTTCCTCCATAAGATAATCATATTATTAGCACTCTTTGTATACGAGTGCTAAACCATAGTTCTATTGTATCACTTAGTCAGAAATAGTCAAGAAAAAAACACCTCAAAAATGAAAGAGATGTTCCTTTAATATTAATTGAGAATCGTCAACTTTTGATTGAAATCATCGATAACCTTTTGGAGATTGATCCGCCCGCGGTAGATACCATATCCAAAAACCACCATTCCTAATATTCCAATCAAGGCAAGTAAAATTCCGAAAATTAAGAGTGGGAGGAAGGTTTTATGAAAAAGATAAATCAATACCACACCAATACTAGCAGTGATAAAGAGCAAACTGAACCAACGACCCAAATTTTCAAGCATGTGGCGTTGATACTTAATTTCTGTTTCATATCCATTAACAAGTTCTTGTTTTGTAACCATGAAAATCCTCCTGATAAAAATTGAGAATGAAGTGTAAGAGAAGGAGATTAGTCTACTTCATTCTCAAAATTTTTACTAGTAAATATTGGGTTCTCTTGACCTTAGTAATTAAGATGTGGGTCAAAGATACCTAGAGCAACACCAATTAAGGCAACAACAACTAGAATTAACATGACTTTGTTTGGTGAAACTTTTTTCTTAGACATCAACCACCAGCAAATAGTGATGAAGGTTGCTGTCAAGAGACCTGGATAAACACCATCAATCTTTTCTTGAATTTTAAGGAAGGCTTCTCCGTTAGCATTTTTGAATTCGAGTGCTGTTGTAACAGAGACCCAAGTCGCTGCTACAGCACCAATAACCATACCACCGACAACGCTGATTGCTTTACGAAGAGCTTGTCCTTTTGGTCCTACTAGGAATTCAACGGCTTTATCCCCTAATTGATATCCTTTGAAGAAGGCAAAGCGCATACCAAAGTAGACTAGGAAGTTCCATACGACGATGTAGAAGATAGCACCAGCGACGTTACCACCTTTAGAAAGACCAAGTGCAATCCCCAAAAGAACTGGAATCAAGGTACCAACGATCAAAGAGTCACCAATACCAGCGATTGGTCCCATCAAACCGGCACGCATCCCATTGATGGTTTCACCATCTACTGCATCTCCATTTGCACGTGCTTCTTCCAAACCAGCTGTAATCCCTACAACAAGAGATCCAAGTTGCGGTTCAGTATTGAAGAAAGCAGTATAGGTTTGCATAGCATCTTTTTGTTCTTCTTTTGTATCATACATTTCTTCTACGATTGGAAGCATAGAAGTCAAGTACCCAAAGGTTTGCATGTGTTCTTGAGAGAAACAAGTCAAATGACCATAATACCAATGATGAAATGCTTTTGCTAATGTTTTCTTTGAAATTTTCTTTCTATCAGCCATTTTAAATATCCTCCTCATCATCGTCTACGTAAACAACCCCAGCTGGAACAGCTTTCATAGATTTGATTACTTCAAGTTCATAGTAGATTACTGCAAAGATCAATGAAACAACCGCACTCGCTACCAAGTTCAAGCCGAGAGATTTAGCCAAGGTAAATCCAACAAAGAATGGAATGAAGTCAGTTGCTTTTGTAACAATTTGTTTCAACAAGATAGCAATACCGACACATGGGAGAAGAGCTCCGACTGTAAAGAGAGCTTTCATCCAGAAACCATCCATAGGAAGGTAAAGTTTCATCAAATCAACCATGTTTTCACCATATTTAGTGATAATCATAGTTGGAAGGAAAGAGAAGAGGAAGTGAGAGATCCATGGGTAAACCCAGTCAACTGCGTAGAGTTTTTTGAAATTTCCTTCTTCAACGGCTTTCCAACCAATGTGTTGCCAAAGCAAGTTCATGGTAGCTGTTCCGTAGAAAAGAACAGTACCGATTGTCCCAACGGCCGCACCGATTGGGGCTGCAGCTGCTGCAATTCCAGCTTCATCTGTGATGTGATTTGCATGCACAAACAAGATAGCAAGAGGAACACCGATATAAGAGATGGCACGAACATCGGCAGATACGGTTCCACCAGGTGTTACCAAGGCGATATAAACGACTTGAAGGGCAACCCCGACCATAATACCGGTTGTCACATCTCCAAGAATTAAACCTGAAATCAACCCACCGATCAAGGGACGACCGAGTGTATAGTTCCCGATACTGGAACCTCCCATACCAGGCATTGAAGACAAGCTGGCGAAAACAGCAAGCAAGATTGCTTGAATCCATGAAATTGTCATAACAAACGCTCCTTTTTGTTTGTAAATTTATTTACCTAACTAATAAAACTGTTAGGTTTAAAAACCAAATTTAGATTTGAAATCGTCCCAATAACCAATTGAGACATCCGGCAGCAATTGGAATTTAACCTTGTAACCTGCTTCCTGGATAGCCTGAAAGGCTTCTGCTTCTTCCTGTGTGATAGATTGGTTATTACCCAATTTCACTGCACCAGGTCGATCATTTGCAGGGCCAACGATGATTTCTTTAACATCTCCTGGGACAAAACCTTGATCCACCAAAATTTCCTTCATATCGATTGGGTTTTTGGTAATCAAGAAGTAACGACTATCTGATTCCGTTACTTTTGCTGATTTTTCTTTAAAGGCTTCTTTTGTCCATACAAAGGTTTTCTTGTCTGATGCACCCTTGTATGCCTGGATTAAAACCTTGTTTGACGCTGCTGCATCGTTTACGGCAATCAAACCATCACATGGTTTTTCTTTTGCCCAGCGTGTGACTGTTTGACCGTGAATCATGCGGTCATCAATCCGTACAAATGTTACTACCATAAGGTACCTCCCTATTAAATATCGTCATCATCTTCTTCAGCACTAGTGGCTGAAACTTCAAAAGGCTGTAGTGCAGATCGTGCTTCTGATAAGATGGTGGCTGACAAATCGTCTCCATCCAACACATCCTTCATCACTACTGCTGTTAAAGCCATGGTAAGATTCATTCCACCAAGGATCAAAGCTTCATCTAGCTTCCCAACTTCTTCTAGGACAGTTGCTGCTGTGGTTAGTGGACTACCGCCTACAATATCTGCCAAGACCAGTACAGAATCATCTGCTGTCAATTCTGAAATGCTTTCTCTAAAATCAACTGCAAAATCATCGACCGACTTTCCTTCTTTGAGTCCAACTGCAATGACCTGGTTCATCTTATCACCAGCAAACATAGCTAGTGATGTTTTTAGGCCTTCTGCCAATCCTCCATGACTGACTAAAATGAGGTATTTCATTTTGCTACGCCTCCTTTATTTGACTCTATTGTAGATTATTTGAAAGCGTTTTTACATTGTCAAATGTCACATTATAAACATGACATTTAGCAATAAAAAAATGACATCTGTCACTTGACACGATGTCATCTTTTTTTCTTTAAAATCCTACCTGGAGACTACTTTCAATCTCCCTTTGAATTTGCGGCAGGCGGTTCTCAACATCTTGATTGCGCAAGGCATTGCCAATCAAGTAGTCCAGTTTTTCTAACACTTCTTTCGAGACATTCTTGGGACTACTTTCTACAGCTTGTTCCATGATTCGGTTCAAGGTCTGATTGGTTAAGGAATCTGCCCCAAAATCATCCACTTGCAGAAGGTCTTTACTAGAACGACTCTTGACTACATCAGGCATGACAGAAATCCCTTGAGATTCAGCAAAAAGAGTTTGTTGGATTTCTGGATCCTCTGTCAACACTTGCATCAACTCCCAAGCCAACTTTGAATGAGGAGTCCGAGCAGACATGGCAAAAGAAGTCGTCGTAACCAAGGTCGCCTTAGTGGTTTTTGACTTAGCAGGCATAGGAATACAGGTCCAGGTGAAGTTTGAATATTTGGAAACATGATAGGGATAAGGTTTATAAGTCCTATATTGAGCCAAAGTCATGGGGTAAAACGCTACTTTCCCCTGGTCAAAATCTTTGGAACTCACCTTATAATTTTTATTTAACTCTTCCAATTTTTGCAGAAAAGTCAAAGATTCTTTGACTTCTGGAGCCGTAAGTTTGAGCATCCCACCTTGAAAGAGACTACCCCCATTTGCTGCCAAAGCTTCTTTCCAGGTGTATTCTGTACTCCCAAACTGATCCAATTGACCATCTCCATTGGTATCTTTGGTTAGTTTTTTACAAATTGTATAGAACTCTTCCAAGCTCCAACCTTCTTTGGGAACCTCAATGCCTTCTTTATCCAGCAAATCTTTATTGACACACATCAAAATAGGATTACTTTCATATGGCAAGGCATAGGTTTGCCCCTGATAAACACCTGATTCAAATGCAACAGGATAAAAAGCAACTTGGTCTTCTTTATTCATATAGCCGTTTAACTTTTCTAAAACGCCACGTGCCGCCAATAAGGACAAATCTTTCTCAGAAACCATAAACACATCAGGGGTCTTTCCTGATACAATTTTTTCTGAGAGCCAGTTTGAATATTCCGACTGCGGAATTCCATTTTCATATTCCACACGGACATTAGGATGGGACTTTTCAAATTTTTGGATCGCAAGATCCAATGCATGAGAACGTTGACTGGTCGGTACATCCCAACTAGAGCCTGCATAAACTCCTATATGAAGGACGGTCGGTTGCTGTTTCCACCAATAAAAACCAGCACTCAAAGAGAGCATAAAAAGGAGACAAATCCCTAAACAAAGTTGCTTTCGCTTCAATTTCATTCCGTATTTCCTTTTGAAAAATCACGTCGGGTCACTCCTGTTTGGACTGACCAAATCGCTAATTGCGTTCGATCTCTTAGGTTTAATTTCGACAAAATCGTTGATAAGTAATTACGAACAGTTCCTTCTGATAAGAAGAGTTTAGCCGCAATCTCTTTATTTGACTCACCATAGCCAATCTCTTGGATAATGCGCCATTCCGTCGTGCTCAAATCCTTAACGTTATCCTCATCCACAGCAATAGAGAAATTTGATTTGGCCATTTGCGAGAAAATTTGAAAGACCTTGCTTGCGATATCAGGGTTGATCATTGCTCCTCCCTGATGCACCACCTTAATAGCTTCATAAAGCTCCTCTGTCGAGGCTCCTTTTAAGAGATACCCTGAAGCACCATACTTGAGCGCACTATAGATAAATTCATCATCGTCAAAGGTTGTTAAAATAATAATTTTGATATCCGGATAGTGCTCTTTTACTTCTTTTGTAGCCAAAACCCCATCCATGCCTGGCATCCGAATATCCATTAAGATTAAATCCGGATGCGAGTGTGGAATGCTAGACAAGACATGATTCCCATCTTCCACTGTGGCTACCACTTCAATATCTGAGTAGGCCGACAAAATAATTTTCAGAGATTCTCGAATCAAGGACTGGTCATCCGCCACCATTACTTTTATCATCATCTATTATCTCCCTTCTTTATATTTTGGTAAACTAACACGTGTGAAAAATCCATCGCGACTTTCAAATTGAAGCTGGCCTCCTAGAATTGAAATACGCTCCATCATCTGTTTGAGTCCGTAGCCATAGGTCAAGGTTTCAAACCCAACTCCATTATCCTGCAACTCAATCATGTAATCTTCTTCGTCCTCAAAAAAATGGAGGTCCATGTGGCTGGCATGACCGTGGCGAACCGCATTAGTCATAGACTCTTGTATCACACGAAAGATTGTATCTTCAATCATGACGTCCATATCGACATCGATCCATTCATAGTTGAGATCAACTTGCAAGTTTGAAAGAATTTGGTACTCGCGGATTGTCTTTTCTAAAGCATCTTTGAGAGTTCGCTCCTCAAGGGCTCCTGGACGAAGGCGATTGAGAGAGCCTCTCACATCCTGGATTCCTTCACGGACGACTTCTGATACGTTTTTTACCTGCTCTTTGGCACGACTTGGATTGATATCAATCAAGACCCCGACAGCATCTAAACCTGCTGAAATCCCTGTTAACGCGTGTCCCAAGGTATCGTGAATCTCCCGAGCAATCCGCTTGCGCTCCCGATCCTCTGCAATCTTCTCAGATAAGGCCATATAGTTGTTCAACTCGGTATTAACCTTGGACACCATGGCCAGCTCTTGTTCAACTTCATGGTTTTCCGCAAGGACATTCATGATATAAAATAAAAGTGAAATAATGAAGAGTACCATATTCAAGGCGTAGAGGGAATTCTTTAAGAAAAAGGCCAAAATACGGATAGATTCAGGATAAAAATGAATATAGGTATCAAGAGAAGGAATTGGGAAGAAAAGCGAAAAGACGTCTGAATTGGTTACAAGGAGCATCAAGAAGCTCACTAGGATAAAGGCAAACCAATACTTCCGATCTCTCTTGGTATTCAACTCTTTGGAGCCATAGAAGATATCTGCAAAAACCAAGAGAATGAGCCCGTTATAAGCTATGTTCTGAACCCACATCAACAGTAACATCAGGAGAATCTCTAGAAGATTCCTCTTATCAAAAATGGACCATCGACTTGTTTGAGGTCTATAACGACTCATTGAGATTAAGGCAATCCCAGCAAATAAGATTGCTGACAACCAAAAAGTCGTAGATGGAGCAAAAGGAATACGCTCTAGGCGCTCCAATAATAGAGAGGCTTGGCGTTGAGCAATGATATAGTTGGTTGCTTGAAGATAGATGATGCTGTTGAGCATAACAGCAATAAAATTCACGACCATAAGAATGGCCAAACTGTATCGAACACCTCTAAACTTTCTCATTACTGCCACCCATTCACATCAAACTGATCAATGTTTTCCTTTGTCATCATTTCAACTGGAATGATCACCTCTTTGGTATAGCTCTTCCCTTCAGAAATATCTTGGATAACTTCCATAACACGGTCTCCCATCTTCAAGGGAGATTGAGCAACGGTTCCCACTACATCATCCGTCGAGTGCAACAAGGATTTCATATCTGGTGAGCCATCGATTCCATAAATTGCAATGGACTGGCTATTTCCTTGCTCCTTAATTGCAGCTAAAGCTCCTATAGCCGAGCGGTCATTTAAGGCAACCAAGGTATCAATTTCAATCCCTGATTGTAAAAAATTCTGGACAGCCGGCATGGCGATCTCCGTTTGCCCCTTGGTTTCTAGTTCCGATACAATCTGATAAGAACTGTGCCCCTCTATAGTGTCTTTAAACCCCTGAATCCGCGTATCTGCTGAGACAGTCCCTTTATGCTCCAAAAGGAGGACTCGAGCGCTAGAAGAACGTTTCATGAGCTCTTTAGCAATCATTACTCCCGCTTGGTAGTTATCAGATACAATACTTGCATCGGGCTTAAAATTTTTCAATTGGGTATCGACTGCAATGATTTTAATTCCTTGTTTTCTAGCTTTTTCAAGAGCAGTTAAAATGGACTGGCTATCCCCCTTGACCGGATTGATCACAATCACATCAACTTTTTGAGCACAAAAATCATCAATCTGCTGGCTCTGCCTTTCTTCATCCAATTCTGGATCTCGGACGCAAACAAGAGCTCCTCTTTCATCGGAAATTCGACTAATTTCCGAATGAATACTTTTATAGAACTCATTGTTCATGGTCATATAGGTTACACCAATTTTAGTCTGATCCTTGATGCCACTTGTTTGACAACGGCCAAAAATCCAAAAGAGAATACAGACCACTGGAATCAGCAGTAATATACGCTTTATCAGCCATTTCAACAATTCTTTTTTCTCTTTATTTTCCTTCAAATTTCATTCCTTTTCTGAAAACTCTGAATATATAATACTTTATTCTACTACTTTTTCAAAAAAAATGCTTGATTTTATTGTACAAGTACATTTATTTGACCTATTTTAAGAAGTAATTTCCGAACAATAAAACTAGAAACAATAGAAAAAGCTGGTCTATAAACGAACCAGCTTTTTCTATAATCAATCCTAGAAGGGAAGTTCCTCCTCTTCCAAAACCAGATCTGCTAAGTCTTGACCAGCATTATTTTCACGCATAGCACGTTGGGCGCGACTTTCCAAAAGTTGAAATCCTGTAGCAAGAACTTCGGTCACGTAGTTGGTCTGACCATTCTTCTCGAACTTACGGGTACGAAGTTCCCCATCGATAGAAATGAGACTGCCTTTAGTCGCGTAGCTAGCCAAGGTTTCAGCCAATTTCCCCCAGACAACAATATTGATGAAGTCCGCTTCACGTTCCCCATTTTGGTCCTTAAAACGACGGTTAATAGCAATCGTCGCACGAGCTACAGACTTATCATTGTTGGTTTTGTGCAATTCGGGTGTAGACGTCAAGCGTCCAATCATAATCACTTTATTATACATTTTTCATCCTCCTACTTATCTATTCGAAGGAAATCAAAAAAAGTTACAAGATTTGTAACTTTTTTAAAAATAATATTAATCTCGATGAATCATAAACCCAGTTGCTTGTTGATTAGCCATGATGGTCATATCTGTGATTTGCACACGACGAGGTTGACTGGTCACATAAACCACTGCATCAGCGATATCTTGTGCCTGTAAGGCTTCAAGCCCCTGGTAAACAGTCGCAGCCCGTGCCTCATCTCCATGGAAACGGACTTTTGAAAAATCAGTCTCTACAATTCCTGGCTGAATAGTGGTCACCTTGATATCTGTCGCAATGGTGTCAATCCGAAGCCCGTCTGAAAAAGTTTTGACTGCAGCCTTGGTTGCTGAATAGACTGCTGCACCAGCATATGCGTAAATCCCTGCAGTAGAACCCATATTGATAATATGCCCTTGATTAGCTACTACCATAGAAGGCAAGAGACAGCGTGTAACTGCCATTAAACCCTTGACATTGGTATCCAACATGGTCAACATATCCAACTCTTCATAGTCCTGATAAGGCGATAAGCCTAGAGCCAGTCCAGCATTATTGATCAAGATATCAACCTGACCTACAGTCTCTAAAATTTCCGAACAAACAGTCTTTACCATGCTCATATCTGTAACATCTAACGGAAAGGTCCAGACTTTTTGATTTGGAAATGCTTCTACAAACTCAGCTTTTAGAGCTTGGAGTCTTTCTGTTCGACGTCCTGTGAGTACAACATTCTCACCTTTTTCTAGATATGCACGCGCAATGGCTTCACCGATACCTGATGTTGCACCTGTAATGACTACATTTTTTGCCATCCTATTTTCCTCAAGCAAAGATTATAAATCACTTTTAGTAATTAAGCAGTCCAGTGTGTAGCTGGGTCAAAGGGTGTTCCAACTACCTGGTCGTCTGATAATTCAATGACACCACGTTTTTGGGGAGCATTTGGCAAGGCAAGTTCACGAGGACTACACATCATACCAAAACTCTTTTCCCCTCGAAGTTCCCCTGGAAAAATGAGATTACCTTTTGGCATCATAGCTCCAGGAAGAGCTACAATGGTTTTCAAACCGACACGCGCATTGGGAGCACCTGCAACGATCTGCACTGTCTTGTCACTTCCAACAGCCACTTGGCAGATATTGAGGTGGTCACTATCTGGATGAGCAACCATTTCTACAATCTCACCAACCACAAATTTGGGTTCCTTGTCATTGATGATTTCTTCAGCAAATCCTTCTTCTTGCAATTCTTGGTTCAAACGTGCTACTTGGTCGTCAGTTAAAAAGACTTGCCCGCGCTCAGCGATTTCAAACATACTAGAAACTTCAAAAATGTTCCAAGCGACAGTCTCACCAGTTTCTTTTAGGAAAACACGCGCTACATTACCTTTACGCTCAACATCTAGTTTGTCATCTCCACTGTTTTTCACGATGACCATAAGGACATCGCCGACATGTTCTTTATTATATGTAAAAATCATTCTTTTCTCCTATTTCAAACTTGCTAAAAAGTCATTGATTTGCCCCTTGGTTTTACGGTCACGATTGACAAAACGTCCAATCTCCTTGTCCTTGTCTAAAACAACAAGACTTGGAATCCCGTATACATCCCAAAGTTTAGCAAGTTCCATGTACTCATCTCGGTCTACCCGTATAAAAGTGAACTCTGGATTTGTCTCTTCAATCTCTGGCAAGGCAGGATAGATATAACGGCAATCGCCACACCAATCCGCAACAAAAAGGAAGACCTTCTTGCCATCCTGCTCTACTAGATTTGCTAATTCTTCTATATTTTTAGGAGAAATCATAAGGCTTCCTCCTCGTAGATGAGATCTTCATCTTCATAGACAAAGGTATAGTGACGACCATCTTCAAAAATGACACCACCAACAAGACGTTCTAGGCTACTTTCGTATACTTGGACATAGAGAGTCCCAATCTCACCCATTTCTGAGAAATAGTCACGCACAATAGCAGTTAACTCTTCCTGTGTCTTCATAAGTTTGTGATCATCAGCTACTTTCTTAGCACCAAAGGCAAGTGCTCCAAGCCCTGCCACTACTAAACCTGTTTTAATAATATTTTTCGTTTTCATGCTAACATTGTAACACAAAAAGGCTCAAGGAACAATGAAAAAGAGAGTGGGACAGAAATCGGTAATTCGTTAGAATTCGATTTCGTCGTCCCACCTCCGCACAGTTGAGTAGGGCTGTAAAAGCTGATGAAATCAGCGTAGTAGAGCCCACTCAACCACTGCGTCTTGCTCGACAATCCAAAGACAATTGAGAGGCTAGGACTTTTGTCCCAGCCTCCTTTCCAATTTCTAAACATTAATAATTTCTCTCGCCAAATAAACCTTCTGGTAAATCATGGAATCCCTTGCCTGCCTTGAAGTTTTCAAATTTACCTAGTAAGAACTGGTAGGCATCCAAGCGACTCTCGTAGCGAATCATGGCATCTTTAGCGCGCTCATCTTGATCTTCTTCATAGACCTTTTGACTTTCCTTAAGAGCCATATCGTTGATCATAATCTGGGTATTAACCCAGGCTTCAAATTCCTTCATAAATTCTTGCTCGTAACTCATTTTTTCTCCTTATTCTAATCCACGGAAATAGTCCGTGTCAATCTCACGGTAGGGTTGGATGTCCTGAACATATTCCAAGACTCCTTGAAACTCCCCTGCTTGATCGTGGACAGCTGCGTAAGTGACATGGACAAACTTTCCACGTGATTCTGACTTGAACCACATCTCGTACTTGTCCTTTTTCCCTTCACGAAGGCCTTGCATAATCGCTTTGACTTTCTCCAAATATTTTGGTGGATGGCATAGTTCGACATTTCGTCCAACTTGAGACGGTGTCCGCTTGAAAATCATTTCATCTGCTGGAGTATTGTCATTATAATACTGGAAAATATCATCCTTATTAACAAAGGTAATCTCCATCGGCAAATGATTAAGGATAAGATTCGCCTGTTCAACTGAGAGATAGCCATTGCCAAAAGCCTGCTGGCTATTGCGATCTAGCACCGTTTCCTTTTCCTTTGGTGTAAAGGTGATTGTAAACTGACCTTCTGGTGTATCGATCACTTGCTGAACTTGTCCATCTACAGTTTCTGACTGAGTTGGTTCTTCTACACTTTTTTCCTCAACAAAATGTTGACGTTCAGGAACCCATTTCTCAGACGGACGGATAATAGCATATCCATAGGCATCACTTTCCTCAGCAATCTGAATCCAGTCATCCTGGGTAAAGGATTCAAGCAGAATCATGAGAAGGATTGATTCTTCCTTAAAAATCATACTTTCAAACTCTGTCGCAAAAGCTTCAAAAGCTTCCTTTACGGTGGAAATTGGCACTTCTGGGAGCGACTTAGTAGCCACTAAGGCTGTTTGAAAGAGATCCCTAATCTGATCATCCACTCCCCACATAACTTTGGGAGGTGAATCATGGCCATAACGTTCCATGATAGGAAAGAAGAGCTCTTCCTTGCGCTGGTAGTGAATATCAAATTGACCAACAAGCCCCATCTGACGTACCAAGCCTTTGCGCATCTCAACCAGCATTTCCTCATCGTCCACAGATTCATAAGTCGAGAGCAATCTACGGACCCGAATCAAAGCAGCACGGAGAGCTAGATTTTCATCCTTAAAGACACGCACAGGGTGACCAGGATGCTCGGTGTCCTCAACTTCGACACCCTTAACAGCATTCTTAAAGAGATTGGCATGCACATCACATAGCTCCATGACGTCTTCAAATGTCACACCTGAGTCCGAGTTCATCAACTCGTGCTCCATAAGGGAAATCTCAATAGCAGATACACCTGTAAAGGTCGCATCAAAGCGTTCTTGAACGGACTCTGGAGAGGCTCCATTATGCAATTCTAATAAAATATCCCGCAGAATATAAATTCGTTCATCTGTCATTAGTCTAACCCAATCACTTCGTATCCATTCGCTTCAAGCGTACGCACAATCTTATCCATAGGAGTTCCTTCAAGCTTTGAGCCTTGTTTGAGCGACACTTTTCGCCCTACAGTATTACGCATCAAGGGATTTGCAAGAGGTTTAAAACCAAGCTCAACCAAAATACCTAAAACTTCTGGATGTTTATCCACCACTTCCGCAACTGGAATTGATACATCGATTATATTGTCCATGAGAACCTCCATGAGTCTATTTCTAATCATTTAACTGTTTTTATTATACCATAAGGAATGGGATTAAAAAAACTAGCAACACCAGACTTGCTAGTCTCATCATATCAGTCAGCTTCGATTACCTCAGCCTCTTTTCGAATAATTGCCATATCATTTTGATATTGCACTTCAGAATAGTTAACTAATTTGGATAATTCTTTTTGCAATCTTTCGCCCATGGGTTTCATAGTCGCATAGGTTAATCCCCCTGAAATAACCCCACCTAGAATAGGAATCGCTTTTCCCATTCCCTTTGCCAAGCCTCTCCTTGTAAGAGTAACCCCAAAAATTTTCATAACCTTTTTTAAAATAGGGTACCAGCCTGCTTTGGCTACGGCTTTCTGAGGTACTGTGGTCATTACATGTTTAGCGACTGTAACACCACCAGAACGAAGCAAGGCACCCGCTCCGTTTACCCCAAGCATGACCCCTAGATAAAGTAATAGTGTGTTTTTAGCTTCTTCACTTAACTCATTTCGTGATGCCCAAAGATCATTAAATCCATAAATATATCCCAATTCTTGGGCTAATTTCAAGGAAAAAGCATAAAACTGAGCTACATCCGTTGGAATAGTAAGCGCCATTAGAATACCTCCAGGTAGACCTGCTAGAACAGATGTTCCACTTGCTCGTAAAACATTATCCTTTATGCAGGACCTGGCTACCCTATCTAAGGTTTCCTGGGGTAATAATGAAGGAGGACCTTGTTCTAACAATTTGGCAATATCCTTCTTATCTAATTCTTTAGAGAACTTCTCCACTAAAAATTTTTCTCTATTTACTTTCACGACAGGAAGCTTTACAACTTGTTGTAAAACTTTTATAGCTATATCTTGTTTAGCCATCTATATCTCCATTTTATATTCAAGTTAAGCTTTATCATATCATACTATTAGAGATTTATACATTTTTTTAACCGACTTTTAAGAAGGGCAACTAATTAATCTATCATCATGTTTAAAGTAACAAAAAAGAGGGATTCCCCCTCTTTTTCTTAATTCTTATCCAGATTGCGTAACATTTCGTCAATCTTGTTTCCATACTCGATAGATTCGTCTTTGACGAAGGTCAAGTCTGGAATTTTATACAATTTCAAATTGTGACCAAGCTCACGTTTGATAGTTCCGGTTGCTTTTTCAAGCCCAATTTGGGCCTTTTGATTATCTGAAGCAAGATTACTCAAAATTGTGTAGTAAACCTTAGCTACAGACAAGTCCCCAAGCATCTGAACATCTGTGATGGTCACGCCTTGGACACGCGGATCACGGACTTTCTTTTGCAAAATCTCATTGACTTCACGCTTGATCTCCATGCCCACACGATCCGTACGGAAATGATTTGCCATGCTATTCCTTCCTCTCTATTGAACCAAAAGCTAGGCCAGCAGACCTAGCTTTTTCTAAACTTATTGATTTTCAATTCAAATTGGAACGAAGTTCAATTTGAACTCATCGGCTTCTTTCGCCGTGGTGAAAGTGATTAGGCTGATAATTCAGTTCAATCACTGGGGATTTTTGAGACTCTAGGCTCAAAAATAAGCAATGAAACCATCGGTTTGCTTGCGTCCCTCACCACCTAAGAAAGGAGCAAAAATTTTATCTCTTGATTTCTTCCATGACATAGGCTTCAATCACATCATCCATCTTGATATCATTGTAGCCATCAATCATGAGACCACCTTCACGGCCGTTTGTAACTTCTTTGACGTCATCTTTATAGTGTTTCAAACTTGCAAGTTCACCATCGTAAATAACGACACCGTCACGAATAACACGGACTTTAGAATCACGGGTAACTTTTCCGCTAGTAACCATAAATCCACCGATTGTTCCCACTTTAGATACTTTGAAGGTTTCACGGATAATCGCTTCACCGATAACTTTTTCTTCAAATTCTGGATCAAGCATACCTTTCATGGCTTCTTCCATCTCTTCGATAACCTTGTAGATGATGCTGTGGAGACGGATTTCTACATCGTCTGCTTCTGCTTGTTGACGAGCTTGTGGTGTAGGACGTACGTTGAAACCAATGATAAAGGCATTTGAAGCTTCAGCAAGAGTAACGTCAGATTCGTTGATGGCACCAACTGCTGAGTGGACGATGGTAACTTTTACACCTTCCACATCAATCTTTTGAAGGGAAGCAGCAAGGGCTTCAACTGAACCTTGTACGTCGGCTTTGATAATGACATTAACAGACTTGAGTTCACCAGCTTTAAGAGTGTCAAAGAGGTTTTCTAGGCTGACACGTTGTGTAGCTTGACGTTGCTTCATAAGAGCACGTTTAGCACGTTCTTCACCAGCTGCACGAGCAGATTTTTCATCTTCGTATACAGCAAAGTGATCACCCGCCATAGGTGCTTCATTCAAACCTGTAATAGATACTGGTGTTGATGGTCCTGCAACCTTAACACGACGTCCAAGGTCATTGGTCATGGCACGGACACGTCCGAAAGTATTACCAACAACGATTGGGTCTTGAACGTTCAAAGTACCTTGTTGAACAAGGAGGGTTGCAACCGCACCTTTTCCTTTATCCAAACGGGCTTCAATAACGGTACCGATGGCGCGAACGGTTGGGTCTGCTTTGAGTTCTTGGATTTCAGCCACAAGAAGAACAGTTTCCAAGAGTTCATCGATATTTTGGTTGAATTTAGCTGAGATCTCTACAAACTCAGAATCTCCACCCCAAGCTGTTGACATAACACCGTGTTCAGCCAATTCACCGATCACACGTTCTGGGTTGGCACCTGGTTTATCAATCTTGTTAATGGCAACGATGATTGGAACATTAGCTGCTTTTGAGTGGTTGATAGCTTCGATAGTTTGAGGCATAACCCCGTCATCTGCCGCTACGACCAAGATGGTAATATCAGTAACAGAGGCACCACGTGCACGCATAGAAGTAAAGGCCGCGTGTCCTGGTGTGTCGAGGAAGGTAATCTTCTTACCATTTTCTTCGATCTGATAGGCACCGATATGCTGAGTGATACCACCTGCTTCTCCTGTAGCAACACGAGAATTACGAAGGGTATCCAAAAGGGTTGTTTTACCATGGTCAACGTGTCCCATGATGGTTACAACCGGTGGACGCTCAATCAACTCATCTTCATTGAGGTATCCATCTTCTACGAAGAAGCGTTCGATATCCGCATTATCCACTTCAACCTTTTGTTTAGCTTCAATTCCGTAATCAACCATAAGGAGTTCAATTGTTTCACCATCCAGAGATTGGTTTTGAGTGGCCATTACGCCCATCATAAATAGTTTCTTAACAATCTCAGCTGGTTCACGTTTGATACGTTTTGCGATTTCCGCAACAGTCATACCATCTGTATATTCAAATTCTGTTGGCAACTCATGGAATTTACGCTCTGTAACAGGTTTTGGAGCCTGGTTACGGTTGTTTTGCTTGTTGCCTTTTTTATTTTTCTTATTGTTATTCCAGTTACTATTTCTTTGATTTCTCACTTGATTCTGACTACTTCGATTCTTTTGTTGTTTTCTAGGACCATCTTCTTCACGATCGTAATCATCACGATCTTTGTCTGGTCGGGCTTGTTTTTTACGACGTGTATCCACTACAGGCTCTTTGACTACAGGAGCTACTTCAACCACTTGCTGAGTTTGTTCAGCTAGCTTAGCAGCTTCTTCAAAGATTTCCTCTGGTTCTTTTCGTTTATTAGCTTGAGCCAAGGCTTCTTTGGCAACTTGAGACTGTTTGAAGCGTTCCTCGCTTGAGCGTGCGTATTCGGCATTTTGCTCTGCCTTCAGGGCTGCTGCACGAGCCTTGAAATCAATACGTGGTCCAGCTTGGTTCGGACGATTGTCCGCTTGTTGGCGGCGATCGTTCCCACGATTTCCTTGACCTTGCTGTTTCTTGGCTTGATCATTAAAACGACGATTGTCGCGGTTCCCTTGACCTGGTTTTCCACCATTACGGTTCTCATTCTTTTGACGGTTCCCGTTTTGTTGTTGGTCGCGGTTGTTGCCCTTGTTTTGCTTGCGTCGCTCTGCTTGCTCTTTTGCACGAGCTTCACGCTCTGCCTTGAAGTTTCGGCTTTGTGGTCTAGCAGCTACTACTTTTTCTTCCTTAGGAGCTACTGGTGTTTCAGATTTCTTTTCTACCTTCGCTTCACTTGCTTTTGGTGCTACAGGTTTTGCTTCTGCTTTAGGGGCAGCAGGCTTAAAGCTAGCAACGATTTTTTCAGCAGCATCAGCTTCAACGCTTGACGAGTGGCTCTTCACCTCCAAGCCCAACTCTTTTGCACGCGCTACAACTTCCTTACTTTCTTTTCCAAGTTCTTTTGCGATTTCGTACAATCTTTTCTTAGACAAATCATGTCCTCCTCTTCTATTCCATAAGAGACCTCATTTTCTTTGTAAATCCAGCATCTGTCACAGCTAAAACCTTTCTTGATTTCCCAACTGCTATGCTTAATTCCAGTGTTGAAAACACGGTTACAACTTCTACTTGATAATAGTGACTTTTATCTTGAATCTTCTTGGTCAGGTTGGGGGCAGCATCATGCGCTAGAAATACCAGCTTGGCTTTCTGTTCCTGAATGGCTTTGACAACCATTTCTTCACCCGAGATAATTTTCCCTGCTCGTTGAGCAAGTCCCAAGAGATTACTTACTTTTTGTTTATTCAAGTCCTAACTCTCTTCTTTTCACTTTGTGATCAACATAAGCAATCAACTCGTCATAAAAACTTTCTTCAACTTCCATGTTAAAGCTACGGTTAAAGACTTTTTTCTTTTTAGCCTCTAGGGCTTCTGCATTGTCTAGCTTGATATAAGCGCCACGGCCATTAGCCTTGCCTGTCGGGTCGATAAAGACCTCTCCTTCTTTGTTCTTGACAATACGGAGTAAATCTCGCTTATCAATTACTTCGTTGGAAACAACAGACTTGCGCAAAGGGATTTTTCTTGTTTTCATCTTCCCCTCCTCTTGCAGCTTTTATTCTTCTGTCAATTCTTCTGTGTCAGCGAAATCAACTTGACCTGCTTCTTCCATAGCTTCAAATTCACTTGCAGACTTGATATCGATACGGTATCCAGTCAAGTGAGCTGCCAAGCGAACGTTTTGTCCACGACGACCGATTGCAAGAGAAAGTTTATTATCTGGTACAACAACCAAGGCACGCTTGCTATCATTTTCATCAAAGATAACTTGGTCAACTTCGGCAGGAGCAATGGCATTGTAGATAAATTCAGCTGGATCTGCTACCCATTCGATAACGTCAATGTTTTCTTCTACTGGTACCATGCGGTCACTCTTAGCATCGTAGCGAGCTGGGTGGAATTTGCTAGTGATTTTCTTAATGTTTGCACCACCACGTCCAACGATTGTTCCGATAGCATCAACGTTAGGATTGTGGCTACGAACCGCAACTTTCGTACGATCACCTGCTTCACGGGCTACGCTCATGATTTCAACAGTTCCGTCGTAAACTTCAGGAATTTCTTGTTCCATCAAACGTTTTATCATTTCTGGATGGCTACGACTTACAAAGACGTTAACTCCACGAGGGTTGTCTTCCACTTTGTAGACATAAACTTCAATACGATCGTGGGAAGCAAAGACTTCTCCAGGAATTTGGTCTTGTTTTGACAATTGAGCTTCGATGCTTCCAAGGTTGACGTAAATGAAGCGGTTGTCAAAACGTTCAACTGTACCT
Source organism: Streptococcus sp. CF8_St5-17 (assembly GCF_024295665.1). Classification (NCBI taxonomy): domain Bacteria; kingdom Bacillati; phylum Bacillota; class Bacilli; order Lactobacillales; family Streptococcaceae; genus Streptococcus; species Streptococcus sp. CF8_St5-17. Next base: position 405,379 of record NZ_JANCOU010000001.1, read on the forward strand.
GACATGATTTCTTGTTCATGCTCTTTGTAAGTATTGTAGGTAATGGCACGTGTTTGCTTACGCATTTTCTCCATGATGGTTTGTTTAGCAGATTGGGCTGCTACACGACCAAACTCTCCTGGTGCTTCTTCAAATTTGATTTTATCACCAAGCTCATAGGCTGAATTAATGGCAAGGGCATCTTTCAAGCTAATTTCCAAACGGCTATCAAATACTTCATCAACAACTTCACGGACAGTGTAGACTGTAAAGTCACCTGTTTTTTCGTTGAAGTCGATAGCTACGCTATCTGATTGACCATAGCGTCTACGATAAGCAGAACGAAGTGATTCTACTACTGCGTCGATGATATCTTCTTTCTTGATTCCCTTGTCTTCTTCCAAAATGCGGAAGGCCTCTAGCATTTCTTTACTCATGTTCTTTTTACTTTTGAATTCTCAAAAGCTATCCTTTCTTTCTATAATTTTACTGCTAAACGTGCTTTTGATACCAAGTTATATGGAATTTGGACTGTTTTCTTGCGCGTTTTATCCATATATTCCATAGTCAACTCGTCCTCTTCAAAGGACAACAAGGTTCCTTCAAAAACCTTTTGCTTGTCGATGGCTTGATAGAGCCCGACATGGATGTATTTCCCGACCGCTCCAGCGACTGCTTCCTTGGTTTTCAAAGGACGCTCCAATCCTGGACTGGTAATTTCTAGGAAATATTGTTCTGGGAAGGGATCCGGCTTGATAGTGTCTAGGACAGGACTGATAATTTCAGTCAAGTCTGCTGTATCATTCAAGGTGATTCCTTCAGGCTTGTCTACAAAAATACTAAGAATCATGTCACTACCAATTTTTCCATACTCGATATCTACGAGTTCAAAAGGAGCTTCAATGACAGGTTCTACGACTTCTCTGACTAATTCAACGATCGTTGCGATTGCGTCCACCTCCTCATAAGCAAGAGGCGAAGATATCTCCCCGCCTCTCTTTCTTATATTCTTGCTAATAGTATAGCACTTTTATGTACTAATGTAAAGCATAAGCACCCAAATAGCTTGGATTCAAGCTTTTTCTTAAAATTCTGCCTCAACTCGGTAGATAACTTGCCCCTTACTTGAGAACTTTTGCTCATACTCAGTCATGACATTTCCTTCAAAGTCGCTGGCATGTAAATCAAGCCAAACAGCATTTAGCTTCATACCATATTGTGAAAAGCTCACTAAACTATATTCAAACAAGCCACGATTATCTGTCTTGAAATGAATTTCACCATGTTCAGGCAAGATTCGCTTAAAGGTATCCAAGAAGCTCTTGTAGGTCAAACGACGTTTCTCATGACGTTTTTTAGGCCATGGATCCGAGAAATTCAAATACAAGCGGTCGATTTCGCCATCTTCAAAATAATTGGTCAATTCTGAACCATCAACCCATAGAAGTTTGATATTGGGAACTCCAACTTCTAAGACCTTGTCTAAGGCATAGCTTAATACAGACTTCTGAATATCAATCCCGATATAGTTGATACCAGGATTTTGTTTGGCCATTCCTGTTACGAAAGCTCCTTTGCCACTACCAACCTCTACATGGATTGGATTGTCATTACCAAACAAATCTCGCCACTTACCTTTAGCTTCTGCGGGATTTAAAACAACGTACTGCGGATTAGCCTCTAACAGTTCTGTTGCACCTTTACGATTTCTAACTCTCATTTTTTCTTTCCATACTTATCTCGGAAGCTACGCAAAGCATAAATCTCCCGATTTACATTATCCAAATCTTGATTTTCATAGTATTTGGTAATTAGGCTCAAAAAGGACAGTTGAGCATACCAATATAACTTATTCAAAACTGTTTGATTGTACTTGTAGCCATAATTAGTCAGCCACTCTTGCCATTGAAACTCTGGAATATAGTGACAGAGTAGATAGGCCACATCAAACATACGATCAGTCAAGCGAACAGAATCCCAGTCTACCAAGTAAATCAAGCCGCTCTCTGTCTCAAACCAATTGCTGTGACGAACATCCCCATGAACTATGGTTGCATAATCTTCCCTAAACCCAGGAAGGTTCTCACGCAAGTCACCTAGAACCATACGTAGATACTGGTTATTTTTCAACGCATCAGGAGCCTTATTTACCCATGATTGAAGCAAATCCGAAGGCGTTTCTAATGCATACCCCAAGCGTGTCAACTGGGTCATTAAGGGACGTGAACGGTGTAAACGGGTCAAAATATCGATAATTTGTTTACGGTTCATATCTCCTGGCGTCAAAATGTTCCCTGTCAACCATTCCTGAGCAGACATATCACGACCGTCTGGCAAACGACGGCTCCAGAGTAATTGCGGCGCAATTTGCTCTCTAGCTAAACCAGGCAGGATTGGAGAAGTATTCATTTTTATAAAAACACGTTTTCCATCAGGATAACTCCCCATATAAGCTTTTCCACTCTTCCCAGATATCGGGGTTAGCGTTAGCTCAATATCACCCAAGTCCATTTTTTTCCTCCGAATAAAGTTTCCTTATTATTCTACTAATTTTTATGCTATTCGTCAACCAATCTTCTCAGTTGATATGGCAAATAAAGATATTGCAATACAAGGCCTGCTCCCACAAGGACTAAAACTAGAATTTTGTCCTTGAAAACAAGCAATCCTAAAAGACTTTCCAAGGCTAAGGCAAAGATCCCAATCGCTCTCAAGATTTCCTTCAAGCCTTTCTCTTTTTGCCCCTTACCTACTGGGAATAATTGCGTTAAATATTGATAGTCAAAGGCATGATAGAGGGCTAGAAGCTGGAATAACAAAAGATAATTGAATAAAATTACAATTGCTACCGCAATCCAAGATTGCTCAATGAAGATGAGAGCGGTCAAAGATAGGATTATGAGTCGCAGACTAAGGGCGAATAAATCTCCATTTCTAAGATAGGAGCGGAGATAAAGATTCTGCCAGATTTTCCCTGGTACTTTCTGAACGCCCTTGAGGATAAAGTCCAGGTAAGCTCGACGTTTAACACTGTTTGAAATTCCCTTAACCTGGGTAAAGAGGGCAAAAAACCGAAGCAAGAACTGCTTGCGTTTGCTTTCCTGGGCAATGGCAAAATCCCAGTCAAGTCCATTTCCAAGGAAAAAGTTGCTAGACTTTTGGCGAAAAATCACATATTTTACTATCCCCAAGACAAGGAGATAGACTCCAAAAAACGGCAAACCAAGACCCATGGCTAAGAATAAAGGCGCAAACAGGAGCAAAAAGAGAGTCTGTACACTGACCCAAAAGATGAAAGAAATCAGACTCTGCTTCTGGATGTGTTCTCTCACTTCTTCTTCAGCAACTAAAAGAAATAGTTTGTCAGGCACTTCTAGATAGGTCGCAATACCACCCCAAAGCAAAAGTAAAATAGATATCATCCCAATCAAAATTAGGATTGGGAAATGATTCTCAGGAAAGTGTTGGAGCAACTGGTTGTACTGGTAGGCCAAAAATCCTAACAACACCAACAAAAATAAGACAAAATGGTCATTGAGCACATAACGGAGATAGCCCAAGCATTCCTTGCGAAATTCCTGCTTTCGTTTTAAAAACAAGTCCTTCATAACTCCTCCTCTTTGGTCAGAGCCAAATAGATATCATTGAGGCTTGCTTCTGGCATATCAAAGGCTTCTCGGAGCTGTTGGAGATTTCCTTTGGCTCTTACTTGACCTTTGTGAAGAATGACAAAAGAGTCACACATCTTTTCAGCAGAATCAAGAACGTGGGTACTCATAAGGATAGACTTTCCTTTTTTCTTTTCCGCTTCTAAAAGTTGAATCAAATCTGAAATCGCCAAAGGATCAAGACCAAGGAAAGGTTCGTCTACGATAAAGAGACTAGGATCCACGACAAAGGCACAGATAATCATAACCTTTTGCTTCATCCCTTTGGAAAAATGAACTGGAAACCAATCCAATTTTTGATCCAAACGGAACACTTTTAAAAGCGGCTCTACACGTTCAAAAGCTAGATTTTGCTCGATACCATAGGCCATAGCAACTGTCTCAATATGCTCTTTGAGAGTCAATTCTTCATACAAGCTAGGAGTTTCAGGAATATAACCAATCTGCTGACGATATTCACGAGGATTAGCACCTAAGGTTAGCCCGTCGATGAATATTTCTCCACTATAAGGTGTCAAAAGTCCAATAATCTCATTGATGGTCGTCGATTTCCCAGCACCATTGAGACCGATCAAACCGACCAACTGCCCACTTTCAACTGTAAAAGACACATCTTTCAAGACAGGGACATGAACGTAGCCACCTGTCAGATTTTTAATTTCTAACATATTTTCTCCAAATCTGGTATAATGTAGCTATATTATATCAAAATTCAATACAGTAGAGGTAGATTTTATGTCAGATTGTATTTTTTGTAAGATTATCGCAGGAGAAATCCCTGCAGCCAAGGTTTATGAGGATGAGCAAGTCCTTGCCTTTCTTGATATTTCTCAAGTAACACCTGGTCATACCTTGGTCGTACCTAAAGAACACTATCGCAACCTTTTAGAAATGGATTCGACGAGCTCTAGCCAACTCTTTGCAAAGATTCCAGTCATTTCTCAAAAGGTTATGAAAGCTACCCAAGCTGAAGGCATGAATATCATCGCCAACTGCGAAAAGGTAGCTGGACAAACCGTTTTCCATACCCATGTCCATCTAGTTCCTCGTTATGGTGCCGAGGATGACCTAAAAATTGACTTTGTTGCCCATGAACCTGACTTTGACAAACTTGCCCAAGTCGCTGAAACGATCAAAAACGCTTAAGGAGTTCCTATGAAACTATCAAATTTACTACTTTTTGCTGGATCAGCAGTCGGATCTTACCTCCTCGTTAAAAATCGTGAAGTTATCACTGAAGATGTTTTAGATACTACTGATCGAGTTGAAGCAATCAAAGGTGATTTAGATGTTATCCAAAATAGCTTACAAATTATCAATCAACAAAAAGAAGTCATCAAGGAATACCAAGAAGACCTAACCTATAAATTTAAAGTCTTAGAAAAAGACCTCCAAGCAAGACTTGCTGTGATAAAAGAACTACGAGAAACTGAAGAAAACTAAAGAAAGGAAAGCATCCAACTTTCCTCATATCCCCTTAAATCCATCTTGGATTACCAGCTCCTAATAGAAAAGGGAGGGACTAAACATGAAACAGTTTTTAAAAGTCATCTTGATTATTTCTGGTTGCTTCTGTCTTTTTGTAACCCTAGCTTTTCTACTTGTGGCCAATCTTTTCAAGGCCTCATCAAGTGACATTCGAGAAGGAAATGAAACCTTAAAACAAATCTTTATCTCCCTTGACCTGCCTCCTGAGAAAGTTGAATCAAACGGACACTATCAATACGAGGGGGGAGGCTTGGATTTTTATGTGACTTTTTCAGATGAGGTTATCAATAGCCACCCTGTCCTGAAAGAAAGTCCAAACCTCACTAAAAACCGACTCAAAGTCTATGTCCTACAGGCAGGTGATATTTCCTATAGAAAAGTAGAAGATAATTTGTTTAATCATGGTTTATTCCAGTTTTTAGAGGAGGAAGGCGAGAAATATTTCCGAGAAAACGGAAAGAAATCACATTCTTCTTACACAATTCTAACTTTGAAGGATTCGGAAAGCATGAAAAAGGGAATCGCATTCTATGAAAAAGCTTTGACCTTGGTGGATATCCAGGATAATTCGGCGATTAAGCACATTGATACCGTAACTGTGAAACCCGGCAAAGAATCAGAACTCAAGCAACTCATCCAGGAAATGGATAAAGCCGGCTTGCTCATTCAAAAGTATAAATAGTAGACTAACTGGAAAATGATTTTCTGAAGCTAAATTTTTCAAGATAACACAAAAAGAGCCAATCGGCTCTTTTGTTTTATTCACCTTCGAAGGCATCCTTAATATGGTCAAAGAAGCCTTTTTTCTTTGGATTAACTTTCAAATCACCTGCAGCTGCGAATTCTTTCAAGGCTGCTTTTTGACGTTCGTTCAAGCCTGTTGGAGTCACGACATTAACAGTGACATATTGGTCACCAACAGCACCACCACGTAGGCTCGGAGCTCCCTTACCACGTAGGCGGAATCGTTTACCGGTTTGAGTTCCCTCTGGAATCACTAATTCAACATCACCGTGAACAGTTGGGATATCTACAGTATCACCAAGAGTTGCTTGGACGATATTGAGGTTTAACTTGTAGAAAATAGTTGTTCCTTCACGTTCAAATTTGTCGCTCGGCTCAACATTAACAACAACATACAAGTCACCGTATGGTCCGCCGTTAAATCCAGCCTCCCCTTGACCAGCTAGACGAATTTGTTGACCAGTTTCGACACCTGCTGGAATTTTTACATGGACACTGTGGGCTTGTTTTTCATGACCTGTTCCATGACAAGTTGTACATGGATCTTTGATTTCTTTTCCACGACCATGACAGACATCACAGGTTACTTGGCGACGCATCATACCAAGCGGTGTTTGAGTATCGACGTTGATAACACCAGAACCGTGACAGCGTCCACAAGTAACTGGACTTGTTCCAGGCTTAGCACCAGATCCGTTACAAGTACGACAGCTAGCTTCACGATTGTATTTGACTTCTTTTTCAGTACCAAAGATGGCTTCTTCAAAAGTCAAATTGACGCGATATTGGAGGTCATCCCCTTGACGAGGTGCGTTTGGATTGCGAGAAGAACCGCCTCCGCCGAAAAAACTTGAGAAGATATCTTCAAAGCCACCAAAGCCTCCTGCACCATCGAAGCCACCGAAACCGCCTGCACCACCAAAGCCACCATTGGCACCAGCAGCACCATATTGGTCGTAAGCAGCACGTTTTTGTTCGTCACTTAAGGTCTCATAAGCTTCTTGAACTTCCTTGTACTTGTCCTCAGCACCAGGCTCCTTGTTGATATCTGGGTGATATTTTTTAGATAATTTCCGATAGGCTTTCTTGATTTCATCCTGAGATGCATTCTTTGAAACGCCCAAACGGTCATAAAATTCAGTATTGTTCATACAAGATACTAAGAGCGAACAGAAAGCGACTGAAATTTAGGAAACCGACAAGAAATCCTGATTTCTTAGGTGGTTTATCTAATTTCCAAGCTTTCCGCTCGAGTTCAATTCCCCGAACGCTCTTTGTTCCTTTCTATTGATGTTGTAAATCAAACCACGATGTAGGTCGGGTTCAATTCCTTTCTTTCATATTGAGTAAGAAACTTTAGAGCTCGGCTTCAATTCCCCGAACACTCTTTGTTCCTTTCTATTGATGTTGTGAATCAAACCACGATTTAGGTCGGGTTCAGTTCCTTTCTTTCATATTGAGTAAGAAACTTTAGAGCACGGGTTCAATTCCCCGAACACTCTTTGTTCCTTTCTATAATTTTTATGTAAATCTTCAGAGGCTGTTTTCTATACTTCGCTTCACTTGATCAAACTCTTGGTCTGATAGAGTAAATATCAAATCCTCTTCTGAGTAGTCGTTTCGTTCTTTAAAATAGTTGTCCGTATTAGCTGCCAAGCCTAAACTTAGAATCACTTTTCTTGCAAACTCTTGATGGGCAAAACCGATAGCCGTAATGATCTGTTTATCTTGCACAAGAACTTTCGGTTGGAAATTTTCACGTGGAAGAAATTCAAAATAGTCAAAGAAGTTTTGCCAAATTCCACCTGTAAATTTCGTGTCCTTCAACAGACCTGCTTTCGCTAATAAAAGAGGCGCTGAAGAAATGGCTGCAATGAGGATATCTTGCTCACCAAGATCCCTCAAGAACGAAATCAATTTCTCATCCTGTAGGGCAGGGCCTATATTGACCATTCCTGGCAAAATCACGCAAGAATACTCTTCTATACAGATTTGATCTAGTGTTTTAGTTGGTTGACAGGGCAAGCCATCCTCAGAGACCACCATCGAATGATCTGAAGCGGCATAATCAATCATGACGTCAAAAGACAGAGCTAAAGTACTTGTTAAAGCGGTTATCTCATAGAGAGAAAAATTAGGATAAATGATACAAAGTACTTTTTTCATACGCAACATCCTCTATTTTACCGAAAAACAGAGGCTGGGTTGCAACCTCTGGATTTCTTCTTATACTTACTAGTTTAAAAACTAGTAATGCTGAATTGAGTTTCGGATTAAAGGAATCCTAAAATCTCGGAACCTTTCTTTATTTCAGGAGGTTCCGCTAAAACAATCCACTGGATTGTTTTACTTTTCCGTAAACTCTCCGTCTACGACGTCATCGCCTGCGTTTCCTGTTGCTTGTGCACCTTCTGCTCCTGCTTGAGCTTGTTGCGCTGCTGCGGCTTGTTCGTAGAGTTTAACAGCAAGTCCTTGAGCTTTTTCGTTCAATGCTTCAAGTTTTGCTTTCATTTCGTCCAAGTTGTTGTCTTCTTGAGCTTTCTTAAGATCATCAAGGGCAGCTTGTGCAGCATCACGTTCTGCATCAAAGCCTTTACCTTCAGTTTCTTTGATTGTCTTTTCAGTCGCAAAGATAGCTTGGTCTACTTCGTTACGAAGGTCAACTTCTTCTTTACGTTTCTTATCTGCTTCAGCGTTTGCTTCTGCATCTTTCATCATGCGGTCAATTTCTTCGTCCGTCAAACCTGAGTTAGATTGGATAACGATTGTTTGTTCTTTTTGAGTTCCAAGATCTTTGGCTTTAACAGATACGATACCGTTCTTATCGATGTCAAATGTTACTTCGATTTGTGGAATACCACGAGGTGCAGCTGGGATATCTGTCAATTGGAAACGTCCAAGAGTCTTGTTATCTGCTGCCATTGGGCGTTCCCCTTGAAGAACGTGGATATCAACGGCTGGTTGGTTGTCTGCTGCAGTTGAGAAGACTTGTGATTTAGATGTTGGAATTGTTGTGTTGCGGTCGATGAGTTTTGTGAAGACTCCACCCATTGTTTCGATACCAAGTGACAATGGCGTTACGTCAAGAAGGACAACGTCTTTCACATCACCAGTGATCACACCACCTTGGATGGCAGCACCCATTGCAACTACTTCGTCAGGATTCACTGATTTGTTTGGTTCTTTACCAGTTTCAGCTTTAACAGCTTCAACAACGGCAGGGATACGAGTTGAACCACCGACAAGGATGACTTCGTCAATATCTGACAAGCTCAAACCTGCATCTGAAAGGGCTTGACGAACTGGAACTTTTGTACGTTCTACAAGGTCACGAGTCAAATCGTCGAATTTAGCACGAGTCAAAGTCATTTCCAAGTGAAGAGGTCCAGCCTCACCAGCAGTAATAAATGGCAAGCTGATTTGAGTTGAAGTCACTCCAGAAAGGTCTTTCTTAGCTTTTTCTGCTGCATCTTTCAAACGTTGAAGAGCCATCTTGTCGTTTGACAAGTCGATACCATTTTCTTTCTTGAATTCTGCTACTAAGTAGTCGATGATTTTTTGGTCAAAGTCATCACCACCGAGTTTGTTATCCCCCGCAGTTGCCAATACATCAAAGACACCATCACCGAGTTCGAGGATAGATACGTCAAATGTACCACCACCAAGGTCGAATACCAAGATTTTTTCTTCTTTGTCAGTCTTGTCCAAACCGTAAGCAAGAGCTGCTGCAGTTGGTTCGTTGACGATACGTTCTACTTCAAGGCCAGCGATTTTACCAGCGTCTTTAGTTGCTTGACGTTGAGCATCGTTAAAGTAAGCTGGAACTGTGATAACAGCCTTGGTTACTTTTTCACCAAGGTATTCTTCCGCATAACCTTTCAAATATTGAAGGATCATCGCTGAGATTTCTTGTGGAGTGTATTCTTTGCCGTTAGCAGAAACTTTTTCAGAAGTACCCATCTTAGATTTGATAGAGATAACTGTATCTGGGTTTGTAACTGCTTGACGTTTTGCAGCGTCACCAACGATGATTTCACCGTTTTTGAATGACACTACAGATGGAGTTGTACGGTTTCCTTCTGGGTTTGCGATGATTTTTGATTCAGTTCCTTCAAGAACTGCCACTGCTGAGTTTGTTGTACCTAAGTCAATACCAATAATTTTAGACATATGTTTTTCTCCTTAAATTTTATATTCTATTTTTCTTTTTGATACTCTCCTTAGGTGGCGGCGCCGTCAGAGCTTAACTTCGTTAATCTCTTTGACTAAACTTTGAGCCTAAGGTCTCAAAGTTTGCGCAAATAGCGCCACGGCGAAGAGTATCGCCAATGGTTCGCTTCGCTCACTATTGCAAAGCTGAATAATTTTTTATCTTTCTTCATAGTTTTCTGTCGTTTCGGACAAGGTTTTTAAGTTCTCTAGACTAGTTGTAGACAACTACCATAGCCGGTCTTAGGATGCGGTCATGGAGTTTGTAGCCTTTTTGAAAGACTTGTGCGATGGTGTCAGCTGGATGCTCATCATCAGCTGGGACTGTTTGAATAGCCATATGGTAGTTATGGTCAAACTCTCCATCAGCTGCGATTTCCTCGATTCCTTCTTCTTTCAGAGCATGAATCAAACTTTCTTGGACCATTTCCAAGCCCTTCTTCACATCATCTGTCAAGCCTTCAACGGCAAGAGCGCGTTCAAGGTTATCAAGCGATGGCAAAATTGCTTTTGCCAAATCTTGGCTGCGATAGCGTTGCAAGAGTTGACGCTCTTCATTGGCACGACGCTGAATGTTTTGCATTTCTGCGTGGGCACGAAGATATTTGTTTTCAAACTCCTCGGCACGTTCATTAGCCAAGTCCAATTCCAACTTCTCGGGAGTTGTTTCTTCAGCTGTTTCCACAACTTCCTCTTCTTTTACTTCTTTATTTTTTATATCTTGGGCCATTTTCGCCTCCTTTAATGATTTCAATCTTAATTCACTTCATAGTGATTGCTGCTGAGATAGCGGTAAAAATCCGTCAACTTCATGGTCAAAACTCGATTGACAACGTTGAGTTGATTGACCAATTGTTGATAATCCAGATTAACTGGACCAATAATCGCAAGGATTCCAAACCCACGATAGGGAATCAGGAACTTACTGCTAATTACTGCTAAGTCAGCAAGACAAGATTCTTGGCTATCCGCAACTCGGACACTTTGCATCTGGTCGCCAATCAGATTCTCTCGAATTTCCAAAGCTACCTTTTGTGGCTGATCAAAAAATTGATAGGCCGCTAAATTAGCGAAATTCAAAAGATTGACTTTGCCAGAAACCACGATATTTTCATTGAACATTTCTTTGAAGATATGCTCAATAAGATCCATAACGTTATCCGTTGTTGTGAAGTAACGTTGGATAATTTGCGGAATCTCTGTCCGAATCTTGTAGTGAATATCCAAAACAGTCTGATCCAGGAAACGTTCTTGAATCATGGTCTTGAGGCGATTTAAATCCTCCTGCAAGAAATTTCTCGGAATCAAAAACTGACTGGTAACTGTTCTAGACTCATCAAGCGTAAAAACAGCAAGAGCTGTATGTTGCCCGAGGACAACAATATCAAAAGCTGTTAGCTTCTGCCTACTTGGTTCAACATCCAGCGCTACAACCGTACAACCACTCAAGTCTGACAAGATTTTCGTTGCCTCTTGAAGAATATCCTCAAGCTTGAAGAATTCTTGATCAAAGGCTTTTACAATCTCATAAACTTGATTTTCAGCTAAACGGTCAAAGGATAGGGAGTGTTTGACATAGTATTGAAAACCAGCCACACTCGGCATACGACCACTGGAAGTATGAGCCTTTTCAAGTAAACCTTGCTTTTCTAAAACTGCCATATCATTTCGAATGGTAGCACTACTAGAGTTGATAGACTCTTGCAAGGCCTTAGATCCAACAGGTTCGTGCGTTTTGGTAAAGATGTCAATAATCAGATTTAAAATATTCTGCTGACGTTCTGTAACCATCTCGCTACTCCTCTCTGATAGATCTTTTTAGCACTCGACACATCCAAGTGCTAACTTATGATTCTATTATACACCCTTAGTAAAGAATGTCAAGACAAAAACTCAAAAATTAGCACTCTTTTAACAAGAGTGCTAAAAATCAGTCTGAGGACCTAAAAAATCATCTTACATTCTCAAGATATTTCTTTTTAAGTCTGTAAAAACTATAGATTAGGTAAGAAATCATGAGGGCATAAAGGGCAAAAATAAGGAAGAAAGATTGAGAGAGACTTTCGCGAAACAAGCTCATACAAATAACTAGACCGCCAGAGATAGAAACTGTAGATGTACGAAGTCTAGATTTCACATCAGCCCATTGAAGACGATTGTCCACGAAAGATTGATCATTTAAATCTACATCACAAGTTACTTTTCGAAAAATAGAATAAGAACAATTTTCCACAAATTCCCATCCTCTATCCTTAATACTTTGTAAATCTACCTCATTTTTTCTAAGGTAGCTAGTATTCCACACACGGTAAATCACATCATCTGGTTGGCATTGTTCAAAATAGAAAAAGCCAAAACGATTCGATTTAAATTTCCAACCTTTCAAATGCATCTCATGCAAATAATCTTCTACCTTATCCAAATCAAAAATGGTAAACATTCGAAATTGTACTTTGCTATTCATTGTCTAACCTCCAAAATGGTTTTATTTATCAGATAATTCTTTCCACTTTTGAAACAATCTCCAAAAAATATAAGAAATCTGAATCGCGAAAACTATCAATAAAGTACAGTCTATGATAACAATCAAAAACATTCCCCAACTGAAAGAACTACCTCCACTGACAAACTTTGAGAAAACCGGTAGTAGCGCTAAAAAGAGAAGCAAAATAGGAAGCATCCGCATTGTTAAAATCTTCTTGACCATTGCTAACTTCCCGACCGCGTCATTATAAATTTCAAACTCGGCATCCGACTCAACTCCAGAATAAGGCTTTCTAAAGTAGGAAAAACCATTAAAGTCTGTAATATGCTCCCACCCACAATCTTTAAATAGTTGTAAATAGGAAGCTCTCTCTGACTTTTTCATAGGATAAAAGTCCAACTGATAAACCACCTGCTCCGGTTGGCACTTTTCAAAAGTATACTTAACCGCAACTACTAAGTTAGAGTAACTTACTTCCTTAAGTTTCCAGCCCTGAGCATGCATTTCTCCGAGATAGAGAGCCTCTCTATCATAATCCGCAATGGTAGCAATTCTATAAACAACTTTCTTTTCCATCAAAGCTCCTCCCGACTGTTTCTATAGAGCCGCTCAATACGTTTCAACTCAATCTCTAAAACTTTTCGACCCAAGTCTGTTATCTGATAGATTTTACGTTTTTCCTCTTCTCGAACAAAGGAAACCAAACCATCTTTTTCCATCTTCGATAGGGTTCCATACATAGTTCCAGGACTAATGGATACTTGCGAATCTGTCATCTCTTTGACCTTTTGTGTAATACCATAACCATGGTTCTCCTTTTGCAGACAGAACAGAATATAAAAACCCGTTTCAGTCATGGGAAGGTAAACCCGCCTAATCTTATCTGTTAATTCCATTTAATCAGACCTCCTATTCAGTTCGATATATCGCACCTCGTTATATAAAATATATCACACCTCGATATAAAATGCAAGAAAAAAAGATTGTCCTCACGGACAATCTTTCTGATTTATCATTAGTATAGATCTAGGTAGTTATCAATTTCCCATTGTGAAACGAAGGTTGCATAGCTTGCCCACTCAATTCGTTTGGCTTCAAGGAAGCTAGTGTAGATGTGTTCACCTAGAGCCGCTTTAACCACTTCGTCTTCTGTCATGGCCTTCAAAGCGTTGTGAAGAGTTGATGGAAGGTCTGTGATACCAGCCTCTTTGCGCTCTTCTGCAGTCATGATATAGATGTTTTCTTCGATTGGCGCTGGTGCTTCGATTTTGTTTTCAATACCGTGCAAACCAACTTCCAAAAGAACAGCCATTGCGATATATGGATTTGCCATTGGGTCTACTGAGCGCAATTCCAAACGTGTTCCCATTCCACGAGTAGCAGGAACGCGGACAAGTGGTGAACGGTTACGACCAGCCCAAGCGATGTAAACAGGTGCTTCGTAGCCTGGAACCAAACGTTTGTATGAATTAACTGTCGGGTTCATAATAGCTGTGTAATTGTAAGCGTGCTTGATCAAACCACCAAGGAAGTGATAAGCTGTTTCTGACAATTGCATTCCTTTTGGATCATTTGGATCAAAGAAAGCGTTGTTCCCTTCATCATCAAACAAGGACATATTGCAGTGCATTCCTGAACCAGCGATACCAAATTTAGGTTTAGCCATAAAGGTTGCATACAAACCATGTTTACGCGCAATTGTTTTTACAACAAGTTTAAAGATTTGAATCTTGTCACAAGCACGAAGAACTTCATCATACTTAAAGTCAATCTCATGTTGACCTACAGCAACTTCATGGTGACTGGCTTCTACTTCAAATCCCATTTTAGTCAAGACATTTACAATTTCACGACGGGTATTATCGGCAAGGTCTGTAGGCGCCAAATCAAAGTAACCACCCTTGTCATTTACTTCAAGAGTTGGGTCTCCATTTTCATCAAGCTTAAACAGGAAGAATTCTGGTTCCGGACCAAGGTTGAAAGATTTGAATCCTACTTTTTCCATGTGATGAAGAGCTCGTTTAAGGTTGCTTCGAGGATCTCCAGCAAATGGCTCTCCTTCTGTTGTATAGACATCACAGATCAATCCTGCGACACTACCGTTCTCATCTCCCCAAGGGAAGACAGTCCATGTGTCCAGGTCAGGGTACAAGTACATATCTGATTCATTGATACGAACAAACCCTTCAATAGAAGATCCATCAAACATAGCCTTGTTTGACAAGACCTTGTCTAGTTGTTCATCTGTAGCAGGAATTTCGACGTTTTTCATTGTTCCCAAAATATCTGAAAACATAAGACGAATAAAGGTTACATTTTTTTCCTTAACTTCACGACGAATATCTGCAGCTGTGATTGGCATGGTTTTTCTCCTTATATATGACGACTTGCGGTTGCCTAACCGCGACCAAAAGGTGATTGTTGAGAAGCAAAGCGACTTTGTTGAAGAACTTCATTCCGAAGTGCTCGGCGCACCTCAGTTTGACTAACTGGTTTCTTGGCTTTCGCCTCACGTTCGGCATATTTTTTCTTGATAGCAGCAATGTTCAGACCTTCAGAGATATAGTCCTTAATCTCAAGTAACCGATCCATATCATTTAAAGAATACATCCGGCGGTTACCTTCGTTTCGATCAGGTTTTATCAACTCCTGATCTTCATAATAACGAATTTGACGCGCCGAAAGATCGGTCAGCTTCATAACACTACCAATGGGGAAAACTGCCATATTGCGACGAAATTCTTTTTCCTTCATGTGCACTTCCTCTTCTTTCTGTCTATTATAGTCTAAAAAAAATCAATCGTCAATTGTTAATGTTATATCTTGTGACATTATTTTATTTTTTCTGTATGATGCTTCGTAAGCGATCAATATCGTAATTTACAAGAATTGCTACAAAAACACCCATAAATGTTTCAAAAACTCGAGCAAACACGTACAAAACAGTTTCTCCGTTTGGAATTGATAGGGTAATAATCAGCATAGCTGCAACTCCCCCAATAACTCCTGACTTATTGTTCATGGCAACATTTGTCATGATGGTTAACATGGTACAAATTGGAACAACAAGAAGAGTTACCCAAAAGGCTCCATGAAAAAAGTTGTTCAAGAGAAAGAACATCAGCGCATAAAAACCACCGATACTATTCCCTAAAATACGTGATGTCCCAAAGTGGACACTCTTATCAAAGTCTTCTCTCAAGCTAAAAACGGCTGTAAGAGCCCCAATCTGAAGTCCCTTCCATCCAAAAAAACCAAAAATCATGAGAACCAAAAAAACAGCGATTCCTGTTTTAAACGTTCGCATCCCTAACTTAAACTTAGATTTATCAAATGTATACTTTTTAAAATAACTCATAATCTCAACTTTCTTTTTTCCATTTTACCATATTTTTACTTTTTTGAGAAAAGGATTCATCAATTGAAGAAAATAGGAACTAAAAAGAGAAGGGTATAAATCCTTCTCTTTTATAGTCCAATATTCTATTTTAGAATAAATACATGAAAGCCAAGGTCACGAGACTAGCAAGCAAGCCCACTCCCCAGAAGAAGAAATCGACCTTCCACTCACTCCAGGATTGACCTTTACCAGAAAATCCACCCAACTCAAAATGGTGATGAACTGGTGTCATCCGGAAGATACGTTTTCCTCCAGTCAACTTAAAGTAGGTAACTTGCATCATGACAGATGTTGTTTCAAAAACATACACTATACCAATCAGGAGTAGCGTCCATTCTTGGTGCAGCGCCATAGAAATAGCGGCCAACATTCCTCCAAGAGCAAGACTTCCGACATCTCCCATAAAAACTTTAGCAGGCTTATGGTTAAAGACAAAGAAACCAAGAAGACCACCAATCATGGCAAGAATCACTAGGAGAATATCCAATTGGTTTTGTACATAAGCAATGACTCCATAGGCAGATAGGCTAATCACTACTGAGATACTTGCCAAGCCATCAATTCCGTCAGTCAAGTTAACAGCATTTGAAAAACCAACTAGCCAGAAGAGAGCAAAGAAAATGTAAAGAACGCCTAGGTGCAATGGATACCCAAATACATTTAAGACATCCCCTCCTCTTTCATAAAAGAGATAGAAGATAACTCCTCCTACTAACTGAAGCAAGAGCTTTTGTTTAGGATTGAGCCCTTCATTGATTTTACGAAAAACCTTGAGGAAATCATCTAAGAAGCCAACCAAACCATACAAAACGAGAATAAAGAGGATCATTCCAACATTGTTGGTTAGTTGATTAGTTAAAAGTGCAAGAACTAAACTAACTAAAACGCTTGTTACGAGGAAGACAATCCCTCCCATTGTCGGCGTCCCAGCTTTTGCCTGGTGTTGTTTAACATCCTCATGCATCTGTTGACCAGTAATCTGTGCTTTACGGTAAAAACGGATAAAAGCTGGAATTCCTACCACTGTAAGGACAAAAGCAAGGATTCCAGGAAAGATAGAAACTAGCATTCTAATCTCCTAATGTTATTTTTATTTTCTGTATATTTTTTAAAGCTGTATTGGTACGAACACTTTGTTTTTTTACAGTTTCTCCTGTACCTTCAAATTCAACTTCGATATCCAGCCATTTTGCAAAGGTTTCAACATTCTTCTTAGACCAACCATACAAATCCGGCATCTCTTCTACCTTGTCAGAAAGGAGTAAGATCTGCTCATTAGCGTCTAGATTGGTTCCTTCTGCCGCTGAACTTTCTTTGATTTTCGTTCCTGAACCGATAACGATTGGTTGAACAAGATTGCGTCTCAGTTCCTCTGCCATATCTCTCGGACTATAGTCCTTGGTCGCTGGCATTGCATAACTAGTTGTTGTTGTAACTTGATCCAGATTTTTAGCTGTAGACTGAAGATTAAGAGATTCTTTCATGGCAGAAGCTCGTTCAAGAATAGGATTAGCAAATTCTCCAAACCAAGGGTTAGAAAAGTGTTCTGGCTGTTGAACTGTTACGTAAAGAATAAAATCAGGATTTTCAGAAGGATGCATGGTTACTACAGAAAAGATATAATTGGTTTTCCCAACTAAATATCCTCCGTTTTGCTCATCGGCAATTTGAGCTGTTCCAGATTTGACAGAAACATTCTGACCAGGAACAGTAATTACTGGTTTATTATCATTACGATTATACATGGTTCCATAGATAGGATCCGTACCAACCAAAATCATATTCTCACGAGTCAAACTAGCCGCTTCTTTAGAAACAGGATTCCCTACAATCTCCCTTTGTGATTTACGAACAGTCTGATCATTTGGATCATAGAGGGCACTAATAAACTTCGGTTCAAGCATAACCCCATCATTTGCAATTGCTGTAAAAGCACGAAGCATCTGGGTCTGAGTAACAGAAATCCCTTGACCAAAAGCACTCATGGCAATATTAACAACATTATCTTCAGGTAACTGACCAGCATACTCATCACTCATACCAAAACGGGTTGGAACTCCAAACTTAAATCGATTGAGGTATTCTAACCAAGTAGCATCCCCCATCTTTTGTTGGAGCAAGGTCATACCCACATTACTTGAGTGAGCAAAACCTTGAGAGTATGTCATTATACTTCCTGCTGATAAACCATCATTAACATCCCAGTCTCTGATAGTCGCATCAGCTACCTTCAATTCGCTACTGTTGAAATATTCTCCTCCAGGGAAGGTATTATTGTCAATTGCTGAAGCTAAAGTAATCACCTTCATGGTTGAACCTGGTTCATAGTTACTTTGGTAAAGGATATCACGCCAGACAAAGTCCTCTGTAATCCCTTCTTTGGTATCAGCATCAAAGGTTGGTCTTTGAGTTGTAGCGAGAATCTCTCCCGTCTTGGCACTAACCAAGGTCGCAGTCATATACTTGCCTTTTAGTTTTTCTTGGAAGGCATCCATTTGACTTTCCATAAAGGACTGCAAAGGACTAGATAGGGTCGTATAGACATCTTTCCCGTTTACAGTCTGTCGGGTGACTTGTTCTGTACCAGGAACAATATTACCTAGACGGTCTTTTTCGTATGTAATAATACCATCTGTCCCTGCCAATAAACTATTTAAGGAACTCTCGATACCCGATGTCCCAATTAGACTTTTCGTGCCATCTTCATTTTCATGTAACTGTGCTAAACCAATAAAGGATGAGGCAAATTTCCCATTTGGATAACTTCGATTTGGACTAGTCGTAAAATTAATACCCTCGACCTTAGCAGATTCTAAGTCCTGTTTAATGGACATCATATTAGCATAGGTAATCCCATTCCCTTTAGCACCAAAAGAAACCTGTTTGAGATTTGGTTGAGAGAGTTGGTCTTTGACGTAGGTCTCCTCCATATCTAAGTATTTATGAAAAATTTCTGCCACTTTGTTGTACTGTGATTCTTCTACATAAAGAACATCACCATTAGCGGACTTATATTCTTTATCTATTACAGCATAAACATTATAAGAGGTCGCATCTTCTGCTATGGGAGTTCCATTACGATCATAAATGGTTCCTCTTTTAGCAGGAACAGTCAGAGTCGTTTGATGAACTTTTTTTGCTTCTTTAACCAGATTGACCCCAAATTTTGTGCCTGTACCAATAATCACCGCAAAATTAACCAAAAAAACAGCAAAGAGAAAGACGGCCAAGAGGCTCAGACTCTTCCCCACTCGTCTGCGGTTTTCCATTGGAGATTTACGATTCTTAATGGCAAAGCGTATGATTCTTTCTTTCATAGTTTTCATCTACTACTCCGCCGATCGAATATTTTCATTATTCAATTGCAAGTCTTGTGAATTTGCAATTCCGGTCAAACGTTCTGATCGGATTAATTCGTTAACTTCTTGTTTGGCATCATCTAGCTCTGTCTTTTTTTCTTCAATTTGTGCATTGACTCTTGTCAAATCACTCTGGACCTGAAAAAGTTTTGTCTGCATATAGACTACACTAATTGCTAAGACAAGGGCTGTTATGGCAATTGAAAAGTAAAAGGCCTTTTCAACACGTGAAAATTTTTTTATACGAGCTTGTAGCAATTGGCTCGTTGTTCCTCTGTTTTCTGCCATTGTTTCCTCTTACTTGTGAATTTTTCTTGCCACTCGTAGCTTGGCTGAGTGGGAACGATTATTGGCTTCCAATTCTTCCTTGCTTGGTAAAATCGGCTTCCGAGATACTAATTCCATCTTTGGCTTGAGATCGTCTGGGATGAAAGGTAGTCCTTTAGGAACTTCAACTGTAGAAGCTTCCTTAAATAACTGCTTAGTCAAGCGATCTTCCAGCGAATGAAAAGTGATGACTGATATTCTTCCATTGAGAGCTAGAAGTTCAATTGCCTGCTGGATTGATTCATCCGCAGCCCCCAGTTCATCATTGACCTCAATACGGATAGCTTGGAAAATTTGTTTGGCTGGGTGACCTTTTTTCTTGAGTTCCTTTGCTGGTTTTGCAGATTTGATAATCTCTGCCAATTCTGTCGTGGTCTCAATCGGTTTCTGTTCACGCGCCTGTTCAATTTTTCGAGCAATCTGTTTGGAAAACTTGTCTTCTCCATATTTGAAAAAGATTCTTACCAAATCATGGTAGTCGTAGTGATTAACGACTTCATAAGCGGTCAAACTAGCTTCCTGATTCATGCGCATATCCAGCGGTGCATCCTTCTTATAGGAAAAACCACGTTCACGCTGATCCAACTGCGGGCTTGACACACCTAAATCATAACAAATTCCATCAATTTCAGTCACACCTAAGTCATGTAAGCGGTCCTTCAAATGACGGAAATTATCCTTGATGAAGGTGACCATTCCTTTTTCGATATAAGGTGCCAGACGTTTTTGCGCATTATCAATGGCATTCTGGTCCTGGTCAAAAGCATATAAATGCCCCTTCTCACTTAACTTACTTAATAAATACTCGCTGTGTCCTGCTCCTCCCAAGGTCGCATCAACGTAAATACCATCAGGTTTTACATCTAGCATATCAATGGTCTCATGGAGCATGACCGTTACATGATGAAATTCTTTTGTCATATCTTATCTATTTTACCACAAATCCGACTAGCTTGCACTCACTAAAGCTAAAACATTCCACTGTTGCTTTATTCCTTATACTCGACAGGCTTCTCAGCTACTTGAGCTAGCCCTGAGTCTACTTCTGGATTCAGGTGATGATGAACTGCCTCTGCCACTGCTCTTGGTATACCAACAGCGACAATCTCATCCACACTGGCTTCCTTGATTTTTGTCAGAGATTTGAAATATTTCATCAAATTCTGCTTGCGTTTTGGACCCAAACCTTCAATTCCATCCAATTGAGAGGAGAAGGAATTTTTAGAACGTAGTTGTCGGTGGAAGGTAATGGCAAAACGGTGGACTTCATCCTGAATGCGTTGCAGGAGGAAAAATTCTTGAGAATTGCGAGACAACTCTACCACCTCAAGTGGGTCTCCAAAAAGCAATTCATGGGTTTGGTGCTTGTCATTCTTTTGCAGGCCTGCGATCGGAATATCTAACCCCAACTCTTCTTGAATGACCTGTTTAGCGATATTGACCTGACCTTGTCCCCCATCAATGACAATCAAATCTGGCGGTGTCAAACCGTCACGTTGGACGCGTCCATAGCGTCTGCGAATAACCTCACGCATACTAGCATAGTCATCTGGTCCGACCACAGTCTTGATTTTATACTTACGGTAATCCTTCTTGCTAGGTTTTCCGTTGACAAAAACAACCATAGCAGAGACAGGACTAGTCCCCATAATATTAGAGTTATCAAAAGACTCGATACGGACTGGGGTTGGAATTTGTAAGAGTCGTCCCAAGTTTTCAATGGCTCCTTGAGTCTTCTCAACTGATTTTTCTAGCAGGTTAAATTTCTGCTCTAGACTGACACGAGCATTTTTGATAGCTAGATTGACCAGTTGCTTCTTCTCCCCACGTTGAGGCTTGAGAACCTTGGTATCCACCAAAGCCTTGATAGCTTCTTCGTCAATATCTTGAGGAATCAGAATTTCATTGGGGACCAAGTGAGATTTTTCTTGATAAAACTGTCCCACATAGGTCAAGAAATCCTCGTCTGGATCGTTGTAGTATGGAAAGAGATTGACGTCGCGTTCAATTAGTTTACCTTGACGGACAAAGAAAACCTGAACGCACATCCAACCTTTTTCTACATAGTAGCCAAATACATCACGATTTTGAAGATCTTTTGCCATGACTCGTTGCTTAGTTCGAAGGGTGCCAATGGCCTGAATCAAATCACGGTATTCCGCTGCACGTTCAAACTCCATACTTTGGGCTGCCACTGCCATTTTACCCTTGAGATCATCGATGATTTTGTCATCCTGTCCTTTTAGGAAGTCAGAAACCTCCTGAGCCATAGACTTGAAATAGGCCTCATCTTTCTGACAGATGGTGTGGGCCATACATTGCCCGATGTGGTAGTAAAAACAGACTTTAGAGGGCGAGTTGGTACACTTGCGAAAAGGGAAAATCCGATCCAATAGCCGTTTGATTTCATTGGCTGCCCCCACATCCGGATAGGGACCAAAGTAGAGTCCTCCGTCCTTCTTGACCTGACGGGTGATAATCAAGCGAGGATAGCGCTCATTTGTGATTTTGATAAAAGGATAGGACTTATCATCCTTGAGCATAATATTGTACTTAGGCTTGTTTTCCTTGATTAGGTTGATCTCCAAAAGAAGGGCTTCAATATTAGACTCCGTCACAATAAATTCAAAATCTACAATCTCAGATACCAGGGCTTCTGTCTTGGTATCATGGCTCCCGCGGAAGTAGGACCGC
The DNA here is from genome assembly GCF_024295665.1 of Streptococcus sp. CF8_St5-17. Lineage (NCBI taxonomy): Bacteria > Bacillati > Bacillota > Bacilli > Lactobacillales > Streptococcaceae > Streptococcus > Streptococcus sp. CF8_St5-17. The sequence continues at coordinate 427,732 of NZ_JANCOU010000001.1, forward strand.
ACCCGATTGCGCAGATTTTTAGCCTTTCCTACATAAATGATAGTGCCGTTTTTATCTTTGTGAATGTAACAACCAGGGCTAGTCGGCAAGAGCTCCAGTTTTGATTTAATCAATTTATTCATAGTTCCATTATAGCAAAAAGCCCCCTGTATTGCTTAAATCAGAGAGCTCCAGTTTCCTTAGAAAATCAGTTATTCTCCAGACTCATATAGCTCTTGAACTTCTTTTACATCTTGAGCTTGGATACCATAATAGGACCCCGCTGGTTGCATAACCGAAACTTCATTGGTGTGTTCCAAACCAATAGCATGGCCTAGTTCATGCTCTGCTGTATGCAAGATACGGTCATCCGTATAGCCATAATTTGGATTAGATAGATAGTAATGATTCAAACGAACGGTTACGGAAGTGAATTGTTTGGTTAGGAGATTTGTTTGACTCTCTGCCTCGCCAGCAACAGCTGTCGAACCATCGTTCATTTCGGTAGCGAAAATATTGGCCTGATCCGGTTCTGTTACAAGCACAAAGTTAAAAGTACCGGTCTGATTCCAGTTAGAAATAGCTTCAGTATAAGCTTTTTGGAAGCTAACATCCATTTGAGGATCGATATAAATCGTTGCTTGTGCCTTTGGCCATTTTGCTCCTGAATCTTGGTGATAATCTGTCTGAGATAAGCCTTGCAATTTGCCAGTTTCTTGCCATTGTTGCCAACCTTCTTGGCCGACTCGAACCACTTTACTAACTTGATTTAAAGTAGCAGGTAAATCACCTGTCACATACCAGAGAATCCCAAAAGTGATGAGAATTAAGAGGATAAGTGTCCATACAAGGCGCCAAAAAATGCGCAAAATCCCTAATAAAAATCGACATAACACACGAATAATCCAGCCCATAATTGCCCACCTTTCTAAAAAATAAGAACCCATCTTTAAGCCATGGATCCCATTCTAAAGATAGGTTCTCTATTTTACTGAAGAAAACTGAAAGAAAGCTAAAATTAAGACAAGCGTTCCTCCAAAACGAAATCAATTGGTAAAGTAGCCAAAAAACGGTCCAATTGCTTTTCCCAATAATACCACTCATGGGTTCCTGCACTGTGGCTATAGGTCACATCAAAACCGAGTTTCTTGAGATTCTTCACTGCTAGATTATTAGCAGCATACAAGAAATCTTGCTCCCCACACCAAACCCAGAGCTTGGTTTTCTTATCAGACTTTTTAGCGAGTGTTTCAAGTGAGTAAGGACTATTCACCCAATCATTTACTTTGCCAAAAACTCCTCTCCAGTAGGAACGCGTCCCTAAATCTTGACTCTCAGGAGAAAACTCCTCGAAACTAAGTGCCCCAGAAAAGCTAGCGGCACGCGAGAAACGGTCAGTTGACAGTGCCAATTTGAAGGAACCGTAGCCTCCCATTGAAAGACCAGCGATAAAAGTCTTTTCACGCTTGTTGGTCATATTTGGGAAGAAGCGTTTGAGCACCTTAGGCAATTCTTCTGCTATAGCTGTATAGTAGTTATAGCCATACTGAGTATCTGTATACCAGCCATTACATGTATTTGGCAGGACAACAATCAGATTGGTCCCTCGTAGCAAGCGTTCTACATTGGTCCGCTTGAGCCAACTATTTTGATTTCCAGACATTCCGTGAAGTAGGTAGAGAACTGGGATATCTGTAGAGTCTGGCTCTGTTACCCGAGACGCATCCGGATAGAGTACATTTACTCCCCACTCCATATCTAAAACTTCTGAGTAATACTCAATCTTCATTACTGCCATAACTTGCTCCTTATACACTTAAGATAAGAAAAAGCCGAAACTCGACTTTCTCTACTGTTATTTAATCCTTATTTTGCTTCCATGACTACTGGTAGGATGGCTGGACGACGCTTGGTTTGGTCAAAAAGGAATTTGGCCAAATTATCACGGACCTTCCCTTTAAGATCAGCCCAGTCAAAGTCCTCACCTTGGAGGTAATCTTCAACTGTTTGGTTCACCAACTCTGTACTTTCACGTAAGATATCACGACTCTTTTTAAGATAGACGAATCCACGCGTATGTACTCGAGCTTTAGCAATGATTTTCTTCTCACGACGGTTAACAGTGATAGCTACTATAAAGATACCATCTTCTGACAAGACCTTGCGGTCACGAAGAACAACGTTCCCAACATCCCCAATGGCATTACCATCAATCAAGACATCACCTGCAGTAACAGCACCGGATGGAACGAAGTCTCCATGCTCATAAGACATGGTTGTCCCTTTTTTAGGGATAAAGATACGCTCTGGTAGCATACCAACCGCCATAGCAGCCTTGGCATGAGCATCCAACTCACGGTATTCTCCCTGGATTGGGAAGAGATACTGAGGATGTAAGAGATTAATCATTAATTGAAGATCACGCGCATTCCCATGTCCTGATACACGCAAGCTTTGAGTAATCGGTTTAACGACACCACCTGCTTGGTAGACCATGTTTTCTACACGTGCCATCACAGCTTCCTTAGCAATTGATGGCGTCGTAACGATATAGACCAAGTCACCATCTTTGATTTCAACATAGCGGTGACGACCAATGGACATTTTGCGGAGTCCGTTAATTGGTTCACCCATACGTCCAGTTTCAAGGATGATTAATTCATGGTCCTCAAAACGAGACATATCTTTTGGTTTAATCAAGAGATTCTCATTTGCTAAAGACAATTTTTTCAAACGGATAGCTGTACGAACGATATTTTCAACGTCAAAACCAGTCAAAACAACACGACGACCTGTATCCGCAGCCGCATCAAACACTTGCTGAATACGAGAAAGGTTACTTGCAACTGCAGCAACGATGATACGTCCATCCCAGTCGGAAATAGTTTGTGTAATTTCGTCTCCAACTTCACTTTCGCTGGCTACTTGGATATTGCTGTCAGCATTTGCTGAATCACTTAGAAGAGCCAAAACTCCTTCACGACCAATTTCAGCTAGACGTCCGAAATCGGTTGCGTATGATTCACTTGCTGTTTGGTCAAATTTAAAGTCACCTGTATAGACGATGTTGCCTTCAGATGTTTTCAAAACAACACCAAGACTCTCTGGGATAGAGTGAGTTGTGCGGAAGAAGGAAACTTCAGTACCACCAAAGTCAATTTCGGTGTTTTCATCGATAACATGGAAATCATCAAATTTCTTAACGCTATCATTTCCCTTTACAAAAAGCTTAGCAAGTTCGATGGTCAATTCTGAACCAAAGACAGGAACCTTCACTTCTGACAAAAGATAAGGAAGAGCTCCGATCGCATCCGCATGTCCGTGCGTTAAAAAGACTCCTGCAATACGGTCGCTGTTTTCAAATAGATATTCCATATTTGGAATAACGACATCGACACCCAACTGCTCATTTTCAGGGTATTTCAAACCTGCATCTAAAACGAAGATAGAGTCGTTAATTTCTGCGATGTACATGTTTTTACCATTTTCACGAACACCGCCCAAAGTTGTTAATTTAATATTGGTCATTTTTCCTCCGAAGTATTACTATAACGTGTTTATAGAGTCTTCACAACTCTCTTTTTTTTTAAAGTCCAATATACTTTTATCCGAATCTTTTCCTCTCATTATACCATTTTTTTACTAATTTTCAAAATGAAGATAGGATTTCAACTAGAGAACATTCACTCTAATAGCCACAGCGGCTTCCTTTGTTCTTTTTTAAGCTTCGTCTAAGATCATTAAACGATTAAATCGAATGAAGCTCCGAAATTTCTAGCTGACCAAAATCCTAAAAACTAGGCTTGAGTACTTAAAAAAAGATTTAGAAATTCTAAATCTTTTTAAGTATTCTTAGTTTGGATAAATGTATCTTACAGTACCTCTTGATGCAGTCGGATTAAACCATCCACGATAGTTTCCGATTGGTTGAGTTCCACTGCCATCATAGTTACATTCCAATACCTGGATAGAAGTCTCACTTTGTACATCTGTGACATATGCAACATGTCCATATTCACCACCGTCCCACACGGCGATTGCTCCTACTACAGGTACATTTCCTGTCTTAAAGCCATGTGCACTAGCGTAGATTGCCCAAGTATTGGCATTTCCCCACCAGTTACTAGCCCAAGGTGCCAATTCTTTTACGCCCCATGTACACTGACCAATAGGATATGAGTTCCCGTAGTTTGTAGGAGTATTTACGACAACATCCTCAACTGCTACCGCATTCGCAGTACTACGTGCTTCATAAGCCGGAGCATTGTATGAATAGCTAACTTGAGTTGGACCACTCACTTCTAGCACATCACCTGGGTGGATGGTATCAAAAATGCTTTTCCCATTATTAGCTGCCAACTCATAAGGATCCATACCATTTGCAGTAGCAATAGCAAAAAATGAATCACCGTCTTGAACAACGTAAGAGTCTGCGCTAACAGTCTGAGCACCAACTGTCGCCAAAATAGCTATAGATGTTAAACCAAGAGTCAGTTTAGCAACTGTTTTTTTCATAACAATTTTCTCCTAAAATTTTATTGATTATTTTTAATTTTAATGTTGATAAGAGAATCATACCTGATTTACATGTCAGTTGTTTTAGATTTATGTTGTAGTCATGTTACAAATCTGTATACTTTTACTACATAAAGTTAAAAAGCACTTACAAAAAGAGACTGAAATAGTTTACTTCAGCCTCTTTGTATTTATTTTTTCATCAAGAAATCATAGATTTCCTGCACTGTTCCTAGTGCCATCATTTCTTGGTCTTTAACAGTTTGCTTGAGATTTTGATAAATCTGACTTTCAGCAATATCCCGTTTAGCCGCGTCTTTATTAACCCTCATCACACCATTTTCAATGGTGACAAAACCAAGCTCTTCAAAAATCTGAATCATCTTTATTAATAAGATTTGTTCAATTTTTAGATAAGCTGATAAGTCTTTTAATTTATAACGGATATCGAATTCTGGGAACTGGTAGATCGTCTTATAGAGTTTAGCAAATTGGTCTCTTGTGCCATACCCTGTCAAATAGTAGGGCTTATCGATATCATTTTTAAAGTAAACAGCTGAGAAATCATGTTGCTGGAAAATATTCTTGAGAATTTCGATGTCTTCTGGGAAATTCTTGACCACAACAGCTTGACTTGAAGAAATATCAGGCAATTCTCCTGTAAAATCAAGTACTGGTACTCCTTCTGGTAGAGCTGCAGTCTTCCCACGAATATTAAAGAGTTGAACACCGTCTACACGAGCGTCTACCATCACCAACTGGAGGGTTGTTTGTCCATTCCACTGGTTAACAGAAAGAGTGACTGCTAACTCCAGTTGTTTGGTCTGCGCAAATTCTGTCGCTTTCGACCCTTGACCAAAGGCAACCACTTCAAAGTTCGCATTCCCTTTGGATATTTTCAATTTCAGGTGACTATCTCCCGCTCCCATAGAACGAGCATTTTCAACTTGAAAATCTCGAATATAGAAGACAGGCTTTTGATTGTCCATTCCAAAAGGAGCTAACCGTTCGAAACTTTTAACTGTATCTAAACTCAGATTTTCCAAATCTAGTTCTTCGTCAAGATATAGTTTACTCTTGCCCTTGTCATCTATCCCTTTGTCTTTTACATAGGTTTCTAAAATTTCTGATAGGGCATCTAACTGTTCAGCTTCGAGCGTCATACCTGCGGCACCTGCATGGCCACCAAAGGCGATAAAGAGAGCACGATGCGGATCCAAGGCTTCAAAAATATCGACAGCTTCAATACTCCGCGCACTTCCCTTAGCACGGCCGTCTTCAATATTCAGAACAATAACTGTCTGCCCTAATTCTTCCAACAAGCGTCCAGCTACAATCCCAAGAACCCCTGGGTTCCAGCCTTCCTTGGCCAAAACCTGAACACTTTTACTAGGGTCTACCAAGTTTTTAGCTTCTTCATAGATGGCTTGAACGATTTCCTTGCGTTCTTCATTTTTTTCTTGAATCATGAGGGCAATTTCATGCACCTCTTCATCATCAAAGCCAGTCAGTAAATCAATCGCTGGATTGGGATCATCCAAGCGCCCCAAGGCATTTAACCGAGGTGCCAACTGAAAACCAACTGTTTCTTCTGTAATATCACTAGTAGCAATTCCTGCAATTTCAAATAGTTCTTGGAGACCAATTCGTTGAGTATTGCGCAAAACTTCTAGACCGTACTGAACCATGATACGATTTTCATCCGTCAGGCTGACCATATCCGCAATGGTTCCAATGGCAACCAAGTCAAGCAACTCAACCTGCACTTCCTCCAAGAGGGCACAAGCTAGTTTAAAAGCAACTCCACAGCCTGCTAAATGTTTAAAAGGATAATCTGCTTTTGGGTGCTCAGGATGGACGATTGCATAAGCATCTGGTAAAACCTCTGGCATGGAGTGGTGGTCTGTCACAATGACGTCCACGCCCATAGACTGAGCCAAGTCAATAGCCTCATGCCCGGCAACACCATTGTCCACCGTCACAATCAGAGACACTCCCTGCTGCTCGATAAAATATTTGTAGACACTAGCATTTGGTCCATAACCATCTGTAAAGCGATTAGGGAGATAGATTAGACACTCTGCACCTAATTGTTCCAAACTCTCCTTGACAATCGAAGCCGAAGTCATCCCATCCGCATCATAGTCTCCATAGACCAGAATCAATTCCCCCTGCTCGATAGCCTGGCGAATACGCTCAACTGCCTTATCCATATCATGTAAGAGATAAGGATCATGTAAATCTTCCAAAGAAGGTTCTAAAAATTTCTTCAGGCTGCTTTCATCCCTGATCCCTCGTTGATACAACAAACAAGCGACTTCAGAGCTCAAGCCTGCACTCTTGGCTATCTTGGTAAAATCCGCGTCCTCAACTTGCGGAGAAAATTGCCAATTATAAGTAGGAATTATCACTCAAACATCCACTCTTTCTTACGATTCTATTCATTTATTATAACACGATTTTTAGTTTTTCTCCTGCTAATCTGACCACATTCCTTGCTAAATTTTCAGGTCACTTCAGCTAACACCTAGCAGTTTTCGTTAAGTAAAAAACACCTAGACTACTAGACTTTTCAGTTTAGAAATTCAGGTGTTCCTTATTTTAACATTTATTCTTGAATTCTTGCTTCTGCATCTGCCACTAGTTGAGCAAGACTAGTTTGACCCAGCTCCTTCTCCATTGCCATCTGAATCTTTTGTAATTTCTCATCTAAAACACCATGGATATTGGCTCCTACTGGACAGGCTGGATTGGGATTGTCATGAAAACTAAAGAGTTGACCTGTCTTTCCAAGGCATTCAACTGCTTGGTAAACATCTAATAAGCTGATGTCCTCTAGGTCTTTGATAATCTCTGCTCCACCAGTTCCACGCGCGACTGAGATTAACTCGGCCTTTTTCAGTTGGGATAAGGTTTTACGGATAATAACAGGATTGACTCCAACACTACTAGCTAGAAAATCGCTAGTCACCTTACTTTCCTTCCCTTTTAGGGCGATAATAACTAGCATATGGGTTGCAATGGTAAATCGACTTGAAATTTGCATGCAGTCCTCCTTTTTCGTTAACTAAGCTCATTCTTCTCTTATATTTATTATAGCTTCTATAGTTGTAATGTCAAGAGTTACGACTAAGCCAATCATCCAATTCTGCATCATGTCCTTCATTTTGAGCAATTTCATGGAGTAATTCTTGATTATGAGTGTGGTGAATTCCATTGACTAAGCTTTCATAGTAAATTTTATAGTAGGGCAACTGTAACTCTCTAGCCAACTGCAATTCTGCCTCAACATCATAATCAACACGACGAAAATCTACATCCTTCAATCCTTTGTCATCAAATTCTAAAATCATATATTGAGCACGCAAGTCCTTACGTAGATTTGCTGATAAAAAGAATGGTTGTCCAATCGAACCTGGATTCAAAATAAGTTGCCCACCACTTCCATAACGTAGAAATTGCTGGTGGATATGCCCATAGATGGCAATATCACAGTCAGGATTAGTCACCAAACGATCAAAATCCTCCTGCTTGCCAAGATGGATCAGTTCTCTTCCCCAATTTTTATCTGGTAAATGATGGCTTATCCCTACCTTCAGATTTCCAAACTGGCGGTGGCTGTGCATAGGAAATGCCTGTAGAGCTTCAATTTCATCTAGACTAATTTCTTCCATGATATACTGGCATTGACGCAAGAGATAGCGATGACTGGGCCTACTTGTATCTAATTTTCGATGAGCAGCTCGCCACAAACTCTCTTCCCAATTCCCCAAAACTCGAACCGTTATTGGCAAGCCTTCCAATTGGTGAAGAATGTTTTTTCGTCCTGTCCCTGGCATGAGAATATCCCCCAAGAGCCAATATTCTTCTACTCCTGCCTTTCCCGCATCTGCGAGAACTGCTTCCAGTGCTCCTGTGTTGCCATGAATATCTGAAAGTACCGCAATTTTTGTCATATCAATCCCTCTTGTTTTCTCACATTTAATTATATCACTCTCAAAACCAAAGTCAAAAAGCCTCTTTTTACTATCATGTTTTACTTTACTTTTTTAGTGAAAAGGATTACAATGAAGGTGATAAGAAACGAGGAGGTTTTTGCTATGACACAACGTTACGAAAACATCATGGTAGCAGTCGACGGTTCTAAAGAAGCTGATTTGGCTTTTATCAAAGGAGTTCAATCAGCAGTGCGTAACCAGGCTAAACTAACCATCGCCCATGTCATTGACACTCGTGCTCTTCAAAGCATTTCAACATTTGATGCAGAAGTTTACGAAGAGTTACAAGTTGAGGCCCAAGACTTGATGGCAGAATATGAAAAGCGTGCAAGAGACGCTGGTCTTACAGATGTTCAAGTTGTCATCGAAATGGGAAATCCTAAAACACTTTTGGCTAAAACAATCCCGGACCAAGAACATGTTGATTTGATTTTAGTTGGTGCAACAGGGCTTAACGCCTTCGAACGTTTGCTTGTTGGATCTTCATCAGAATATATCCTACGCCATACAAGCGTTGACCTTCTCGTCGTTCGAGACAAGGATAAAACTTTATAAACCAAAAATAAAAGGAGCAGATGCTCCTTTTATTTTTGGTTTTCTCTTTCCTTATGACGTTCATAAGCCTTGATTTGGCGCTCTATTTCCTTTTTGATTGCAGGCTCTGGAGCGTACTTTTCTTTCCAGTTATCTGGTTTCAAGATTTTGTGGGTTACTGGATCAAAATGAGCCTTACCATCTGGGAAGATTTTACCCATGTTTGCTTGATGGACAATCTCAAAGATTCTCTCTGGGTCTACCCCCATTAAAACGAAACTTCCATAAGTAAAGTAGAGCGTGTCAATCAAAGCATCCACTTGACCAACGAGGGTTTTCTCAGCTGGTGTTGACTGAGATACTTTTTCAGCAGCTATATCAAGTGCTTGGTGTAAATCCTGCACAGCTTGTTGGAATTCCTCTTCAGAATTGCTTGCAGCACGGACAAATTCGACTAACTCTTCAATCTTAAAGCCAGCACGGTGGGTCGCCCCTTCTAAATCCCAAGCTATAGGTTCTTCTTGAGTTCGCTCATCCATCATACGATGGAAGGTCTTAACTTTGTTGAAATGATAGTCACGACTGACAAAGACTTTTTCAGAAGCCAAAACTCCAAAATATTCTAAAGCCTTGTGAATCCCATCATTTTGGTTGCTGGCAGTGATATGCTTGGCAACTTCTTTCACACTGCTACTACCATTTCCCATGGCAACAGACATACCAACACCAGCCAACATTTCCAAGTCATTATCTGAGTCACCAAAGGCCATGACTTGATTGAGATCAAAACCGTATTCTTTTCCGACACGGCGAATTCCCTCTAACTTGGAATTCCCTTGATTGATAATATCGGCTGCGAAAGGATTACTTCTGGTGAACTTCAGATTGTTTAATTCTTCAGCAGCATGGTTTGTCTCCTCAGGCGTCATCAACATAAGCACCTGATAGATCGGTTGATTGATTAAGTCTAACAAATCATCTTCCTTCTGAGGAAGGGCCTTACTGACCATACGATTAAAGGAATGACTAACAGTACGAGTCAAAAATTTAGGTACAAAACGACTGACGAGTTGTGAAAGAGGACTGAGTCCAAAGGACATAATCCGAGAACCGACAACGTCTTGTCGCGTTCCCATGGCAATCTCTTTTCGATTTTTCTTAGCATAAGAGATGATTTGTCGAAGACTTCTCTTATCAATAGGGCTAGCAAAAAGAACACGATCTTTGTTAAAGATATATTGGCCATTGTAGGTCACTGCAAAATCCAGATCCAAATCATCCATCAAATCCTTAACAAAAAAAGGTCCTCGCCCTGTTGCTACCCCAACAAGCACCCCTTGTTCTTTCACAATCTTGATAGCTTCCTTTGTGGACTTCAAAACACTCTTACTGTCATTTACAAGCGTTCCATCAATATCAAAAAACACAGCTTTGACTTCCATTCTATCTCATTCCTTTCTTTTATGATACAATGATTATACCACATTTCAGAAAAAGTGAGTGAATCATGACTAAGAAAATCCTTGTTTTACATACTGGTGGCACTATCTCCATGCAGGCAGATGAATCTGGAGCTGTAAGGACTAGTGTTGATAACCCTATGAACCATATCTCTAATCCTCTAGAAGGTGTCGAAGTCCATTCCTTGGATTTTTTAAATTTACCTAGCCCACACATCAAGCCCAAGCATATGTTGGCCCTCTACAAAAAAATTAAACAAGAGGCATCGTCCTATGATGGTGTTGTGATTACACATGGGACAGATACCCTAGAAGAAACGGCTTATTTCCTCGATACCATGGAAGTCCCTCATATGCCTATCGTCCTGACAGGCGCTATGAGAAGCTCCAATGAACTAGGAAGCGATGGCGTCTACAATTATCTCAGTGCCCTACGCGTCGCGAGTGACGATAAAGCTGCTGACAAGGGTGTCTTGGTCGTGATGAATGACGAAATTCACGCTGCTAAGTATGTGACCAAGACGCATACGACGAATGTTAGCACCTTTCAAACACCGACCCATGGCCCTCTTGGGCTCATTATGAAGCAGGAAATTCTCTACTTCAAAACGGCTGAACCTCGTGTTCGTTTTGACCTTGAGAGCATTCAAGGGTTGGTCCCTATTATCCCTGTTTATGCGGGCATGACCGATGAACTTCTCGATTTACTTCCTGTTAACCAACTAGATGGATTGATTATTCAGGCTTTTGGCGCTGGAAATGTACCAAAGGAAACAGCTGAAAAATTAAAATCTCTCAGTCAAGCAGGACTTCCTATTGCACTAGTCTCACGTTGTTTCAATGGGATTGCAGAACCTGTTTACGCCTACGAAGGCGGTGGTGTTTGTCTTCAGAATGATGGTGTATATTTTGTAAAAGAACTAAACGCTCAGAAAGCGCGGCTAAAGCTCCTCATTGCAGTTAATGCAGGACTTAAAGGTGACGAGCTCCGAGCATATATGGAAGGATAAGAAAAACCCAGGAAATCAGTTAGATTCCTGGGGATTTTTATTACTTTTTGCGAGTTGATTTGCGTTCTGTCAAACCGTGAGGGAGAAGAACTTCACGTTCCTCCAATTCTTCCTTATGCATAATCTTCGTCAACATACGCATACTGATCGCACCAAGGTCATACAAGGGTTGTGCGATAGTTGTCAAATTTGGTCGAGTATAGCGTGCGATTTGAGAATCATCACTTGTAATGATTTCAAAGTCTTCTGGTACTGAAATGCCATGGTCAGCCAAACCATTCAAGAGACCTGCCGCCAATTCATCACCAGTCACAATAGCTGCTGTTGCTTTAGAAGAAATCAAGCGTTCTGCCAAGGCATAACCATCGTCATAGCGATATTTTGATTCGAATACAAGACCTTCACTATAGTTGACTCCAGCTTCTTTCAAAGCTTCCTTATATCCAACCAAGCGAACCTTACCATTGATATCATCAACTAAGGGACCACTCACAAAAGCAATCTTTTTGTTACGTTTCAACAAATGGCGAACAGCATCCGCAGTAGCATTCTTATAGTCAATATTGACACTTGGAAGCTGGTGTTCTACATCCACTGTTCCTGCAAGAACCACAGGAGTGCGTGAACGTGAAAACTCTGAACGAATCTTCTCTGTCAAATGATAGCCCATAAAAATAATACCATCGACTTGTTTTGAAAAGAGTGTGTTGACTACTGCTACTTCTTTTTCATCATCCTCATCGCTATTAGCAAGGACGATGTTGTATTTGTACATTTCGGCAATATCATCAATCCCTTTTGCCAGAGCAGCGAAATAAGTATTTGTGATATCCGGAATGACAACACCAACAGTTGTTGTTCGTTTGCTTGCCAAGCCACGAGCTACTGCATTGGGACGATAGTCTAGGCGTTCAATAACCTCTAGAACTTTCTTACGAGTGTTCTCTTTGACATTCTTATTACCATTGACTACACGACTGACTGTTGCCATTGAAACTCCTGCTTCTCGGGCAACGTCATAAATTGTTACTGTATCATCTGTGTTCATACCATTTCCTTTCTAATGTTGAAAATTTTGTTTTCATGTTTACACCATTACTAGTTTACCACTAATTGTAAGCATTTTCAAGGGATATATAAAGTTTCTTTGAAAAAATTTCACCGATAATCATATTTTTGTAATCAGTTTACTTTTCTTGATTTTTAGGCCAGTTTGCAGTATGATAATAAAAAATTAAGTAGGAGGTATCAATGGCTTTTACGGATTCACATAGACGTTGTGCCAGCTTTGGTGTGGTAACCAATCTCCCAGACGATGTCATCGACTCAATCTGGTATATTATCGATCATTTTTTAAAGCATGTATTTGAACTAGAAGATGAGTTAGAATTTCAACTTTTAAACAGTAACGGTTTCATCACCTTCCGTTTTTCAAGCGAGCATCTACCTACAACGATTGACTTCGATTTTAATCATCCCTTTGACCCATTGTATCCACCGAAAGTACTTGTTATGGATATGGACGGCAAGGAAACTATCCTCCTCCCTGAAGAAAATGACCTATTTTAAAAACTCTAGCCTTCTGACTAGAGTTTTATTTTTTTTTAATAAACAGAACGACTGACTACGATGCCACTCGGTTTTTTAAATTCTAAATCAAGATAGTCCTGATAAGTCCCAGGAACGATAAAACCTTGGGGACTCAGGATATCTGTTCCAGCCTCCCCAACAATAGAGTCGGCTAATAGAACACAGTTGGTACTGAGAACAAAGTAGGTTTTAAATTTAGAGGATGTGAACTTATAGAGTGTCGCATCAGCCTCGTGTTTCAGCTGATAAGAGTAGGTATGTTTGACCTCTCCTTCCCTTCTTTTCAGCAGTTGTGAACTTGGCTCCCAAGGTATCAAGAGGCTTTCTATCTCTCTCAATCGTTCTTCGATGGCTTTTTTCTGTTGTTCAGACAGGCTTAAACCATAGGCGAATAGGGTTTTCTGGCTTTCTCTCTTACAAAGTTCAATATATTTTTCACGATTAGCCTTAAATAATACTCCGTCACCGATTGTCCCAAACAAGCGCTCTGAGTGAGGGTCATAAGAACCGTAGGAAATAACCTGACCTTGGTAGCAAATATCTACATGGCCCATGGCCAAGAAGAAGGATGATTCTGAAGTATGGATGAAAATTTCTAAGTCAACAGATTTTTCATTTTTTCTCTCCAAATGCACTTCGTTTTCTTCTACCTGATGAGTAGATAACCTTTCATTCCATCGTCGTAAGGTACTGATGGGAATCAAGGCTGTCATAAATATAGGCAGGGTCATTCTCATTCTACGCTTGAGCTTAGGATTGCTTCTCCCTTTTTCAAAAAAGAATCCATCCCTGACACTGCTTGCCCCCAACATGATCAAGTAAAAACCAAGTAAGAGCAATTCAAAATTTGTCGCATCATGAAAAGGGGAAATACTATAGAGACCAAATCCCATCATCCACAAAGCATCAAATAAATAATTAATCCTCGGATGAATATGATTTTTCCGGTATAGCAACCAGGTAATCAGACTGATTAGACCTGTAAAAAGCTGATAACTTCCAATGATAACAACCAAGAAATAGAGAGCTATCCCTTGCAAGATGACTGAGTCAAATAGAATGACTGCAAGAAAGAGCTTGGCTAGAGTTACAAATATATTTTCTCTACGGGACTTTTCTTGAAACCATCGCGTCAATAGTTGCCAAACTGCTGACAAGAAAAAGTAGGCCATCAGGAGTTGGTAACCCAGTATTGGAACTACCTGCCCAAAACAAACCAAGAGAAGGCCTAAGACAATAGCTACAAGACCTTCCCCTATACTTTTCCATTTACTATAAGTTTCAGAAACCTTGGCCATTTTCTTTCTCCAATTGACGATATAAGTGACGTATCGGTTGCCCTAGCACTGGATGGATAAAATGAGGTGCTATTTCTTGAAGGGATTCTAGGACAAAGAGGCGCTCAGCGATATAAGGATGAGGTAAGATGAGGTCATCTGTATAGATAACTTGATCCTCTACAAAGAGCAAGTCCAAGTCAATCAAGCGAGGTCCCCAATGCACTTCTCTAACCCGACCCATCTCTGATTCAATACTTAACAAAGTATTTAACAAGATTGGCGCCGGCAACCAAGTTTCCACCTCAATGACTTGATTAGCAAAGCTATCTTGCTCTACCCCGCCCCAAGGCTCAGTCGTAATTACGCTAGACTCCTTGAGAACATGGATGCCACGAGCTCGCATTTTGTCAATCGCTTGCTCAAGATTAGCTGTCTTATCACCCATATTACTTCCTAGAGCGATAAAAGCTCTTTGTTTACGACGGTGAATAGTTACTGAACAGGTTTCTAGCGGTAGATGAATAGGCGCCCATGGTTTTTTGAGTTCCAGTTTAATTTCTTGAACTATTGGATAGGTTTCAAAAGTGCGCTCTACTAGTTTATAGGCTACTGTTTCAATCAGGTCTTCAGTGGTTTCCTGGAACCAAGTCGTCCATTGCTGACAAAGTTCTCCATAGTGAATTGAAGATTCTAAGTCCAGCTCCGTCGCAGCCTTGGTCATATCATAGGATAAGCTAGCTGAAATGACAAACTTTTGCCCTAATTCCTTCTCACTAGAGAAGAGTCCATGAAAGGCGAAAACTTCCAGATCCTTAATGCGCAATTGATCCATAACTAGTCCTTTCTAGAAAAATCTACTTAAAACAGATTTTTTATAGCCCCATGAGACGGTATGCTTGATCTCGGAGGTCTTTATCCGTTTCAAAGACTCCACGAGATACTGTTGTCAAGGTTGCAGTTCCTGGTTTTCGGACACCTCGCATACTCATACACATATGCTCTGCTTCAATGACAACAAAAGCTCCCTTAGCACCTAGGTATTCCATCAAAGCATCTGCCACTTCGATATTCAAGCGTTCTTGAATCTGTGGTTTTTTTGCATAAACTTCAACTGTACGTGCAAGCTTCGACAAACCTGCTACACGTCCATCTGGGATGTAAGCAATATGGGCTTTCCCATAAAATGGCAAGAAGTGGTGTTCACACATGGTATGGAAAAAAATATCCTTTTCCACTACCATATTGTCATCAATAATCTCAAAGGATTTTGACAAATATTCCTCTGCAGTTTGACCAAGTCCTGAAAAAATCTCTTGATACATGCGAGCTACACGAGCTGGTGTCTCCTGCAATCCCTCACGGTTGATATCTTCGCCGACCGCTTCGATAATCATTTTTACAGCCGTCTCAATTTTTTGTGTATCCATTCTCTAGTTTTTCCTCTCCATTAGATAGGCTCGCACCTGGCTCAAGAAATACAAGGAGCCCGTTACTATCCTAACTGTTTTTTTCTCTTCAATATCTATCATACTTTGGTCTAGAAATGCCTGCCAACTTTGGTAGTTTAAATTTCTAGAATGAGCTGCCTGTTTTAGCACCTCTTCGTCTGTCGCTCGACCATCATCAAAATGTGTTAGTGTAAGATTAGTATCTGGTAAGGCCTCTAATAAATCTAACATATCCTCTAAAGCCTTGGTTTTAATACAAGTAAAGAGGATTTCCTTGTGATAGTCAGCAAATCGTTCTTTCAGGGTAGCTAATAAAGCTTTGATTGCATGGGGGTTGTGGGCCCCATCTAAAATCATCAAGGGTTTTCTAGAAACAACTTCTAAACGTCCAGGCCAGCTTGTTTCCTCTAAAGCTTGAGCCACTAAATCATTTTCTGGCAATTCTCGCCCAGTCTCATGACAATAGGCATCCAACAAAGTTAGTGCCATTCCAGCATTCTCTATCTGGTGCAAACCAAGCAGACCTGTTTGAAAGCGACCTTGTCTAACAGAACTTGTATAGTCAAATATCTCTCCAGTGACAATACTTTCATGATGGCTAACCTGATAGGCATCCCCATAGAACAGGCTAGGAGCCTCTTTCGCTTTCGCAATCTGGTCAATAACCTCCATAGCTTCTGGGACAATATGACCAGTCACTATAGGGATTCCTTGCTTGATAATTCCTGCCTTCTGCTCTGCGATGGCTTCCAAGCTATCCCCTAAAAGCGCTACATGGTCTAATCCAATGGTCGTAATACCTGTTAAGATAGGCTGGCAAACATTGGTGCTATCCAAGAGTCCACCCATACCAACTTCCATAATCGCCACATCGACTCGCTCAGAAGCAAAATAATCATAGGCTATAGCAGTGATAATCTCGAATTCTGTCGTTCCCTGCAAGGCAGGAGCGTACTCCCCTTCAAGTAGTGAGCGATATTCCGACATTAAGACTTCTAGTTTAGCTTCTGGGATTGACTCCCCATTAATGGCTATCTGATCCGTATAATGAATCAGATAGGGAGAGCTAAAGACACCAACTCTTAGTCCCATCTTTTCCAACATATTTTTCAAAAAAGCTATGGTAGATCCCTTGCCATTGGTTCCACCGATGTGGATAACCTTGAGCTTAAGATGGGGATTGCCACGTAAAGCTAAAAGCTCTACCATTCTTTCCAAACCAAAATGAGGTTGATCTGTCCGATAGTTTGCTATCCACTGATTCGTTTCGTTTTTATTCATCTTACTTATATTGTTTCAAATCTAAATTTTCCGCATCATCAGCTAGGCGGATAGCTGATGCAATGTCGACTGCCATCTTGTGACTAGTTACATCGTGTACACGCACCACTTCCACACCTTGTCTGGCAGCAATACTGGTTACATGAGCCGAAGCAATATCACGATTTCGGAAGCCAGCTTCAGTATCTGGATTGACTTCAAATCCATTTTCTTCCAGAATATTGATGACAAAGCGCTTGCGAGAGACTCCCAAAAAGATTGGATAGTCCATCTCGTGCAACTTATCAAGGTCACGTAGGAGAATGAGATTTTCCTTCTTTGTCAAACCAAAGCCAATCCCTGGATCCAGCATGATGTTTTCTTTTGCAATACCAGCTTCCTTCGCTCTTGCTAGAGCACGGTCGAAGAAAGCAGCCATCAATTCTTCAACTGATAGTTGTTCAAATTCAGCCAAGTCTTCCTTTGTGAAAGTCTGACCAAATCCAAAATGAGGGAAAATGAGCGAACTAGGGTGCTGAGGGCGTGCCATGACTGGATTAAACATGATGACCACCTGAGCTCCTGCTTTAGCAACCACTTCCGCCATTTTCTCATCACCCATGAGACCGGTAATGTCATTGACTATATTGGCACCAGCCTGTAAAGCTGCTTCTGCCACTTGACTCTTCCAAGTATCGACCGAAATCAGAACATCACTTTCTTGACGGATAGCCTGAATGACTGGAACCACACGTTGGATTTCCTCTTCAATCTCAACATAGCTACTTCCAGGCCGAGTAGATTCACCACCGATATCTAAGATAGTAGCACCTTCAGCTATCAATTTTCGAGCCTGTTTTAAGGCTTCTTCAATAGCAAAAAATTGACCCCCGTCAGAAAAAGAATCTGGGGTGACATTGATAATACCGCAAATAGCTGTTTTTGTAAGATTCTCTCTTTTTTCCACGTTCATCACTCAAATTTCATTTAGATTGGTATTCCTCTATTTTACTGTTTTTTTTGGATTCTGTCCAATTATCCCTCAGTACTCTTTAACTTTAAAAGAGCGCAAAAAAGGAGAACCTGAGTCCTCCTTTTTCTATATTCTTATTTTTCAGTCAATGCTGCAAGTCCTGGAAGAACTTTACCTTCAAGAAGTTCCATTGAAGCTCCACCACCAGTAGAGATCCATGAGAACTTGTCTGCACGGCCAAGGTTAATCGCTGCGGCAGCTGAGTCACCACCACCGATGATTGATTTAACGCCTGGTTGTTTCACGATAGCGTCCATCACACCGATTGTACCAGCTTGGAAGTCAGGGTTTTCAAATACACCCATAGGTCCGTTCCATACAACTGTTTTCGCACCAGTCAATGCTTCATCGAATTTAGCGATAGATTTTGGACCGATGTCAAGACCAAGGAAGCCTGGGTCTACTGCTTCACCTTCAGTGTCTTTCACTTCAGTGTAGTCAGCAAATGCATTTGCTTCTTTTGAGTCAACTGGCAAGATCAATTTGCCGTTTGCTTTTTCAAGAAGAGCTTTCGCAACATCCAATTTGTCTTCTTCTACAAGTGAGTTACCGATTTCGATTCCTTGTGCTTTGTAGAATGTGTAAGTCATACCACCACCGATAAGAACTTTATCAGCTTTTTCAAGCAAGTTTTCGATAACACCGATTTTGTCTGAAACTTTTGAACCACCAAGGATAGCCACGAATGGACGTTCTGGAGCTTCAACAGCTTCTTGGATGTATGCAATTTCGTTTTCAAGAAGGAATCCAGCAACTGCTTTTTCAACGTTTGCTGAGATACCAACATTAGATGCATGTGCACGGTGAGCTGTACCGAATGCATCGTTTACGAAGATACCATCTCCAAGTGATGCCCAGTATTTACCAAGTTCAGGATCGTTTTTAGATTCTTTCTTACCGTCAACATCTTCAAAACGAGTGTTTTCAACCAAAAGAACTTGTCCATCTTCAAGAGCGTTGATAGCTGCTTCCAATTCAGCACCACGAGTTACACCTGGAAGGAAAGTAACTTCTTGACCCAATTTAGCAGCCAAGTCAGCAGCTACAGGAGCAAGTGATTTACCAGCTTTGTCTGCTTCTTCTTTTACACGTCCAAGGTGAGAGAAAAGAATCGCACGTCCACCTTGTTCAAGGATGTACTTGATAGTTGGAAGAGCTGCAGTGATACGGTTGTCATTAGTAATCACGCCATCTTTTACAGGAACGTTGAAGTCAACACGAACGAGAACTTTTTTCCCTTTCAACTCAACGTCTTTAACAGTCAATTTTGCCATTTGGAAAGACTCCTTAATTTTTTTTACGTGTTAATTATATCACAAAATCAATAAAAGAGATAGCAAAACCTTAAACTTTTCCAGTTCTTTATTGCCCTTTATTTCTTATTGTTTTATAATAAAAAATAAGATAAGGAGCGCTAAATGATGAAAAATACTCTAACAGATAAGCAAAAAGAGGCAGATTCAGACCTCAATATCATTGCCATTTTGACAATTCTTTCGTTTATAGGATACATCCTTTTCCAAAAACAAATACTTGATTTCTCTCACCAAACAGAGTTTTCCATCTGGATTCGTCTTCTTTTTCTCGCAACTCTCCAGTTTTGTGTTGCTGGATTGGGGACGAGCATTGTAATGATTCGAAGAAAAGAAAGCTGGAAACAATATGGTTTGCTAGCTAAACATCTCCTCCCAACCATTATTCAGACCGCTGCTATCTGTCTCCCCTTACTTCTTTTTCTCATCAGTAGAGGGCAGATTCATTCCTATCTCCCTTTTCAATCCATCCTCTTAACCAGAGAAGTTCTGGCAAGTTCTTTTCCGACAAATATCTTGGGGTTCCTCCTTATTGGACTTATCTGGGGATTCTGGGAAGGTTTTAATTATGTTGTCATTGCAAACAAAATTAACTGTCGCTTTCCATCACATCAGACTTGGCTTGATTACGGAGCCTTGACTTGTGCTCTTATCTGTCTGATGATTCATGGGATGATTAGCTTTCATCTCCATGCCATTTTAGAGGCTTTGTCTGTTTTTATCTTGATTTATGGTATGCTCGTCATTCAAAAGAGAACAGGTAACTCTTGGGGTTGTATTTTTATCTTCCTATTCATTTGGAACGCATTTTAACCCCCAAAACAAGATTTTCACTTTTTAAACTCAAAAAAAGATTTGACTCTATTATGAATCAAATCTTTCTTTTTATTTCTAAGAAGTTACATTAAGCAAAGTTATTAACTTACTCTTCTTTTTTCTTTTGAGCGAGAAGTCCAAAACCACCTAAAACTCCGACCAAGCCAAGGGCTAGGAGGTTTGCATCTACTTCTGCACTTGTATTTGGAAGTTGTTTTCCTTCAGTCTTTTCAACTTGTGCTTTTGCTGGTTCTTGCTTCGCCACTTGGCTTACTTGAACTGGAGAAACGGATGTTTCAGTCTTAGGTTCTGTTTTTGTAGTTTCCTTCTTAGTATCTTGAGTCGTTGGAGCAGGCGTAACTGGTCTGTCACCTGGTACTTTAACTACTTTTGTACCGACTTCAACAATTTCAGTTACGGCTTCCTTGACTACTTCCGTTTCCTTAAGACTGCGATGCCCTTCAGAATCAAGCTCTACAAGGTTTCTACGAAGACCTGCGACTCCTACTTGAACCAAGCGACGTTCTCCTACTGGGAGGCTAGGATTTACTCGTTCTTCATGTCCATAGGCAAGAACTTCTTCTTCCACAACCAAGCTTGGTTTCTTAACTTCTAAGACTTTTGGCCCGTCAAGCGGTTGAGTGCTACTTTCAATCTTAGTACCAACCTCAGTAATCTCTGCCACTGCTTCCTTGACGACTTCTGTCTCAAGAAGAGTACGGTTGCCTTTGGCATCCACTTCAATCAAATGACGGATTTGTCCTTCTGCACCAGCCTGAACGACTCGACGTTCACCCAACACGAGGTCTCCTGACGGACGTTCTTGACGCTCGAAGGCTTGAGTTTCTGTCTCAACCACTAATTCAGGTAGTGCTTCAACTGTTGGAGCAGTTTCACCTTCTTCTAAGCTACCTACATGATGGCTTTCTTTAACAAGGAGTTTTTTGTTGAGTTCTTCCTTGAGGTTGGCAAATGCTTCTGGAGTAGGATTTGTTGAACCAATGAGAGTTTCTGCTTGAGCGATGATTGGATCATCTGCATTTTTCTCACGAACTTTCCCTAGAAGAGTTTCAAGTTCTTCCTTAGCTGCTTGATAAACCTGTACACCATTCAAGTCAGTACCAGCTTGTTTCAAGTCATTCAAGGCTTGGTTGACTGCTTCTTGGCTAGCATCGTGGTTTTCTAAGATCGCTTTTGCTGCATCAATCTTCTCAACTAGAGCTGCTTGTTTTGCTGCATCAGCAAATGTATAAGCTAATGTTTCTTTGCGACCTTGAGCAGATGTGATTTCTTGTTTCAGATATTCGTCGTTGACAGCCGCTTTAGGTGATACTAGAACATCAAAGTCGACAGTTTGTCCTTGATAGTGTAACTGAAGTTTCTGACGGCCTGTTTTTTGAGCATCATAGCCTGTAATTTCGACTCCTTGGTCTGTAAAGTTATGTTCAGTCTCCGTTTCATCATCATACAAGACCTTGAAACGTCCTTCTGATAAGTCAAGAGTATCGCCTACAAAGTAATCAATTTTCGGTTGCTTGCTAATATACAAGGCTGCGACTTCTTTTGGACCAGCTTCTTCACCGGTCACTTGAACCTTAAAGCTACCTGCAACTGGAAGGCCAAGATAGGCTACTGTCAACTCTTGTTCGCCATGATGGTGAGCATCGTAGCCATTAACAGTAACTCCTGCATGACTAAGGTTGATGACTTCGTCTGCTTCTTCACCCTCATATTTAACACGGAGAAGACCACCTTTGAGATTCAATTCCTCACCAACTTGATAAGTTGTCTTTTTAGGTGCCACTTCTAGACTGACAGCCTTAATCTTTCTCTCATCCTGAGGAATCGTTACAGCAAGAGTATTACTGATTTCTTTACCTGGCAATTGTGTACGATAGTAAAGAAGGCTTGGACGTTTTTCAAAGCTCAATGGATCTGTTGCTAGATCCCCTCCAACTACTGTGTTTAAAGTAGCGATAGGAGTTTGTGAATCTGCCTTGTCATAGACTGTAATTGTTGCTCCAGCAGGAACTTCTGAGAATCCAAGTTGAATCTTATTGTCCGTTAGAACACGTGCTGCAACTTTAGCCATTGGGATGTTTGGGCTCTCCGTATCAAGAGTTTCATACATCTTCCAGTTGTAGATACGAATGGCTTTCCATGGTGTTCCATTATCAGATGTGATAACGTGCAAACGCCAGTCTTGGGCCGTAATTGGACTATCAAGAGTAATATCTGAAACATGGGCTTTATTGCCACGAACTGCTTTAGCTAGTTTCCATTCTCCAGCTTCATCCTTATAGTAGAGGTCAAAGTCCTTAGTATTCATCAAACCATCGTTGACAGATTCTCCACCAGCACCGGCATGGTCCATGACCCATCTAACGACACGGCGTGGTTGTGTCAAACGGATATCAACACTACCGCTCAACTGAGCAGAAGACCATTTGTCAGATAGACTAGTGATTGTCCCATTCAACATACCTTCGATACCTTCGCCACCTTCTGTGTCTGGGAAGGTACTTCCGATAACAGTCGCTCCTGGAACGATATTTTCTGCTAGAGGGCTTGGAAGGCTTGTGTCTTGAACAGTCATTCCCCATTCGAAGTTTGTAGTTGCTGCTTCAGAGCGAAGGCCATTCTTACCAACTGCAACAACCTTCAACTCTTGGCTAGTTCCAGTCGCACTAGCTGAACGGCTAACTTTTGGTAGGTAGATAGTAGTGGCAGATGAGCCTGTCAATAGACGCCAAGTATCGCCATCTTTTTCATAGACTTCATAGAAGTCAGCATCTTTATTTCCAGTAAATTGGACAATAGCTTCTGCTTCTTGGGCGTTTTTCAGAGATTGCTTAGCTACTTTTAGAGCTGTTGGTGCTTGAGGAGCCTCTTGATTATCAGTCACCGTTAACTCACCCAAGTTAAATTGATAACCCTTAACTGCAGCAGCGTTTTCGAAAGTGAGCTTTATGCCATAGATTGTTTTACCAGTCAATGAGCTCAAGTCAAATTCGTCTTTTGTCCAATCATCAGTCAGAGTTAGCTCTTTACGAGCATTCTCTCCACCATAAGTATAGTTTTTCTGAGTCGCAAACTCTACATAGACCTTGCTTCCCTTACCACCTTTATGAGCAACACGAAGTTTTGTTTTATCTGTTACTTCCAGTTTTGTAGAGTAAAGGCGAACATCTTGGTTGGTATTTTCAGCTAAATCACCCGCAAATTTGAGTGAATTCCCTCCATTGTAGGCATCTTCAAAGTCATAATCAGCTTGAAGTTTAGCCCCTGATGAAGTTTGCCACCAGCGCCATGTAGGCAAGATACCTGATACAGAACGATAGTTCCATTCAGAATCCTTGGAAACTTTACCGTCTACAAACCATTTTTTACCATGTCCAGTGTTAAAGGATGTTGTGAAGCTACGACCCACTGCTGGTGTGCGGTCAGCTACGAGGTTGGCAATCCCGTACCAGTCCTTGTCCTCTGGTTTTTGACCAGTTGGATCTCCTTGATAACCTGTAAAGAAGATATTTTCATTCTTATGATAGTCTTCTCCTGTCTTACCAAGACTAGTGATAGTATCAGGTGCAAAGAGACCTAGTGATAAGCGAAGTTTCCCGTTTTCATCAAAAAGGGCATCCCATTTCACTTTTGTCTTGTAGGAACCACCTTGTTGCAATTCCAAACCTGCAAAGACATCGTACTGACTACGTCCAAGCCATTTGGCCATAGTTACAGAGTAGTCATTTTTCTCTTTGGTCCAGTTAAAGTTGGCAAAGAAGTGATCAGCAGGAACTTTATCGCCTTCTTTTTCCATGAATTGATAGTTGTACTCACCAAGTCCATCCTCATGGTAACGGCCATATTCATAAGTCATGGCATCATACCAAGAATACTTGACTGGATGATTAACTTGAGCTGCATATTCCTTGGTATAAAGCATGAAATCACGCATTTTCTTACCAAGAGGCGTTACGATATCACCTGTAGTTTCTTGGTTGATAAAATATCCATCAAATCCATAGTATTTAGCCAAATCAACCAACTTACGAGCGATAGGGAAAGTACCGTCTTCGTCTTGTTGAAGGGCTGCAGCAAATTTTTCTTGGTCTGCAATACTATTAGACCAGTTAAAGAAAAGAGTACCCAATACTGGAACACCATTACGGTGACCAGCATCAATCACGTCCGGAGTTGGAACGAGCCCTTCCCAGAAGACCATAGAATTCAAGTATTGCCAGTAGTCAAAAGCATAGGCTTTAAACTCTTCACCACCTACAGATGCATGGTCTTTAGCCTTAGAGTTGGTATTAGCAAGAGCCTCAACCTTAGCATCCTTATTGGCTTTTTCATTGACGACATGTCCACGGTAGCGTTTTGCTAGTTCTACTGAAGAGCGGTTAATAGCATCGTCTTCACGGGCACCTGGTTCCCATTTTAACAAATCTTCCCAGGTGTCAAACTTAATTTCTTTTGGTCGAAGACTTTTTTCTTCTTTCTTAGGAACATCAGAGACGGTTGCTTTTTCTTCTGCCTTATTTTCTGTAGCTACAGGTGCCTCTTCAGCCTTAGGAGTTTCAGCAGCTGGACTAGTTGCTTCCTTATCAACTGCAGTCAACTGATCCAAGGTTGGTTTTTCTTCTGAAACAGGTTGCTCACTTGCCTTATTTTCAGTTTTCTCTAACTGATTCAAGACTTCAGGTGACGTTGTTGTTGGTTGTTCTGTAGTTGCAGTCGATGGTTGTTCAGTCGTACTACTTGACGGTTGCTCTGCAGCCACGGTAGTTGATGTTTCATTTGCTGGAAGGACAACTTCTTCTGCCAAAGCCTGGTTAGCAAATAAAACAGATCCAATCATCAAAGAGCAGGCACCCACTGATAATTTTCGAATACTATAGCAACAACGTTTCTCAAAAAATGGATTCTTCATCTTTTTCTCCTTTTACTTCCAAAAAAGTAAGCGCTTTATTTTTGTTTTAAAAAAGTAACTGCTCTGGAAAAAGCAGAACTGTTCATTTTCATTTTACGTTATTTAAAGGAAGAGTCAACACTTGCCCATAAATATCTATAAAGGAGTGAATAAATGATATAAATTAGACAATTAGAAGCATTTTTCTAAAAAAACTTCATTTACTACTTGTGAGATTGCTTAGAATCCTTTAAAATAGAATGGGAGAGATTCCGCGATTAGTTTTCGGAGGAAAAAGAAAATGTCCATTAATTGGCAGGAAATTGCATTTCACTTTTTAGGTGGTCTGGGACTATTCTTATATAGTATCAAGACCATGGGGGACGGTTTGCAACAAGCAGCTGGAGATCGTCTTCGATATTACATTGACAAATATACTAGCAATCCTTTCTTTGGAATTTTAGTTGGAATTGGGATGACTGCCCTGATTCAATCGAGTTCAGGTGTTACAGTAATTACAGTTGGTCTGGTTAGTGCCGGACTATTGACCCTGCGTCAGGCTATTGGGATTGTTATGGGAGCCAATATTGGAACAACCGTCACATCCTTTATCATCGGTTTTAAACTGGGAGACTACGCTTTACCGATGCTCTTTCTCGGAGCAGTCTGTCTCTTCTTCACAAAAAATAGAACCATCAATAACATCGGACGAATCCTCTTTGGTGTTGGTGGTATCTTCTTTGCCCTCAATCTTATGAGTGGCGCTATGGAACCCCTTAAGGATTTACAAGTCTTTAAAGACTACATGGTGGAACTTAGTAAAAATCCAATCTTGGGTGTTCTTGTCGGAACAGGTTTAACCCTTCTGATTCAAGCCTCCTCAGCGACCATCGGGATTCTACAAAATCTCTACGCTAGCAATCTGATTGACCTTCAGGGGGCCCTACCAGTTCTCTTTGGAGATAACATTGGAACAACCATCACTGCTATTATCGCTTCTTTGGGTGCTAATATTGCAGCCAAACGTGTGGCCGCAGCCCATGTGGCCTTTAACGTTATCGGGACTGTTATCTGTATTATCTTCCTCGTTCCATTTACAGGCTTAATCCAATGGTTTGAGAGCTTCTTAAATCTCGCTCCAGAAATGACCATCGCCTTCGCCCACGGAACCTTCAACATTACCAATACAATCATTCAGTTTCCATTCATCGGAGCTCTTGCCTTCTTGGTAACCAAGCTTATCCCTGGAGAAGACGAAGTTGTCAAATACGAACCTCTCTACCTTGATGAGCAACTGATCAAACAAGCTCCATCTATCGCTCTTGGAAATGCTAAAAAAGAACTTCTTCACTTGGGTAATTATGCTGCTAAAGCCTTTGACCTCTCTTACGACTATATCATCAACTCTAATGAAAAAGTTGCAGAGAAGGGACATAAGACTGAAGAAGCTATCAATACCATTGATGAAAAATTGACTCGTTACCTCATTAGTTTATCTGGTGAAGCTTTGAGCCAAAAAGAGAGTGAAGTCTTAACAAATATCCTTGACTCTTCACGAGACTTGGAACGTATCGGAGACCACGCAGAAGCCCTGCTTAATCTTAATGATTACTTGCAACGTAAGAATGTTCAATTCTCTAGCTCTGCCTTAGAAGAGTTGGAAGATATTTACCGTCAAACAAGTGAGTTCGTTAAAGATGCTCTCGAAAGTGTAGAGAATAACGACCTCGAGATGGCTGAGTCTCTTATCGAACGTCATGAAGCTATTAACAAGATGGAACGTGTTCTTCGTAAGACCCACATCAAACGTCTTAATAACGGAGAATGTTCTACCCAAGCAGGTGTCAACTTTATCGATATTATTTCACACTACACTCGTGTATCAGACCACGCTATGAACCTTGCTGAAAAGGTTTTGGCTGAACAAATCTAAGATAAAAAAATGCTTTGATTCGAAAGAATCAAAGCATTTTAAATAGCTCTCCAATCATAATGGAAGATGCTGCTGCGCCCTTGTACCTAGCTTCTTCCTTTTGGATAAAGCGGGCTAGATTGACTAGTTCTGGAGCTAGGGTTTTGGGATTTTTAAGTAGTTCAAGAGTGACTAGTCCAGACAGACGCACCGCTAGCAATCGCTCATTGGTACTGGGCAATTGCTTAGCAGTTTCTAGGAGTGCAGCCACTAAATCTTCACTCAAGTTTTGACGGGCATGATTGTAAAGGTCCCGTATCAAGGTTTCTAGGTTTGGTTCTTCCATACCCATAATTTCCATCTTTTCAGTTTAATAATTTTTGATCAAATCTACAGTAGAGCGATCTAATTTTTTAACCAAGGCTTGTAGGAAAGCTTGAGCTTCTAGGAAGTCATCCATTGCATAAAGGGTTTGGTGAGAGTGGATATAACGAGCGCAGACACCAATTGTTGTAGATGGAACACCAGCATTTTTCAGATGAGCTGCTCCTGCATCTGTACCACCTTTTCCACAATAGTATTGGTATTTGATTCCAGCTTCTTCTGCAGTTGTCAAAAGGAAGTCCTTCATACCTGGGAGAAGCAAGTGACCTGGGTCGTAGAAACGAATCAAGGTTCCATCACCAATCTTACCTTGACCACCATAAACATCACCTGCTGGTGAGCAATCCACAGCAAGGAATACTTCTGGATCAAATTTTGTTGTAGAGGCATGGGCACCACGAAGTCCAACTTCTTCTTGGACGTTAGCCCCAAGGTAAAGTTCATTTCCTAGTTTTTGACCTGACAAGTTTTCAGCCAACTCACTAACCATGAGAACACCATAACGGTTATCCCAAGCTTTTGAGATGACATTTTTTTCATTAGCAGTTAGGATTGCGCTACTATCTGGAACAATTGTGTCTCCAGGACGGATACCGAAACTTTCAGCCTCAGCCTTATCCGCAAAACCACCGTCAAAAACGATATCTGAAATAGCTGGCATAGTTGGTCCACCTGTGCCACGAGTCAAATGTGGAGGAACTGAACCCGAAATTACTGGAATCTCACGTCCTTCACGTGTAAAGAGTTTAAAACGTTGGCTGCTGACAACCATAGGGTTCCAACCACCAATGCTGACTACTCGGAAGGTACCGTCTGCTTTGATTTCACTAACCATGAAACCAACTTCATCCATGTGAGAGGCTACCAAAACACGAGGGGCATTTTCAACTTCTGAGTGCTTAACCCCAAAAATACCACCCAAGCCATCAGTCACCACTTCATCCACGTGAGGTGTTAATTTTTCACGAAGATAAGCGCGAACAGGTGCTTCATGACCTGAGATAGCAGAAAGCTCTGTTACTTCTTTGATTTTAGAAAATAATGTTGTCATTTCTATCCCTTCTTTCTTTCAACCATTTTACCACTTTTTATAGGAGAAAGGTAGTAGAAATCAACATTTTAACATCTAACTTATTTACTGTAATAAAAAAGAATCACAAATGTGATTCTTTTATTTTGAATTTCTTTTTAATGAGAAAACATCCGGCACTGGATCTTTACCCTCTTCGGACCAAGGGTGACACCGTAAAATCCGTGCTAAGCCCATCAGAACTCCCTTGGCACCATGCTTTTCGATAGCTTGAATCATGTAGTTCGAACAAGTCGGTTCAAAGCGGCAAGATGGCGGGAAAGCAGGCGAGATAAATCGTTGGTAAAAGCGCACTGGCGCAATTAAAATTTTTTTCATTATTTATTATTGGTTACACCCATGGTGTGTAATTGGCTGATTTCTTTTTTATTAAGACGACGTGATTCTCCTGGACGAAGACCCGTTAAGTCTAGATGTCCAAAACGAGTTCGAGAGAGTTTATCCACTTGAAGGCCAACAGCTTCAAACATCTTTTTAACCTGGTGATTGCGCCCTTCATGGATGGTCAACTGAACAACTGAGCGGTTTTTTACTGGATCTACTTTGAGAATTTCGTAAACAGCTGGTTTAGTCTTCTTGCCATCAATCTCAAGACCACGAGTCAAGGGACGGAGATTTTCTTTGTTAGCAATTCCTTTCACACGCGCAACATAAACCTTGTCAATCTCATTACGAGGGTGAATCATCTCATCTGTAAAGTCACCATCGTTGGTCAAAATCAAGACTCCAGATGTATCCCAGTCCAAGCGACCTACAGGGTAGATACGCTCTTTCACATTAGGCAAGAGATCAACAACAGTTTTACGTCCCTTGTCATCTGTCACACTGGAAATCACTCCACGTGGTTTGTTAAGCAAATAGTAGACCTTTTCTTCGTTGTAGATGGGTTGACCTTCAACCTCAACCTTATCGCCAGACTTAATGGTTGTCGCTAGTTCACGTACTACCTGTCCATTGACGGTTACCAAGCCTTGTTTGATCAACTCTTCTGCTTTTCTCCTACTGGCCACACCTGCGTGGGCAATATACTTATTGATTCTCATCTTCTTCTATCCTTTCACCAAATAATTGGCTTTCTTGTGCTTGAATGTCAAGCTCATCAATCACGGGCAATTCTTCCAAGTGGTTAATGCCCATGTAATCTAGAAAATAATCCGTTGTTACATAGAGATTAGGGCGTCCAAGAACTTCTTTCTTTCCATCTTCTCGTATCAAATCGAAGGCCTGTAACTTAGCTAAGGCTCCGCTCGAATTAACCCCACGAATAGCATCGATTTCTATACGTGTGATAGGTTGCTTATAAGCAATGATAGACAAGGTTTCAAGTGCAGCCCGAGATAGACTCTGGTTGATGGGTGCCTTAGAGTATTCTTTCAAAATGGCTGCAAATTGAGATTTGGTTACCAATCTGTAGGCACCACCTGTCTCAATCAAGTCTAGACTAGAATCCTGATCTTTTTTATACTTTTTGGCTAATTTTTCCAAGCTTTGCTGAATTCCTGTTGGTGGAAGCGATAGGACCTCCGCCAGCTGGCGGACTCTAATGCCATCCTCCCCCGCTACAAACAGGAGCGCTTCTATTTTTGCTAAAGTACTCATACTTCCTCTCTATCAAGCCTGACTTTGCTCTACTTGATTTTCTTCATTCTTTTTCATGAGATAAATATCTCCAAAACTCTCTTTTTGAATCAAGAGAATTTCTTGGGTTTTAATCAACTCCAAGGTTGCTAAAAAGAGTGTAATGACCTCTTGTAAATCCTTGGTTTCTTTAAACAAATCCTGCAAACATAATTGTTGACCTTCAACCAAGGCTTCTCGAACGATGACCATCATATCTTCAATCTTATACTCATCTCGTAAGATTGTTGTGTGACTTTTCGAGAATTCTTCCTTTTTCTTGGTCAGTAAGGTTGAAAAGGCTAAGAAAAGATCAATCGTCGTCTTATCATGCACAAGTTCTGCATCCTCATAGATCAACTCTGTAGGTGCTTTTGAGTAATATTGAGCTCGTTCCTGGTGCTTCACTTCCAACTGCTCTCCCAAAAGTTTAAATTTACGGTATTCTTCAATCTGAGAAAGGAGATCCTGCTCTAGGTCATCCTCTAAATCCGTCACTTCTGCAACCTTGGGCAAGAGCTTGCGACTCTTAATCAGCATCAGTTGGCTAGCCATCACCATGTATTCGCCTGCAACTTCTAAACGCATGGCTTGTAATGTCGAGATATAGGCTAGATATTGCTCGATAACCTCTGTGATCGGCACATCATAGATATCCATCTGATACTTTGAAACCAAGTGTAGGAGCAAGTCCAAAGGCCCTTCAAAATCTTTTAATTTAATATCCATTATCTATATTTTTCTAAGGTCATGACTGTCTTTAATCCTAATTTTTTAGCGATTTCGTACAAGTCAACCTTTTCTTCGATTTGTCTTAATATAAACTGTTCTCTCAATCCTTGGGCAGATAAATCTGAAAGACCTTTTTCCTTTAAAAAAGCTTCCAACTGACGAAAGGCCCATTGACGGGAGTACGGTTTCCCAGCTTTTTCAAAGAGATAGGTCTGCCCCATCAAGGGCTCTAACTCTGCAAGCAAATTTTGGGGAAGGCTCAAGATTCTTTGTTGAGAAGCTTTATTGACTCTCAAAACTTGAAAATCTAGGTTCACATCCCCTGTTTTTAAGGCTAGGATTTCACTCGGCAAGAGGCCCAACTCTACTATTAACAAGGCTAGTAAGCGTCCTTCTGGATAAGCACTTTCTTGCCAGAAAGAACTGAGGTCTAAAAGTTCCGACTTCCCTGGCTTTTTCTCAGCCTGTTTGGGTAATTCCAAACGGTAAAAGGTCCCAATCTTCCCTTTTTGGTACAAAAAGAAGAGAAATTGATTGCAAGCAGAAACTTTCCGCTTTTGGGCACTCATTTTAAAATTTGATAATTGAGCTTGGTAGATTTTTAAACTTGTCTCAGAGATTCGTTCTCCAATAAGATCTAAAAACTGCTCCAAGTCATACTTATAAGACTGTTTAGAATTACTAGATAGATTTTGCTTTTCTTCTAAAAATACTGAAATCCATTCTCTCATTTGCTTCGAATCTCATATTCCTTACTAAAATCATGCAGAAGGGCATTGACAGCCTTAAGGATTGATTTCCGTGTAATAATCCCTTGGAAAATTCCATCCTTATCAACGACTGGTAGGAAAGATTCATCCACTAACTTATGTAAAACATCTGTCAATGTATAATCTGGATCTACCACTGCAACGTCCTTCTTGGCCATGTGTACGATATCCGTATCTGCCATAGCTTCTTGACTCAATCCCTGCTCCATCTGGTAGGCAAGGATATCTCTAAGACCAATAGTTCCGACGAATTTTTTCTCATCAGTCACGACTGGCACTCTGGTATAGGTCATCTGGCTAAGGAGGAGAATTGCATGATCTGCATTGTGAGTATCAATGAGCACAGCCAAATTTTCAGCAGGAGTTAAAAAGGTTTCCTCTTGCTCCAGTAAAAACTGTTCAAACTCTTTGGCAATCATCGAGCAAACTCCTTGGATAAGCCTGGATAGACCTCATGGTTCCGTGTCAAAAAGTCCACTTTAAAGTAGCTATCATCAATCTCTACACGGGCATAGAGACATTCTCTGATGGTCCCACGTGGTTGACTAATAGAACCAGGATTTAGGAAAAGGGTCTTCCCTTCCATCCAAGCATTTGGAACATGCAAGTGCCCATAAAGACAGATATCTGCATCTTCCTCTTGAGCCCAAAAATCAAGCTTTTGGAAATTGAAGTTAATATCAAACAAATGTCCATGAGTCTGGATAATCTTGGTAGGACCCAGTTGAGTCACCAAACGTTCTGGATAGTCTGAATAAAAGTCCATGTTTCCTCTGACTACTTGGATTCCTTCCCAGAGGGGTGAGTCTGGGCGAAGTTCCGAGTCACCATCATGAAAAATGGCATCAACTTTCCCCAGATAGCGGTCACGGATTTCTTCTACAATTAAGCTATCTCCGTGGGAGTCACTCATTACAATGATGGTTTGCTTTGCCATGATGGAAATACCTCCAAAAGTTTCTTAACGGCTAAGGCACGGTGGGATTGACTATTTTTTTCTTCGAGGGTTAATTCAGCTGATGATTTACCAGTTTCTCCTACTAAGAAGAGTGGATCATAACCAAAACCATTTTCACCCTTAGGTTCAAAGTTAATGTAGCCTGGCCAGTCAGCTTCGACAACCAAGCTTTCCTTACCTGGGCTAGCTACGACCAGGGTTGTATGGAATTGAGCTGAACGGTCCTTTAGTTCAAAGACCATAGCTAATTCGTGCAAGAGTTTAGCATTATTTTCCTGGTCAGTGGCTCCCACTCCTGCGAAGCGAGCTGACCAGACACCTGGTAGGCCACCAAGCACATCGACTTTAAGACCAGAATCATCTGCTAGAACCATCTTTCCTGTTAATTTAGAAATAGTTTCAGCCTTGAGGCGAGCATTTTCTTCAAAGGTCATACCTGTTTCTGCTACTTCAGGTAGGTCTGGATAATCATTTAGATTTTCTACGTCATAGCCTAGTTTGTCAAAGATAGCTCGAAATTCCTTGGTCTTGCCCTCGTTACGAGTTGCAATCAACAAGGTTTCTCTGACTTTATTTGTCTCGAAAAAGTCTTGAACATTGACTCCTTCTTTAGGCAATTCTACATGCAGAAGTTGTCCATTTTCAACTAAGAGCAAGGCACCCTGACGTTGAATAACTTCTAAGTTTCGGTCCGCTTCTTGGTTGAGAATATCTACCACAAAAGAGAGTAAGCGGTAGGCTGAACCATATCGTAAAACGGTAACTGAAAGCGGAAACCCTCGCTCCTCATCTCGAAAGATTTTGGCCAAATCAAATAGCGGAAACTCTAACTCATCATCCGTCAAAGTCCGAATGCCACCAAAAACACTGTAGGATCCAACATACCAGTCTTGGTCATCCTTGTATTCATAAATTTTGTTTGTCATAATGTTACATGCTCCACATGAATATCTCTTTCCAGCCATTCTGCTCCGATTTGAGCAAAACTTTGGCTATTTGCAGTTGTGTAAAAACGGTGTTGAAGTGGTGCCGCATCTCGACTACGATTAATCTCAAAATAATTGAGTAGGACCGAGATATCGCGAACACACTCCGCTCCACTATCGATTAGTTGTACCTTAGGGCCCATGACATTTTGGATGATAGGTCTGAGGAGCGGATAATGAGTACAACCTAAAATCAAGCTATCCACTTTTCCAACCAAAGGACGTAGGGTTTCGTATACGACTTTCTTGGTCACACTGGTCGATAGAGCACCTGACTCGACCAAAGGAGCAAATTTGGGGCAAGCCAGACTTTCAACCTGCAAATCTGGATCCAAGTCATGAATCTTTTGACGATAGATATCTGATTGTACGGTCATCGGTGTTCCAATCACTCCGATTTTCCCACCCTGACTTGCTTTGATAGCTGCTGAAGCACCAGGCAAAATCACTCCAAGAACAGGAATATCAAGTTTGGATTTGATTTCTTCCCAGACGACTGCTGTTGCTGTATTACAAGCAATGACAATCATCTTGACATCCTTGGTCAAAAGAAAGTTGACCAACTGCCAAGTATATTCACGAATTTGCTCAGCAGGACGAGGGCCATATGGCGCCCGTGCCGAATCTCCAATATAGACGATTTCTTCATGAGGAAGCTGACGCATGAGCTCACGCACAACAGTCAAGCCCCCAACACCAGAGTCCAAAAAACCGATTGGTCGATTATCCATATAGTCTTCTTTCTAGTCTTATTATTCTGATTGATAGTTCATTATCATTACATTTCTTACTGAAATTTCCGACCGACTGATTCGTCATCAGTTGTCTCCAACTTAATCATAATCAAATATCAATAGAATGCAAGGAAAAAGTCTTAGTTCTAAATATCAGTTGAACATAGTGAGAAGTCTGGAACTTTCATCCCAGACTTTTCCTATTTATTTCTTTTTATTGTTAGCGAGGGCTGCTTTTTGTTGGCGAATGATTTGGTGGTACACTTGTTGTACCTTAGCTTCGCTTGGTTTTTGACCATTTGCACTCAACAGAGTACGAACTGCTTCTGCATTCAAACGTGGGTTATCAGCAAATTCTTTTTCGATTTGCTTGCGCACCAAGTACATTCCTCCAAGTGCTCCACCAAGAAAAGCTAAAACAATCAAGACAATTGCTAAAATAAGGTCCATAATATTTCTCCTGTTTCTTTTTGAATCTTCTATATTATACCATAAAGTCCCACGCCTGACTAGTTTGATTTACGCTTCCAAAAGGGTAGGGCATTACTCAAATTCTTTTTCTACTCTAATCTTTTTTAATTCAATAAAATAAAAAAAAGAACTAAAATTTGGTAAAATAATTCAGTTTTTCCGAAAAAACCTTGCAATGGTTGGATTTATTTGCTATATTAAGATTATACAAATCAAAGGAAACATCTTTCTGCAAGGCTTATTTTTTTTACCAAAAAATGTATGCGCTTACAGATTTGAGAAAGGAGTTTTTATGGAGAAGAGCTATTGGGAAAAATCCTGTAAGTATAGTATCCGAAAGTTGACCGTTGGAACTGCTTCTGTTCTACTGGGAGCTGTTTTTCTAGCAACACAGAATGTAGCTGCTGATAGCCTCGAAGTGAAGGACAATCAAACGAATGTTAGTGAGACGACGGTTAAAGTAGATGTCAAAGTAGAGGAACCAAGTCAAGCAAAGACGGAGAATCAGCCAAGCACAGACACTCATCCTTCTACTGAATTAGCTGACAAAGAGGTAAAACCTGAAAAGGAATTACCTCAAACACATCATCAATCAGAGACTAACGCTGTAGTTGAACCTTCTGAAAATAAGGAGAGTGAAAAGCCCGAACTTCCTATGACTAAGCAAGAAAACTATCAACTTCATTACGACCAACCAACTGCTCCTTCTTATGACGGCTGGGAAAAACAAGCCTTGCCTGTCGGAAACGGTGAAATGGGGGCTAAGGTTTTTGGATTAATCGGTGAAGAAAGAATCCAATACAATGAAAAAACTCTCTGGTCTGGTGGGCCACAACCTGATAGCACTGACTACAATGGAGGGAACTATCAGGACCGCTATAAGGTTTTGGCAGAAATTCGTAAAGCCTTGGAAGAAGGAAACCGCCAAAAAGCCAAACAATTGGCAGAGCGCAACCTAGTGGGTCCAAACAATGCTCAGTATGGTCGTTACCTATCTTTTGGTGATATCTTCATGGTCTTTAACAACCAAAAGAAAGGCTTGGAGAACGTTACCGACTATCGTCGTGGCTTAGATATTTCTGAAGCTATCACAACTACCTCTTATACTCAAGATGGGACAAGTTTCAAACGAGAAACCTTCTCTAGTTATCCAGATGACGTCACTGTTACCCATTTGACTAAAAAGGGAGATAAGACGCTTGATTTTACACTTTGGAATAGCTTGACTGAAGATTTGATTGCTAATGGAGATTATTCTTGGGAGAATTCTAAATACAAACAAGGGACTGTTAGCGTTGATTCTAATGGTATTTTACTCAAGGGAACTGTCAAAGACAACGGTCTTAAATTTGCCTCTTATCTTGGTATCAAAACAGACGGACAAGTCACTGCTCAAGATGGTTATTTGACAGTTACAGGAGCAAGTTATGCAACACTGCTACTCAGCGCCAAGACTAATTTTGCTCAAAATCCGAAAACCAACTACCGCAAGGATATTGATGTAGAAAAGACTGTCAAATCTATCGTAGAAGCTGCCAAAGCCAAAAACTATGAGACTCTGAAAAATGACCACATCAAGGATTACCAAAGTCTTTTCAATCGTGTTCAACTAAACCTCGGCGGTAGCAAGTCTAATCAAACTACAAAAGAAGCTCTTCAAACCTATAATCCAACAAAAGGACAAAAACTAGAAGAACTCTTCTTCCAATACGGACGTTATCTACTCATCAGTTCTTCTCGTGACCGGACAGATGCCCTTCCTGCCAACTTGCAAGGAGTCTGGAATGCTGTAGACAATCCACCTTGGAATTCTGACTACCACCTCAATGTCAACCTACAAATGAACTACTGGCCTGCCTACATGAACAATCTTGCAGAAACGGCTAAGCCAATGATCAATTATATCGATGATATGCGTTACTATGGCCGTATCGCTGCTAAAGAATATGCAGGTATCGAGTCCAAAGAAGGTCAAGAAAACGGTTGGCTGGTTCATACCCAGGCGACACCATTTGGCTGGACTACTCCTGGTTGGAACTACTATTGGGGTTGGTCTCCAGCTGCCAATGCTTGGATGATGCAGAACGTCTATGACTACTACAAATTCACCAAGGATGAAACTTATCTCAAAGAAAAGATTTATCCAATGCTCAAGGAAACAGCTAAGTTCTGGAACTCCTTCTTGCACTACGACAAGGCCAGTGACCGTTGGGTTTCTTCTCCATCTTACTCGCCAGAGCACGGAACTATCACGATTGGGAATACCTTTGACCAATCTCTAGTTTGGCAGTTATTCCATGATTATATGGAAGCAGCCAATCATCTCAATGTCGACCAAGATTTGGTGACAGAAGTGAAGGCTAAATTTGACAAGCTCAAACCACTTCATATCAACCAAGATGGCCGAATCAAGGAATGGTACGAAGAAGACAGTCCTCAATTCACTAATGAAGGAATTGAAAACCATCACCGTCACGTTTCTCATCTGGTTGGGCTCTTCCCAGGAACCTTATTTGGCAAAGATCAGCCTGAATATCTGGAAGCAGCACGCGCAACCCTAAACCATCGTGGAGATGGTGGTACCGG
This sequence comes from Streptococcus sp. CF8_St5-17, assembly GCF_024295665.1. Taxonomy (NCBI): domain Bacteria; kingdom Bacillati; phylum Bacillota; class Bacilli; order Lactobacillales; family Streptococcaceae; genus Streptococcus; species Streptococcus sp. CF8_St5-17. Next base: position 465,117 of record NZ_JANCOU010000001.1, read on the forward strand.
TTGGTCTAAGGCTAATAAAATCAACCTCTGGGCTCGTCTCCTAGATGGAAATCGTGCCCATCGTTTGCTGGCAGAACAACTCAGATCCTCAACTCTAGAAAACCTCTGGGATACGCACGCGCCTTTCCAAATTGATGGGAACTTTGGTGCAACCAGCGGTATGGCAGAAATGCTCCTTCAATCTCACACAGGCTACATTGCCCCATTACCAGCCCTTCCAGATGCATGGAAAGATGGTCAAGTCTCAGGTCTAGTAGCTCGTGGTAACTTTGAAGTCAGCATGAAATGGAAAGAAAAAAATCTTGAAACCCTATCTTTCCTTTCTAATGTTGGTGGAGACTTAGTCGTAGACTATCCAAATATCGAAGCTAGCCTTATCAAGGTTAACGGTAAGGAAGTACAAGCTACCCGCATCAAAGACAACCGCATTCAACTTGCTACTCAAAAGGGCGATGTCATTACCTTTGAAAACTTCCCTGGCCGTATTACTCGTCTGACTGCCCAACGAAAAGATTCAACAACTGCTGAACTCAACTTTAATGCAGTCGAGGGAGCAACTCACTATATTATTCGTCGAGAAAGCAAGGATGAAAATAGTCAAAACTCTACCGTCCGTGAGTTTACAACCAACCAAACTCACTTCGTCGATCGTTCTATTGATTCAAGCCACGCTTATACATATACAGTCCAAGCAGTTTTAGGAGAGCACTCAACATCTATTTCAGATACCGCTTCAATCTCAGCTTTTAGTGAGCTAATGGACGATCGTGACTCTCGCATTCAGTATGGTGCTGCCTTTGGAGATTGGTCTGACTCAGAACTCTTTGGCGGAACAGAAAAATACGCCGATATCTCAAATGGGAACTATTCCGATAAGGAGGCAACAGCAACCATTCCTTTCAATGGACCTGGTATTGAAATTTACGGACTCAAGTCTTCTCAATTAGGACTTGCTGAGGTTACCATCGATGGCAAATCTGTTGGTGAGCTTGACTTCTATACGGCTGGAGCTACTGAAAAGGGTGTCCTAATCGGTCGTTATACAAATCTATCTTCAGGCCCTCACCTTATGACTATCACTGTTAAGCGTGAACATAAGGGACGTGGAAGTGAACGCTCAAAAATTTCCTTAGACTACTTCAAGGTCTTCCCAGGACAAGGAGGAACAGTAGAAAAGATAGATGATCGTGATTCTCGTATCCAGTACGGCTCAGCATTTAAAGACTGGACTGATGCGGAACTCTATGCTTCTACAGAGAAATATGCAGATATTAATGCAGACGATAGTCTTGCTCCTGAAGCAACTGCAAGAATCCCATTCTCTGGTACAGGTATTCGTATCTATGGTCTGAAAACTTCAGCTCTTGGCAAGGCACTTGTGACACTCGATGGAAAAGAAATGCCGAGCCTTGACTTCTACACTGCCGGAGCTACCGAAAAAGGAGCTTTGATTGGTGAATTCACTAATCTAGCAGACGGCGATCACGTTCTAACTTTAAAAGTGGACCCAGATTCTCCAGACGGTAGAAAGAAAATCTCCCTGGACTCATTCGATATTCTAAAAGCTCCATCAGTATCATTAGATACACCAAGCCTCGAACCTATAAAGGTAGAAGATAAGAAAGTAACACTAACTTTACCAACTGGTAACTGGGATGCTGTAGCTGTGACATTCCCTGGTATTACGGATTCCCTAGTCTTAAGAAAAGTCGATGATAATCATCTTGTCACTTCTGGCGAACAAACTGTATTAAGCATAAAGGATAACAAGATTCAAATCGACATCCCTGAAACTACGGACCGTAAATCCGGCAATCCAATAGAAGCTTATGCTATCCTAGGAGAAACACGAAGCAGTACTATTGTAACAGTCTTTCCAAAAAGGGAAACTGCACCTGTAGAAGAGCAAGTTGTTACAAGCAAAGGTGACGAGTCTGCTCCAGTAGTAACCATCCCTGAATATACTGACCCAATTGGAACTGCGGGAGAACAGGAACCTCCTATCGTGGATATTCCTGAATACACTGAGTCTATCGGAACCGTAGGGGAACAGGAAGCGCCTGTCGTAGATATTCCTGAATATGCTGGGCCTATCGGTACTGCAGGGGAACAAGCGGCTCCTATCGTAGATATTCCTGAATATACTAAGCCTATCGGTGCTGCAGGGGATCAGGAAGCGC